>JAGWTW010000089.1 GCA_028868735.1 Hyphomicrobiales bacterium | reverse complement strand
GTTGCGGACGCGATGCCTCCAGCGCGGCGCGGTGTGCAGTCGCCTTGTCCAAAACGCTAGCGAAGAAGTCTGTAGAAGAATGTTACGCCTGTAACTATTTGTCAGAAACACTACGAATAAGCGGTGCTCCATGGCCAACCCGGAACGTTCCCAGACGGTCGAGCCGGATCCACTGGCGATCCTTCGGGCCGCCCATGTTTTTCGGCATTTGTCGGACGCCGCGCGACGCAGTCTGGCGGCCACGGTGCGCGTCGAGCGCTGTCCTTCGCGGACACTGCTCGTTTCCCGGACCAGTCCTCCGCAACATTTGCGCTATGTCGCGGCCGGCGCGGTCGAGCCTTCCCTGAGTTCTCCCAGCGGCCGGGAGGCGCGTCTTCCGCCGACGCGGGTCGGCGAATGGGCGACGTGGGTCTCCTGCTTTGTCGATGCGCAATGGGCGCACGACCTCTGGTCGGCGCCGGGGTCGGTATTCGTCGCCTTTCCGATCCCATCTGTGCGCGCTGCGGTCGGCAAGAACCCGGATGCGTTGCTCGACGTCATCGAACTGATCGGACTGCGCACCCGGGCGTTGGTCGCCTGGAATCTTGCGAGCAATCTGGCGTCGGACGAACAGAGGCTGGCGCGATTGATCCTGCATTTCGCCCCGCGGACCGACGACCGATCAACGCAGGCCGAGGTGACGCAGGAGCACCTCGGCCAGTTCGGGTTCGGATCGCGGCAGCGCGTGTCCAGGTTGATGAAGAACCTCGAAGCGCGCGGGCTGATCGAAGTGCGCTATCGTCGGATCACGATCGGTTCGGTCGACAAGCTTCGCGACTTCATCGCTTACTGACGGTCGATTCGACCGCACCTTGCGACAGGGCCTGACCGGCCGAAGTGTACCGACGCCGCCGCAGTCGAACGGAGCGATGTACGGATAGGTAGGAGGCGGACGGAAATCTTTGTGCCGGCGTTTATATTCCGGCAGAGCGACGCGAGCGCCCTGCCATAGCGCGTGCTATCGGCTCGCGCTGATGGCGACCGCCGATCTGTGCCCGCCTGCCCAGCCCATGACGCCCACGGGCTCGCCAGCGAGCACGAACTGGCCAACGGAAACGTTGGTCCGGTCCATGGCTGCGAGCACGAGATGCCAGCCGTCGCCGGCATAGACGATGAGAAGCTGAGGGGTTCAGCCTCCCTTCGCACTATCAGCCGAATTGTCTTGGCTGCACAAAGGCTTATTCAACCTCGACGTGACCCGGTCTAGTTTCATTTATTCGGGCGCAAATGGGCTAGCCGGGCTTGTCCGGGTCCCCGAGGGGGTGGAGGTCGCGCACCATCGCGCGCATGCGCTCGTCGAGGACGTGGGTGTAGATCTGGGTCGTGGAAATGTCGGCATGGCCGAGCAGTTCCTGGACGACGCGCAGGTCGGCGCCGTTTTGCAGGAGATGGCTCGCAAAGGCGTGCCGCAGCACGTGGGGGCTGATCCGGGTGGCCGAAAGGCCGATTTCGGCGGCGAGATCCTTGAGATCGCGGGCGAAGGCCTGGCGTGTCATATGGCCGCTCTCGGAATCCGACGGAAACAGCCATCGCGCCTCTGCAAGCGCAGGGAAGGCGGCCTTCAGCCGCGCGCGATAGTCGGCGACAGAGGTCCGCGCGG
Source organism: Hyphomicrobiales bacterium (assembly GCA_028868735.1). Taxonomy (GTDB): domain Bacteria; phylum Pseudomonadota; class Alphaproteobacteria; order Rhizobiales; family Beijerinckiaceae; genus JAJXWB01. Next base: position 18,023 of record JAGWTW010000089.1, on the reverse strand, counting down.
CGGGCGTAAGCGGCACGAGGCGCTCGCGGCCGCCCTTGCCGCGGACCGCGATGAAGGCCTCTTTGGACCGCGCCGCCGTTCTCGGCAGGCTGACGAGCTCGGACACGCGCAGGCCCGTCGCGTAGAGGAGCTCGACCAGGGCATAGAGGCGCAGGGCCCGAAATCGCCGCCCCGGCGAGGCGTCGGGCGTATCGATGCGGGTCCGGGCGGCCGCGATCAGCGCGTCGACCTCGTCGACCGTCAGCACCTTGGGCGCGGCGGCGCGGCGGCGCGGACCCTCGAGGATCGCGGCCGGATCGTCGCCGCGCAGACCTTCAGAGGCCATGAACTTGTGAAGCTGGCGCACCGACGAGAGCTTTCGCGCCGAGGAGGCCGTCTCGAACCCCCGCGCTTCCAGCGCGCCGAGCCAGGCGCGGATGGCGGCCGTATCGGCGCTGATCGCGGTCAGGCCGCGGGCGTCCAGGAAAGAGAGGTAATCGGAAAGGTCGCGCCGATAGGCCTCGATCGTATTGCGGGCGGCGCCGCGTTCGGCGGCGATCATGTCGAGGAAAAGATGGACCGGCGACGCCTGCGCGCTCATTTGCCGGTGAGGCGGTTGGCCGGCACGACCTGACTCATCTCGCGCGGCTGCGGTTCGACATAGGTCGCGACCGCCCACATCGCGCCATAGACGGCGCCCGCGAGCACGGCGACGGTCACCAGAAATCGAAATAGACTCGGCACGGGGCGCTCTTGCTGGTTCGCCACTGGTATGCCGCTCCGTCGCTGCTCTGGCAACCGGGCGGCGTTTCGCCGCAGACGGCGCCTGTGATAGAGACGGCGAAGTGAAAGCCGCCTCGATCGAAACCGCAGAATTCGTCACGAACCGCCCGCAATCGCCGCGCGGCGAGGCGATCGTGCGCGCGCTCGGCGATCGCTGCATCGTGCTCGTCGGCATGATGGGTTCCGGCAAAACGTCGGCCGGGCGCAGGCTCGCGGATCGTCTCGGCCTCGCTTTCGTCGATGCGGACGCCGAGATCGAGGCTGCGCACAAGCTGACGATTTCCGAGATTTTCGCGACCTATGGCGAAACCTATTTTCGCGACGGCGAGCGTCGCGTCGTCGCGCGCCTGATGACCGAGGGCCCGAAGGTGATCGCCACCGGCGGCGGCGCCTTCATGAACGAACAGACGCGCGCGCGCATCAAGGAGCGCGCGGTTTCGGTTTGGCTCGAGGCCGATTTCGATCTTCTGATGCGGCGCGTACGCAAACGGCCGACGCGGCCCTTGCTGCAAAACGCCGACCCGGAAGGCACGATGCGCCGGCTGATCGCCGAGCGTTATCCGATCTATTCGAAAGCCGATGTCACGGTCTCGGCGCGCGACGCGCATTTCGATGCGGTCGTGAACGATCTCGTCGACGCCTTGCACGCGCATCTCATTCACGCAGGCGACGCGTCGGCGTCGCGCAGCGTGCATGTGGCTCTCGGCGCCCGCGCCTACGACATCGTCATCGGCGACCGCGTGATCGAGCAGGCGGGCGAGCGGCTCGCGGCGTTGCGGCCAAAGGCGGCCTGCGCCATCGTGACCGACGCCAATGTCGCGCACATTCATCTTGCGGCGCTCGAACGCAGCCTGACCGCCGCCGGCGTGCGGCACGCGCGCATCGTCGTGCCGCCGGGCGAAACGTCCAAATCCTATGCGCAATTCGAGCGCGTGTGCGAGGCCGTGATCGCTGCGAAGATCGAACGCGGCGATTTCGTCGTGGCGCTCGGCGGCGGCGTCGTCGGCGATCTTGCAGGCTATGTCGCGGCTTCCGTCCGGCGTGGCGTCGGTTTCGTGCAAATTCCGACCACGCTTCTGTCGCAGGTGGATTCGTCCGTCGGCGGCAAGACCGGAATCAACTCCACGCACGGCAAGAATCTCGTCGGCGCCTTCTATCAGCCCGCGCTCGTGCTGGCGGACACGGCTGCGCTCGCGACGTTGCCGGAACGCGAATTTCGCGCGGGCTATGCGGAAGTCGCGAAATACGGCCTGATCGACGATCGCGCCTTGTTCGAATGGCTGGAGGCGAACTGGCGCGGCGTGTTCGCGGGCGGCCCCGAGCGGATCGAGGCGATCGCGCGCTCCTGCCAGTCGAAAGCCGACGTGGTCGCGCGCGACGAGACGGAGCAGGGCGATCGCGCGTTGCTCAATCTCGGCCATACGTTCGGACACGCGTTCGAGCGTCTCGTGCGGTACGACGGCGCGCGTCTCGTGCACGGAGAGGGCGTTGCGATCGGGATGGCCTGCGCCTTTCGTTTCTCGTCGAGGCTCGGGCTTTGTCCGGGCCAGGACGCCGAACGCGCTGCCGCGCACCTGCGCAACGTCGGGCTGCCGACGCGCATTCGCGAAATCCCGCACTGGTCCGCCGACGCCGACGCCGTTCTGGACGCCATGTATCAGGACAAGAAAGTGCAGCACGGCGCGCTTACTTTCATTCTGGCGCGCGGCATCGGCCAGTCCTTCATTGCGAAGGGCGTCGCAGCCGAGGATGTGCGGGCCTATCTTTTGGAAGAGCTCGCCGTCGCGGCGAGTTGAATCGTTCGATCGGATCGATCGAAGTCGATTAATTCGGGACATGCGCCATGCACGAGGCGATCGGGGAGCCTCTTCATCTCAATCCTTGGGCCGCGGTCGGCATCGTCGTGGTCTGCATTCTGTTGTCGGCGTTCTTCGCCGGGTCCGAGACGGCGCTGACCGCCGCGTCGCGCGCACGGATGTACGCGCTCGAAAACGGCGGCGACCGCCGCGCCGCGACCGTCAACCGGCTGCTGCAATCGCGCGACCGGCTGATCGGCGCCATGCTTCTCGGCAACACGCTCGTCAACATCGGTTCGTCCGCGGTCGCGACAAGCCTGCTGGTGGCGATGGCCGGCGAACGCGGCGCTGTCTATGCAACGCTGCTGATGACTGCGCTCCTGCTGATCTTCGCGGAAGTCATGCCGAAGACGGTGGCCATCACCGCGCCCGATCGCATGTCGCTCGCAGTCGCCCGCGCGGTGTCGTTCTTCGTCGCCGTCTTCAGCCCGGCGCTGGTCGCGGTCGAGGCGATCGTCCGGTTGTTCCTCAAGCCCTTCGGTCTCGACGCCAGGGGCGCGCATCCGCTGCTCGCCGGCCGCGAGGAGTTGAAGAGCACCGTCGCGCTGCTGCACAGGGAAGGCGGCGTCGAGCGCGCCGACCGCGACATGTTCGGCGGCCTGCTCGATCTCAACGAACTGACCGTCGCCGACGTGATGGTCCATCGCACGAAAATGGCGGCGATCAGCGGGGATCTTCCCCCGCGCGATCTCGTGCGCGAAGTGCTCGCCTCGCCCTATACGCGGCTGCCTGTGTGGCGGGGCGAGCCGGAAAACATCGTCGGCGTGCTGCATGCAAAGGATCTCTTGCGCGCGCTGGATTCGGCCGGCGATCCGGATCGGGTTTCCATCGAAGACATCGTGTTCGACGCCTGGTTCGTGCCGGAGACCACCTCGTTGCGCGACCAGCTCCAGGCCTTCCGCAAGCGCAAGACCCATTTCGCGCTCGTCGTCGACGAATACGGCGTGGTGCTGGGGCTCGTGACGCTCGAGGACATTCTGGAGGAAATCGTCGGCGAGATCAGCGACGAGCATGACGTCGCCCAGCAAGGCGTGCGCCCGGCCGCAGACGGCAGCGTCGTCGTCGATGGCGGCACGCCGATCCGCGATCTCAACCGGATCATGGACTGGCGCCTGCCGGACGAGGAAGCGACGACGCTCGCCGGCCTCGTCATCCACGAAGCGCAGACGATCCCCGAGGCCGGGCAGACCTTCGTGTTTCACGGTTTCCGGTTCGAGGTGCTGCGCAAGACGCGCAACCGAATCACGTCGCTGCGCGTCACGCCGCTGCCGAGGGAGCGCTAGATTTCTTCGCGCGCGTCAGAAGGTCGCCGAGGATTTCGTCGAGCGCGCGGATCTGCTTGCCCGACAGCGGATCGACGAAGCGCTCCGCGAGGCAGGCGCCGTAGATCTCGCGCATGCGGCTTCGCGTCGTGCGCCCCGGCTCGGCGAGCGCGATCCGCCAGCCCCGGCGGTCGTTCTCGCAGGGCGCGCGCACGATCAGTCCTGCCTTCGTCATGCGGTCCAGCAGCCGCGAAATGTTATACTGCGCCTCGCCTGTCGCCTCCTCGATCTCGAAGGGCCTGAGCCCGCCGGGATCGGCTTTCTCCAGTTCGACGAGGATCGGATACCAGGACGCCGGCGGAAGGCCGGCCGCCTTGAGACGGGCGTCGAGCGCGCCGGTGACCAGCGCATGCGTGCGCGCAAGCCGCGTCCAGGCGCGCATGTCTTTCTTGCCGAGATCGATCATTGGTTATCTCGATGCTTCTGCATGTATAACCTGGTCGCGGTGGACCGACCTGTCCAGACCGTTCAGATCGGCGCAGCGGAAATTTCTGTGGATTGGCCCGCCGGCCGGGCCGCGGGGCCGGGCGATGCGAGCGCGGGCGCCATGAACTGGGCGCGCGCGAGCTGGGCGAAGCGGCCATCGAGCGCGACGAGTTCCTCGAACGATCCGCTTTCGACGATACGGCCGGCTTCGAAGACGAGGATGCGGTCGGCGTTCCGGATCGTCGCGAGGCGGTGGGCGATTACGAATGTGGTGCGGCCTTTGGTTGCGGCGTCGAGCGCGGCTTGAATCTGGCGTTCGGTCGTCGCATCGAGCGCGCTTGTTGCTTCGTCGAAGATCATGATCGGCGGGTCCTTGAGCAGGGCGCGGGCGATCGAGACGCGCTGGCGCTCGCCGCCGGACAGGGACCGGCCCCGCTCGCCGACGCGGGACAGCAGACCCTCGGTCTGTCGCGCGACGAAATCCTTGGCCTGCGCGCGCTCGAGAGCCAGCTCGAGCTCGGCCGGCGTAGCGTCGGGTTTGCCCACGCGCAGGTTCTCTTCGATGGAGCGGGCGAACAGCATCGGCTCCTGGAAGACGACGCCGATATTCCGCCGAAGCGCGACCAACCGCATGTCGCGTATGTCGATCCCGTCGATCGAAATGCCGCCGGACGTCGGGTCGAACACTCGATGCAGAAGGCTCATCGTGGTCGATTTGCCGGAGCCGGTCGCGCCGACGAGCGCGATGGTCTGCCCAGGCTCGACCGCGAAGCTGATGTCGCTCACGGCCTGGCGGGCGCCGTCGTAGGAAAAGCCGACGCGGTCGAACACGACCCGTCCGGTCAGCCGGCCGGGGTCGATCGCATTGGGCCGGTCCTCGACGATCGCCCTGGTGTCGATCACCTCGAAGAAGTCGCGAACGCGCCCGGTCTGCATGAACAGCGAATTGACGAAGCCGACCATCTGCTCGAGTCGGCCGATCAGCATCGTCGCGAAATTGATGAAAGTGACGATCTCGCCGACGGTCGCAAGATCATGCAGATGCAACCATATCCCTACCAGAAAGATCGACAGGATGGACAGGGTCGACGAGGCGCGGGTCGCGACCGCAGCGATCGCCCACCAGGACAGGACCGGCATCTGCGCCGCCAACAAGGCGTCGATAATGCGACGCATGGCCCGCGACTCGCTCTCGACTCGCGTAAAGCTTTGAATTACTGGCACATTCCCGAGGGCGTCGGAAGCGTGTTCGGCCAAATCGGATGAGAAACGTTCGACGGCGCCCTGCAAGGTCTCCGTGCGGCGCAGAACAAAGGAAGTCAGCAGGCCGAAACAGATCACAAGAACGATCAGAATGGCCGCAAGCCGCCAGTTCACAAACAGCGTCATCGGCAGGAGAACAAACAATGCCATGGCCGAGGCGCAGTTCTCGCGGAAGAACGACAACCAGATCCAGAACATGGCCTGGGCGCCGTCCAGCATGATTTTCAGCAGCCGGCCGGAATGGACGAGACTGTGGAAGCTCAAAGGGAGGTGCAGGACGTGGTCGAAATAGGCGGCCATCATGCCGAGCCGCCTGCGATGGGAGAGCCTGTCGGCGTTGAGAGCGACGAGCGCCGAACCGGCGATGGAGAAAAGACCGAATCCGACCCATGCGCCGAGCATGGGCGCGAGATCCATCATCACGAGGGGCGCTTGCTGGGTCTGCGCGCCCGTCAGGCGGTCGATAATGCGCCCGAACAGCAGCGGTTCGGCGAATTGGGCCGCCGCCACCGCAATATTGGCGAGCGCCAGCAGGATCGCCAGCGCCGCTTCCGGCGCGAGCTGCGCGAGCACCCTGCGATAAACGGCGAAAAAAGACATCCCGGCCCGATCCGTGTCAACGAGCCGTAGCCTCGACCGGCATCCCGCGCAAGTGCGACTCCGCCCGCCCTCGCCGACGCGCTACCGGTTGTAAACGACCCGCCACAGGCCTGACGTGTAACTGCCGTCCGACGCCACGGAATATATCTGAGGCCCGTAATAGTACCGCGCAACGCGTTCGTAGCGCATCTGGCGGTTCACACGGGCGAGTCCGGTCGCCGAGCGCCGGCTGCGGCTCGCCTTTCCAGCGTGCGGCCGATGCTGAACGCGGTCGATCGCCTTCATGGAAGCAACCTCGGTCGAGCTAGATGCAGATGCATAGGCAAGCAAAACACGGTGACCTTCTGTCTTTCGCGAAGCCACGTGGCGGCGCGGCTGGACATGCGGAAGAGCGGCGGCGCGCACGGCGGCCGTCGGCGCCGGCCGGGCGGCCGCGATCTTGGCGGTCTTGTCCTTCGCGGCCTTGTCCTTGGCGTTTTCAGCCCAGTGGTCGCGACGGATCATGCGGTCGATCGCCTGAAGCATGGCGACGTTCTGAACGTGACGCCCCCTCGAGATGCTCGCGAAATCGGAGTCCACGAAAGGGAAATGCTCTGCGCCCTTGAAAATTCTCAGGCCGCTGACGGTCGCGACGATGTCGCCCCGCCTCAGCGTCTTGTCCGTGAGATGGGCGTCCGCAGCGCCTGCGCCGGACACCGAGGGCACGGGAGAGGCCGCCGGTCTCGCTTCCGGCCGGCCGTCGATCACGACGGCCGCGCGCGCGGGCGCCGTCCGGTTCGCCGCCACATGGCGCTGGGCGGTGCGATGCCTGGCGACGACCCGCCGCGTCCCGGTCGCGTCCGCGAAGGACGGCTGACTGCTCAGATAAACGGGGCTGCCGATGTAGCGCGGGGCCGTGGCGTAAGCGTGCGCGGCGGGTCGATGCCCCTCGCGCAGCAGGAAATCCATCATGCCGCCATCGTCGGCGCGGGCAGGAGCAGAAGAGAAGGCAGCGGCTGCAAGGGCGGCGACGCCCAACACAAGGCGCAATGAACGCGCGCGCCGGGGGACGCGAGACAACAACGGACGCATGGAACGACCCTCTGAAAACCAATTCCGACAATTCAGCCAGACAGTCCCGGCGCGAGCGCTGGTTTGAGCCTGCCATGACCGCGCCAGTTGGGTCGCCGCAAACCGGCCCGACGTCGATCAGCGCGCAGTTAATATAATTTAACGCACACTTACAACGCGTATTTGCGAAGGTCGCGCCAGAAATCGCAGAGACGGCGATGCCGCGCTGCGGCATTCCCCTTCGCGGGCTTCCAGGGGGCGGGCGTCGAAGGCGTTGGTGGAGCTGAGGGGATTCGAACCCCTGACCTCTGCAGTGCGATTGCAGCGCTCTCCCATCTGAGCTACAGCCCCGCTCCGGCGCGCTGAATAGTCGGCTTGCCCCAGTGCTGTCAATCGAAGTTTGCGGCCAAGGTTCGCGGCCGCGCGCGCTCTTGCAAAAGAGCGCTGCTCCGCCAAAGTTCATGCAACGCCGCGCCCCTGCGGCTCACTCCAACAACGGACGGCCGATGAGCGCGGTGCTCGACGTACTTCTACTCGCCCTCGATCTCTATCAGTGGATCGTGATCGCGACCGCCATCATGTCCTGGCTGATCGCGTTCGACGTCGTGAACACGCGCAGCGATTTCGTCCGCTCGATCTGGAACACGCTGCTCGCGCTGACCGAGCCGGTGCTGCGCCCGATCCGCCGTTTTCTTCCCGCCATGGGCGGCCTCGACATTTCGCCGATCATCCTCCTGCTCGGCATCTATTTCCTCCAGCGCGTGATCGTCCGCTACCTCTATCCGATGGCGATGGGCTATTGAGCCGGTGAGCGGGGCGGCGCCCTGGCGCGCGCGCGCCGGCGGGCTCATCGTTCTCGTCCGCCTGACGCCGAAGGGCGGCCGCGACGCGATCGAGGGGATCGAGACCCTGAGCGACGGGCGCGCGGCGCTGAAGGCGCGCGTGCGCGCCGCGCCGGAGGACGGCAAGGCCAACGACGCCCTGACGCGCCTGATCGCCGCGGCGGCGGGCGTCGCGAGATCGGCCGTATCGATCGCCGCCGGCCACACGTCCCGCATCAAGACGGTCGAGATTCGGGGCGAGCCCGAACGCATCGCCGCCGCGCTCGGCGATACGCCTGCAAAGTAGAGTGGCGCTCGCGCGCGCTTGCCTCTATGGAAGCGCCGACCTTTTTCGCGGAGCGCGCCGATGAAAACCAATGCAGGCAATTTCTTCGAGGATTTCCGGATCGGCCAGACGATCCGCCATGCGACGCCGCGCACGGTGACCGTTGGCGACGTCGCGCTTTATACCGCGCTTTACGGCGGCCGCTTCGCCGTGCAGTCCTCCGACGCCTTCGCAAAGGCGATCGGCTACAAGCACGCGCCGGTCGACGACCTGCTGGTCTTTCACGTCGTCTTCGGCAAGACGGTGCCGGACATTTCGCTCAACGCGGTCGCCAATCTCGGCTACGCCGCCTGCCGCTTCCTCGCGCCCGTCTATCCCGGCGACACTTTGTCGGCCTCGTCCGAAATCATCGGCCTGAAGGAAAACTCGAATCGTCAGACCGGCGTCGTCTACGTGCGCTCGCGCGGGTTCAACCAACATGGCGACACCGTTCTCGATTACGTGCGCTGGGTGATGGTGCGCAAGCGCGATCCGAACGCGCCGGTGAAGGAAGAAAGCGTGCCGAAACTGCCGAAGGCGCTGCCGGCGGATTCGCTGGGCGACGCGTGCCCGCAGATCGCGACGAAACATTATGATTTCGACCTCGCCGGCGCCCCGTGGCGCTGGAGCGATTACAAGGCTGGCGAAAAAATCGATCACGTCGACGGCATGACGGTGGAAGAAGCCGAGCACATGATCGCGACGCGGCTCTACCAGAACACGGCGAAAGTTCACTTCAACCAGTTTTCGGAAGGGCAGGGCCGGTTCGGGCGCCGCCTCATCTACGGCGGCCATGTGATCTCGCTGGCGCGCGCGCTGTCGTTCAACGGGCTCGCCAATGCGTTCCACATCGCCGCCATCAACGGCGGCCGCCACGTCGCGCCGCTGTTCGCCGGGCTGACCGTGCACGCCTGGACCGAAGTGCTGGAGACGGCGGAAATCCCCGGCCGCGACGACGTCGGCGCGCTGCGCCTGCGCACGATCGCGACCAAGGACCATCCCTGCACGCACCTGCCGCTGATGGCCGGCGAAAACTACGATCCGGCCGTCATACTCGATCTGGATTATTGGGCGCTGGCGCCGCGGTGAGGAGGCGCTTCCTTCTCCCGATCCGCGGGAGAAGGTGTCGCGCGAATGCGCGACGGATGAGGGGCGTATTTCTCTGTTACCGAGCGTGCAGAATGAAATCGCGCGCCGCAATCAGTGTTTTGAAATTCAGCTTCCAAGCGCGGGAGCCCGGGTGTCCGTTTTTCGGCCCGCGCAGCTTGGGCATGCTGCTAAGATTGGAGTGTCGCGTCCTAGCGGGGGTGTACACGTCCGCTTGCTCCGCAAGCGCGGTCGCGATTGACGGCGCAACCGATGACCACACATTAAACCAAGCGCGCGTTCGCTCAATCACGAACTCATTGCCGTCACTGCGACGGAGACGGAACACCTTTACCAGTTCCTGCGCACCAGTGCGCTGATTTTCGACCACGACAGCACGCAACCGGCCGTCCGCGAGTGCCGCTCTGAGTTCGCCAATCAGAGCATTGGTGCCAACTTCGCTTGGGTCCGGGCGCGCCGCGCGTGGTGTGGGCGCCGCTTTCGCCTTCGGGACGGACATCGGAGAGCCCATCGTGCGGGGCGGCGCCATTGGCCTTCCCAGGGCCCTGCAGACCTCTCGTCGACTATCCGCTAGAGACGACATGTCGTCGCACAGCCACTTTTGTCGGTGGCTCGTCGCTAAAGGCGAAGGGTGAATAACGTGAACGAATGTAACGGACTTCGTTCGGTACGCCAGCTCGCTCAACCGGGTAATCGACGGATGTAGTTCCTTCATTCGCGCAAACAGCGCCTCGACATATGGGCGGTCGAGGCCGAGAAAAACGACGACTCGGACGCTCTCGGGCAGGCGCTTGAGGAAACGCTCCGTGCAACCGTCAAAGAAGCGCCGCACGGGACTACCCGGCGCAATTGCACTGCGAACCACCTTGCCGGATGTGGCGTATTTGCCTGGCTCGATCTCCATGCCGAGCCCACACCTCACGACCGACGCGACCCCGATCCGCGTCTCAGCCGACGTGAAGCAGGCGTCGTTGTCGGCGCCTGCGTCGACGAATCCGAGCGCAGCAAGGATTTCCTTGAAGTTGCCGCGCGCATTGTTGAAGGCGATCCGGTCAAAGGGCATGTCGCCCCGTTGGTTGGCGCCCTTGCTGAATCCGAGCACTAGCACCTCGGGATGCGCCGCACCCCAGTATCCGGGGTTGTTGTCGACCCGCCACCCGTCGGCTTCATGTGTGTCGCCCGGCGCGCGCCCTGGCGGGAAGCACGCTGCGCACGAGATCGGGCCATGTTTGAGAGGAGCGACAGTGAGGGGTAAATCCATTTGCTTCGATCTCTGCAAGGACCGCGGCGAACAGTCGCCTATGCGCAGCGGCCGAGTTGGACTGATAACGTATCGCTTTCGCGAGCGAGCGCGCCGAACACAGCACGCCGCCTGTAAGATTTCAAACGGCTTCTGTAGGAACTTTCGTGCCATCACAGTTCATGCAAAGTCATGACGCGACCAAGCATTGAGTGTGACAGCGCCCTCATCCGACGCTCGCTGCGCGAGCGCCACCTTCTCCCGCTCCGCGGGAGAAGGGATCAACGCGTCGCGATCTGCACGCGGCCCGGCGAAACGTCTTTCTTGCGCGGCGCGGGCTTCGGCGGGGCGCGCGCCGGCGTAGGCGTCGCCTTTTCGTCGAAGAGTTCGGCGAGCTTTTCGGTCATCGCGCCGCCGAGCTCTTCCGCATCCACGATGGTGACGGCGCGCTTGTAATAGCGCGTCACGTCGTGGCCGATGCCGATGGCGATGAGTTCGACCGGCGAGCGGTTCTCGATCTCGTCGATGACGTGGCGCAGGTGGCGTTCGAGATAATTGCCGGGGTTTACCGAAAGCGTCGAATCGTCGACCGGCGCGCCGTCGGAAATCATCATGAGGATGCGCCGCTGCTCCGGCCGGTGCACGAGCCGGCGATGCGCCCAGTCGAGCGCCTCGCCGTCGATGTTCTCCTTGAGCAGCCCCTCGCGCATCATCAGGCCGAGATTCTTGCGCGCACGCCGCCACGGCGCGTCGGCGGATTTGTAGACGATGTGGCGCAGGTCGTTGAGGCGGCCGGGCGTCGGCGGCTTGCCCGCCTGCAGCCACGCCTCGCGCGACTGTCCGCCCTTCCACGCGCGCGTCGTGAAGCCGAGGATTTCGACCTTCACGCCGCAGCGCTCCAGGGTTCGCGCGAGAATGTCGGCGCAGGTGGCGGCTACCGTGATCGGGCGCCCGCGCATGGAACCGGAATTGTCGAGGAGCAGCGTCACGACGGTGTCGCGGAAGTCGGTGTCCTTCTCGTGCTTGAACGAGAGCGGCTGCTGCGCGTCGATGACGACGCGCGACAGGCGCGCGGGATCGAGAATGCCTTCCTCGAGGTCGAATTCCCACGAGCGGTTCTGCTGCGCCATCAGGCGGCGTTGCAGGCGATTGGCGAGACGGCCGACGACGGAGGAGAGATTCGACAATTGCTTGTCGAGATAGGCGCGCAGGCGTTCGAGCTCTTCCGCGTCGCAGAGATCTTCGGCTTGCACGATCTCGTCGAACTTGTGCGTGAAGGCCTTGTAGTCCGGCCCGCGCTTGTCGGCGCCGAACATGGGCGGACGGCGCGATTCGGCGGCTTCCTCGGCGTCGCCGACGTCGGCTTCCTCGGGGAATTCGCCGGTCGGCGCGTCGGCGGCGTCGGTCTCGCCGTCCTCCATGTCGTCGTCGGAATCGGCGGTCTTCTCCATCTGCACGGATTCGCCGTGCGCATCCTGCTCCTCGCCGGACTCTTCCTCGTTCTCGGCGCTGTCGGATTCGTCCTGCGAATCCTCCTCGCTGTCTTCGGAATCGGAGGATGCGTCATCGGCCATGTCGAGCGCGCCGAGCACGGAATGCACGACCTTGCCGAAGGCGCGCTGGTCGAGGATCTGCGCGGACAGCTTGTCGAGTTCGGGGCCGGCGCGCTCCTCGATATAGGAGCGCCAGATGTCGACCACGCCCTGCGCGTTCTTCGGCGCCTGCGCGCCGGTCAGACGCTCGCGCACCATCAGCGCCAGCGCGTCTTCGAGCGGCGCGTCGGCGCGATTGTCGATCTCGGCGTAATTGCCGCGGCTGTAGCGGTCGTCGAGCATGGCGCCGAGATTGGCGGCGACGCCTTCCATGCGCCGCGCGCCGATCGCCTCGACGCGCGCCTGTTCGACCGCCTCGAACACGCCGCGCGCGGCCGTTCCCTGCGGCGCGATGCGGCGGTGCACGGCCTCGTCGTGGCAGGCGAGCCTGAGCGCGAGCGAATCGGAATAGCCGCGCACGATCGCGGCTTCCTTCGGCGTCAGCTTGCGTGGCGGTTCAGGCAGGCGCGCCTTGGCGTTCTCGCCCGTGCCGACCACGTTCGGCCGGTCGGCCGAATAGGTGACCTCGAGCTGCGGATTGCGCGCCATGGCGCGCATGCAGGAGGCGACCGCCCGCTTGAACGGCTCCTGCGGCGCTTCCTTCGGACTGGCGGGCTTGCGGTTGGAGGTCACGCGATCCTGCTGCGCGGCTTTACGTCATCACCACGTTCACGGCGCTTTCCGGCAATTCCTTGCCGAAGCAGCGTTGATAGAATTCGGCGACCAGCGCGCGTTCGAGTTCGTCGCACTTGTTGAGGAAAGTGAGGCGGAACGCGAAGCCGATGTCGCCGAAGATTTCCGCGTTCTCCGCCCAGGTGATGACCGTGCGCGGGCTCATGACGGTCGAGAGGTCGCCGGCCATGAAGGCGTTGCGCGTGAGGTCGGCGACGCGCACCATCTTCGAGACGGTCTCCTTGCCTTCCTTGGTCTTCTGATACGACTTCACCTTGGCGCGCACGATGTCGGCTTCCTTGTCGTGCGGCAGGTAGTTCAGCGTGGCGACGATCGACCAGCGGTCCATCTGGCCCTGGTTGATCTGCTGCGTGCCGTGGTAGAGGCCGGACGTGTCGCCGAGACCGACCGTGTTGGCGGTCGCAAACAGGCGGAAGGACGGGTGAGGGCGGATCACGCGATTCTGGTCGAGCAGCGTCAGGCGTCCCGAGACTTCGAGCACGCGCTGGATCACAAACATCACGTCGGGCCGGCCGGCGTCATATTCGTCGAAGCAGAGCGCGATGTTGTTCTGGATCGCCCACGGCAGGATGCCGTCGCGAAATTCGGTGACCTGCTTGCCGTCCTTCAGAACGATCGCGTCCTTGCCGACGAGATCGATGCGCGAGACGTGGCTGTCGAGATTGACGCGGACGCAGGGCCAGTTGAGGCGGGCGGCGACCTGCTCGATGTGGGTCGATTTTCCGGTGCCGTGATAACCCGTGATCATCACGCGACGATTGCGCGCGAAACCGGCGAGAATGGCCAGCGTCGTCTCGCGGTCGAACAGATAGTCCGGATCGAGGTCTGGAACGTGATCGTCGGCTTCTGCGAAAGCCGGCACTTCCATGTCGGAATCGATGCCGAAGGTCTGGCGGACAGAAATGGAGATATCCGGGACCCGAACGCCGGAAACCTTTGCCTTTTCGCTGGCGACTTGCATTCAACCTCCGATCCGTCGCCCGGACGATTCCGGGCGATGGCGATCCGTTCCGGGGCCCGGGCGACGTGATCGTCAGACGAGCTTGGCCGACCGCAGATAATTATAGGCCCGGATGATCTCGCGCAATTTGTCCTCGCTCGACCGGTCGCCGCCGTTGGCGTCGGGATGGAGGCGTTTCACGAGTTCCTTGTAGCGGGCCTTGATGGCGGCGGCGTCCGCCGTGTCATCCAGGCCGAGCGCGCCCAAAGCTTTCATGGCAGCTATGCCGTAGGCGGGACGCGCGGCCTCCGCCTGGCGCTGCTGGCGGGCGCCGGCGCGCGCGCCGAACACGCCGAGCGGGTCGCGAATGCCGGACGCGTCCTCGCGAAAGCTCTTGCCGGCGCGGTTGACGCCCATCGACCATGTCGGCCTGTGGCCGATCGTGTCGTCCTTCATCCAGCGGGCGACGGCGTCGTCGGTCATACCCGCGAAATAATTGTAGGTCGCGTTGTATTCGCGGACATGATCGAGACAGAAGCAGAAGTACTGACCCTCCCGCAGCCGCCCCATCGGCGCGCGGAATTCACCGGTCGATTCGCAACCCGGATAGTCGCAGACGATCCGGCGCTCCGCGGGTTCCTCGCGGCGCGCCTGCTGCTTGACCCGGATGCGGTCGAAGATCGGCGAATTCAGATCCATGGAGCGTTCATTATGGGTGCTTCGGGGCTCGCCGCAAGGCGAAGGAGCGGATAAAATCCATTCAAATCGCGCGGTTAAGGCGCAGGTCGGGAGTTCACGCGTGAATCAAGCCGCAACCGGGGTTAAGGACAGGATAAGAGCGAAGCTGGAAGCGGGGCTCGCCCCAGTCGCGCTCGAGGTGATCGACGATTCGCACCGGCACGCCGGCCATCTCGAACATCCCGGCGGCGCAGGACAGCAGGGCGAGACGCATTTCACCGTCAAGGTCGTATCGGCGGCCTTCGTCGGCAAGACCCGTGTGCAGCGCCATCGCGCCGTCAACGACCTGCTGGCCGCTGAACTCGCCGACGGCGTGCACGCGCTCGCGATCCACGCCAAGGCGCCCGGCGAATAGCTAGTTCTTCAAGCGATCCGCCGAGACGATCTGGAACACGCCGGAGGCGCGCAGCACCGGTTTGCCGTCGGCGTAGATCATGCCCGAGGAATGACAGAGCGCCCGGCCCATCCGGTCGACGCGGCCGCGTCCTTCCATCCAGGAGCCGAGCGGCGCCGGGCTCAGATAGTCGAGCCCCAGATGCACGGTCACCATGGTCAGACGCGGCTTCTGCGTCAGCGCGATCACGCGCAGCAGATGCACGTCGGCGAGCGCGGCCAGCACAGCGCCGTGGCAGGCGCCGATACGGTTGGTGTGATGCGCCTCGACGCGCATGCCCAGACGATAGTCGTCGCCCTCGCCGGCTTCGTAGAGACGGCCGATGAGGTCCATGTAAGGGCTGGAGTGATCGGTCGGATGATAGCCGTCCGGAGCCGCGATCGTCTCTTTCATGCGTCTTTCGCCGCTTCGTTCATCAACCGTTCCTTGATCAGGCGCTTGGGCACCTTGCCGTAGCCGGATTTCGGCAGTTCGTCCCAGAAGACCACGCGCGAGGGCAGCTTGTAGCGCGCCACGCGGCCGGCGAGAAAGCCGAGAATGTCCGCTTCGCTGGCGTGCGCGCCTTCGCGCAGCACGACGACGGCGACGCCGGTCTCGCCCCATTTGCGGTCGGGCATGCCGACGATCGCGGCTTCCGCGACCGCCGGATGCTCGATCAGTTTTTCCTCCGTCTCGCGCGGATAGACGTTGGAGCCGCCGGAAATGTACATGTCCGACGCGCGTCCCGTGATGTGGACGAATCCCTCGGCGTCCATATGGCCGAGGTCGCCCGTGCGGAACCAGCCGTCGCGAAACGCCTTGGCATTGGCCTCGGCATTGTCGAAATAGCCGGCGAACACGCCCGGTCCGGCGACGCATATTTCGCCCGTCGCGCCGATCGCGCATTCGATTCCGGCGTCGTCGAGAATGCGCACGTCCATGCCGGTGCGCGGGTAGCCGCAGGAGCCGATGTGTCCCTGCACGGAATCGTCGACGTCGTGCAGCGCCGGCGGCAGCACCGTGATCGAGCCCGTGACTTCGCCGAGCCCGAAATATTGCACGATGCATTTGCCGAGTTTTGCGACGATCCGCTTCTGATCCTCGCGATACATGGGCGCGCCGGCGTAGATCACGTGCCGCAGCGAGGAGCGGTCGTATTCGTCGACGCTCGCATGATCGACGAGCATGTTGAGGATGGTCGGCACGGTGAACATGTTGGCGACGCGCCAGCGCTCGACGAGCCGCCAGGCTTCGGCGACGTCGAGTTTTTCCGAAGGCAGCAGCACCGTCGTCGCGCCGCGCGCAACCTGGGTGAGCTGATGAATTCCGGCGCCGTGCGAAAGCGGCGCGACCACCAGCGATCCGTCGTTCTCGTTCGCGCCGGGCGTGAGGTCGGCGAGCATGTTGGCGACGACGAAACCCATCTGCCCGTGGGTGAGGACGGCGGCCTTCGGTCGCCCCGTCGTTCCCGACGTAAAGAAGAACCACATGGCGTCGTCGTACTCGACGGACGCGGCGCTGAAAGGCTTGCCGAGGTGCGGGGCGATGAACGCCTCGAATTCGTGCTCGCCGGCGCGCGCCGTTCCGATCGCGACCAGCGTGGCGAGGCCGCTCGTCTCGCGGCGCGCGGCGTCGGCGTGGTCGGCGAAAACCGAATCATAGACGAGCGCCCTTGCGCGCGAGGCCGCGCCGAGATAGGCGAACTCGTCCGCCGCCAGACGGAAATTCGCCGGCACCACGATCGCGCCGAGTTTGAATGCGGCGTAGAGCGCCTCGAACATGGCGTTGTTGTTGCGCGACATGAGGAGAATGCGGTCGCCCTTGCCGACTCCGGCCGCCGCGAGCGCGTGGGCCAGCGCGTCGACCCGCGCATTGAGTTCGCGCCAGCTCCAGACCTTTTCGCGCCAGACGAGGGCCGGCCGGTCCGGAAGCCGGCGCGCGGTCTGGGTCATCATGTCGCCGAAATTCAGCACGCGACGAGACATGGGCGCGGCGACGAAGCGCCCGTCGGCGGAGAGGCAGGGTCCGTGATTCATTGTGGCCAAATCGAAACGGAGCAACGATTTCGCGTCAACCCTGCGCGTGCGCACTTGTAATCCGCGCCCAACACACGAAAATTGCGAATGGCCGGCGTTGGGGGCAAGGACGGCCGCAGACTCAAAGAGGAAAACATGCTGATCGACCGCCGGATGGCGCTCACCGGATTGCTCGCCTGCGCCGCGAGCGCCGCCACCGCCGCCCCCGCCTCCGAAAGCGCGCGGGCGCTTTACGGCCCCGTTTCCGGGGAGCCGTTTCCGGTGCCCCCCGTGAACCTCTCGCGAATCGGCCCGGCCTTCCTGCGGGCCCAGGTCGATTACGCGACGCGGGAGCCGGCGGGGACGGTCGTGATCGATCCACGCCACCACTATCTCTATTTCGTCATGGGGGACGGCACGGCCATGCGCTACGGCGTCGGCGTCGGGCGCCAGGGCTTCGCCTGGTCCGGCAGCGCGACCATCAATTCCAAGCAGGCGTGGCCGGACTGGTATCCGCCGAAGGAAATGCTGGAGCGCCAGCCCGATCTTATGGCGCACATGAGCGAACTGCAGTCGGGAATCGGCATGCACGGGGGGCCGCGCAATCCGCTCGGCGCTCGCGCCATGTATCTCTGGCAGAACGGCAAGGACACGCTCTACCGGATTCACGGAACGACCGAGCCCTGGACGATCGGCACCAACGCCTCGTCCGGATGCATCCGCATGATCAACCAGGACGCCATCGATCTCTACAATCGGGTTCCGGTGGGAGCGAAGGTCGTCGTGCTCGGTTCGGGCGCGCCCGGCGAGATTTCCATCCGCGACGAGCGACCGGCGCGTCGGCAGGCGGTCGTTCAGGAAGCCGCCCCGCCGCGACAGGCCGTGGCCCAGCCTCCGGTC
>JAGWTW010000088.1 GCA_028868735.1 Hyphomicrobiales bacterium | reverse complement strand
TCGCCGTCGCCTCGATCGCTTCATTCGCGGCGATCTGGAGTCTCCTGCGCATTCTCGAACGCTTTTCCGCCTGGCCGTTCGTGGCCTATCGCGCTTTCATCGGCGTGGTGCTGCTCGTCGGCGCAGCGGCTGGCTGGCTGTCGTAACGCGACAACGAAAAAGGGCGGCCTCGGCCGCCCTTTTGGCATTCTTCCAAGTTTCGCGCTGCCTACGCGCCTTTCGGGAAATTCACGACAGTACCGGCTTCCGGCTCGTCGTTGGCCGCTTCGCCGCGGCCGACCGCCTTGCCGTTGATCGTGATGCCCGCCGGCCCCGTCGAGATCGCGACATTCTCGCCATCGCCGACGTCGCCGGCGAGAATCATCTCCGCGAGCGGGTCCTGAACCGCCTTCTGGATCACCCGCTTCAGCGGGCGCGCGCCGTAAGACGGATCGTAACCCTTGTCGGCGAGCCAGGCCCGCGCCTTGGCGTCGAGCGAGAGCGCGATCTTGCGGTCCTCCAGCAGCCGCGCCAGGCGCGCGAACTGGATGTCGACGATCGCGCCCATGTCCGAGCGCCGCAGGCGATGGAACAGAATGATCTCGTCGACACGGTTCAGGAATTCGGGCCTGAAGTGCGAGCGCACGACCTGCATGACTTCGTTCTGCACCGCGCTCGAATCTTCCCCGTCCTTCTGCATGACCAGGAATTCGGCGCCGAGGTTAGACGTCATGATGATCAGCACGTTGCGGAAATCGACCGTGCGGCCCTGACCGTCCGTGAGACGCCCATCATCCAGAACCTGGAGAAGCACGTTGAAGACGTCCGGATGCG
Source organism: Hyphomicrobiales bacterium (assembly GCA_028868735.1). Classification (GTDB taxonomy): domain Bacteria; phylum Pseudomonadota; class Alphaproteobacteria; order Rhizobiales; family Beijerinckiaceae; genus JAJXWB01. Next base: position 18,897 of record JAGWTW010000088.1, on the reverse strand, counting down.
CCTTCTCGATCTCATCGAACAGCACGACCTGATAAGGCCGCCGCCGCACCGCTTCCGTGAGCGCGCCGCCCTCCTCGTAACCGACATAGCCCGGAGGCGCGCCGATCAGCCGCGAGACCGAGTGCTTCTCCATGTATTCGGACATGTCGAGGCGCACCATCGCGGTCTCGTCGTCGAACAGGAACGAGGCGAGCGCCTTGGTGAGCTCGGTCTTGCCGACGCCGGTCGGTCCGAGGAACATGAACGAGCCGATCGGCCGGTTCGGATCCTGCAGACCTGCGCGCGCGCGACGCACGGCGGTCGACACCGCGCGGACCGCTTCCTTCTGCCCGACGACGCGCTTGCCGATTTCCTCCTCCATCTTGAGGAGTTTTTCGCGCTCGCCTTCGAGCATCTTGTCGACGGGCACGCCTGTCCAGCGCGAGACGACCTGCGCAACGTGATCGGGCGTCACGGCTTCTTCGACGAGCGCTGAAGCGCTCGAGGATTCGGCGTCCGAAAGCTTCTTCTCGAGATCGGGGATCACGCCATAGGCGAGTTCGCCGGCCTTCTGATACTCGCCACGGCGCTGGGCCTGCGCGAGCTCGTTGCGCGCCTGTTCGAGCTGTTCCTTCAACTTCTGCGCGGAGCCGAGCTTGTCCTTCTCGGCGCGCCAACGCGAGGTCAGGGCCGACGATCTCTCTTCGAGGTCCGCGAGCTCGGTTTCGAGCTTGGCGAGCCGATCCTTCGACGCGCGGTCGCTCTCTTTCTTCAGCGCCTCCTGCTCGATCTTGAGCTGGATGATTCGCCGGTCGAGTTCGTCGAGCTCCTCGGGTTTCGAATCGACCTGCATGCGCAGGCGCGAGGCCGCCTCGTCGACGAGATCGATCGCCTTGTCCGGCAGGAAGCGGTCCGCGATGTAGCGGTTCGAGAGAGTCGCGGCCGCAACCAGCGCGGCGTCCGTGACGCGCACGCCGTGGTGCAGTTCGTATTTCTCCTTGAGGCCGCGCAGGATCGAGATCGTATCTTCGACCGTGGGCTCGGAGACGAACACCGGCTGGAACCTGCGCGCGAGCGCAGCGTCCTTTTCGACGTGCTTGCGATATTCGTCGAGCGTTGTCGCGCCGATGCAATGCAATTCGCCGCGCGCGAGCGCGGGCTTCAAGAGGTTCGAAGCGTCCATCGCCCCGTCCGCCTTGCCGGCGCCGACCAGCGTATGCATTTCGTCGATGAACAGGATGATGCCGCCTTCGGCGGCGGTCACTTCATTGAGAACCGCCTTGAGCCGCTCCTCGAACTCGCCGCGATATTTTGCGCCGGCGATCAGCGCGCCCATGTCGAGCGCGAGCAGCTTCTTGTCCTTCAGGGATTCCGGGACGTCGCCGTTGACGATGCGCAGCGCGAGGCCCTCGACGATCGCCGTCTTGCCGACGCCGGGTTCGCCGATCAGCACGGGATTGTTCTTCGTGCGGCGGGACAGCACCTGCACGGTGCGACGGATTTCCTCGTCGCGGCCGATGACGGGATCGAGCTTGCCCGCGCGTGCGGCTTCTGTCAGATCGCGCGCATATTTCTTCAGCGCGTCGTAGGCGTTTTCAGCCGATGCGCTGTCGGCCGTCCGGCCCTTGCGCAATTCCTCGATCGCGCCGTTCAGCGCCTGCGCATTGACGCCGGCGTTGGCCAGGATTTTCGCGGATTCGGAACTCTTCTCCATCGCCAGCGCGAGCAGAAGCCGTTCGACCGTCACGAAGGAATCGCCGGCCTTCTGCGCAATCTTCTCGGCATTGTCGAACAGGCGCGCCGTGGCGGGGCTCAGATAGAGCTGGCCAGCGCCCGAGCCCTGCACCTTCGGCAGCTTTGAAAGCGCCAGTTCGACCTGCTGCAAAGCCTCGCGCGAGCGGCCGCCGGCCCGGTCGATCAAGCCCGCGGCGAGCCCCTCCGGGTCGTCGAGCAGAACTTTGAGGACATGTTCCGGCGTGAACTGCTGGTGCCCCTCGCGAAGCGCGAGCGACTGCGCCGACTGGACGAAACCGCGGGCGCGTTCTGTATATTTTTCGAGATTCATGGACCCTCCTGCCCGCGGACCGGCCCCGAAGCGATCGGACTGCGGCGTACTCTTACCGATTCGGCCCCGTACGGCGGCCGTCGGACAAGATTTAGGAAGGCGCTTTCAATTCGTGTAGGGGCGAAAAGCTCGCTGCGACGCTTTCGCGCGGACTATTCGCCCTCGCTCTCGCCGCCGCCGGTCTCCGGCGTGAACTCGGGGCCGTCGGCCGCAGCGTCGACGAGGCCGCTGGGGCGCGGCCTGCGACGCCGACGCGGACGCAGATGGTAGCCGCCGGCATCGCCTTGCTCGTCCTGAGCGCTCGGGGGCAGCAGGTCCGGCTGAGGCGCATCCGCCGCGATCGGCCGGGGCGGAGCCGTGATGAAGGCCGGCAGACCAACCGGTTGATCGTCCGCGGCCGGACGATCGTCGCCCTGACGCTCGCCCTGGTCGACGGGCGGGCGCTGGTCGCGGTCGCGGAAACGACGGTTGTCGCGGTTATCCCGGTTGTCCCGATTGAAATTCTGACCCTGCTGATTCTGGTTCCGGTCGAAGGAGTGCCGGTCCTGACGCGGCTGACGGTCCTGCCTGTCGTGGCGGTCCGGACGATCCTGGCGCTCCTGTTGCTGCGGCCGTTCGCTGTTGAAGTTCTGCCGGTCCTGGCGCTCGGGATAGGGCTGCTGCTGGTAGGGCTGCGGATGGGGCTGACCTTGCGGAAACTGCGGCTGCGGAAGCCGTTCGGCGACCGACGCGAACCGGTCGTTGACGACCTCGTCGTCGTCTTCGTCGAAATCGGCGTCCTGCGGCGGGCGCGGCTGGCCGTTCTGTTGCGCGAATTGGGCCTGCTGCGCGGCCTGCGCGGCGGCGATCAGCCGGTAATAGTGTTCAGCGTGCTGGAGGTAGCTCTCAGCCATCACCGGGTCGCCGCTCGACTGGGCGTCGCGGGCGAGCTGGAGATATTTCTCGGCGATGTGCTGGGCCGTTCCGCGCACCTTCACGTCCGGACCGTTCGATTCATAGGAGCGCGTGAGAGGGTTGGGGCCTCTCCGGTTGTTGTTCCGCCCGCGCATTCTCTTGTTCTGACCAGGCCTCATCGAAGATCCTTGCCTCATGACCCCAGGGTTAGCATCGCTCGCAGGAGCCGGGCCCGCGCGCGCGGCCGGAACCGGCGCAGAAGGTGCGGCATGATGTTGTCCAGCGGGCGCAAACGATCAATTTGGATCCGTGCGTTCGTACCGCGAAATCCAGGCGGTTCAGCGCGGCGCATCGCCGCTTCGCGCGTTCGACCCTTGCACGGACGTCTTAACGGATTTGCGTCTGGGGACGCTATTCCCGGAGTCAGCGCGGGTAAGAGACGAAAACGCCTTGCCCCTATCGACCGCCGCTTTCGAGCCGGTCGTGTTCGCACCCCCTCTTAGCCGTTTTCGGCGGGCCCGCCAAGGGCCGTTCGCCGATTTGCCGGCTGTGCCCGGGATCAGGCGATCCGCAGGGCGATCGCCCTGTCCCTGCCGCCGAGATCACGCTCGGCGCCGGCCTCCTCGAACCCGCTGGCGACCGCGAGCGCCCGAATCGAATCGGCCTGGCCCAACCCGTGCTCGAAGATAAGGAGCGCCCCCGGAGCGAGCAGGTCGGGCGCCAGGCGCAGAAGCGACCTGTAGGCGTCGAGCCCGTCGAGGCCGCCGTCGAGGGACAGATGGGGATCGTGCGCTCGCACTTCCAGATCGAGTTGCTCGATTTCGGCCGTCGGAATGTATGGCGGATTCGAAACCACGAGGTCGAACAGGCCTCCCACGGCTCCGCTCCAGTCTGAACGGACGACCGCGCCACGGTCTTCGAAGCCGCAGCGGCGGATGTTCTCCCGGCTCGCCGCGCAGGCGGCTGCCGACAGGTCCACAGCGACGCCGAAGGCGTCTGAAAACTCTGCAAGAAGCGCACAGATCAGCGCGCCTGAGCCTGCGCCCAGGTCGAGAATGCGCGCAGGTGCGCGCCCCTGCGCGTCCGACAGGCGACGTGCGAGCCGGATCATGGCTTCACTGTCGGCGCGCGGATCGAGCACGTCGGGACGAACGGACAGATCGAGAGTCCAGAACGGTCGCCGGCCGACAATCCGGCTCGCCGGTTCGTGGGCGGCGCGGCGCGCGAGAAAGGTCGATAGCGTTTCGATCTGTGTCGTCGTGAGCGCGACGCCCGGCTCTCGCAACAACGCGAGCCGGTCGAATGCGCCGGCGGCGAAGGTCAACGCCCGCGCATCCTCGTCGGCATGCTCGATCCCGTTTGCGCGGAGGAAATCCCGCGCGACGGACAGCGCCTTGCGGCGCGTAGCGCCGGCGAGCGCGCGCTGCGGATCAGGCCCCGGCATTGCCGGCGAGCGCGCGCGCCATCCAGTTCGACAGCCGTCGCGCCACGTCCGGCGCATGGTCCGGCGCCTCGCCTTCGGCGATCTGCGCGAGATCGAACACGAGACCGCTCGCTTCCGCGAAGGTATCTGCGCTGTCGGGTCCCTTCAGCGCCGCGAGCGCGCGCAGCAGCGGATGACCGAGATTGACCTCGAGCACCGGCTTCATCGACGCATCGAGCCGTCCCGCGCCTGCGAGGATTTTCGCGAGCGCGCGATCGGGCGCGAGATCGCTGGCCACGAGGCACGCTGCGCTCTCTGCGAGCCGGTCGGACGCGCGGACGTCCGAAACGCGGTCGCCGAGCGTTTCCTTGATCCGCGCGATGCATGTCGCAGCCGATGCGTCGAGCTCGGGTTTTTCGCGCTCCGTCTGCCCTTCGGCGAGCGGAATGTTCGCGATGTCGGGCGCGCCCTGCGTGATCGAACGAAACGGCTTGCCTTCGAAGCCGACCGCAGTCGAAACCCAGAAGGCGTCGACAGGATCCGACAATAGCAACACCTCGACGCCCTTTGCGCGAAACCCCTCCAGATGCGGGCTCGCGGCGAGCGCTTCGGCGTCCGCGCCGGTGAGATAATAGATCGCGGTCTGATTGGGACGCAGGTCCGCGACATAGTGCGCGAGCGTTCGGCCGCCTTCCGGATGCGTCGAACTGATGAAGCGCGCGAGCCCGAACAGCGCGTCGCGACGTTCGGGATCCTCGTAGAGGCCTTCCTTCAGCGGCGCGCCGAAATTGGCCCAGACCTCGGAATATTTCGCCGGGTCGTTCTCCGCGAGTTTGGCGAGCTCCTGCAGGATGCGCCCGACGACGGCTTTGCGAATGGCGCCGAGGACCGGACTCTTTTGCACGATCTCACGCGAGACGTTGAGCGGCACGTCGGCGGAATCGACGATCAGCGTCACGAACCGAAGCCACGGCGGCAGGAGATCGGCGTCGGTCGAAACGAGTACGCGGCGCACATAGAGCCGCGAACGTCCCTTGCGCTCCGGACTGAAGAGATCGAACGGCCGCGATCCGGGAATGAAGGCGAGCGCGTCGAATTCATGACGCCCTTCGGCGCGCCAATGAATCGTCAGCGCCGGCTCGTCGAACTGTCCGGAGACGTTCTGATAGAGCTCCTTGTATTGATCCGGCGTGATCTCGCCGCGTGGCCGCGCCCAGAGCGCGGCGCCGTCGCTGACCTTGCGGTCTTCGGCGCCCGCCGCGCGCACCGTGATCGGCACGGGCACGCCAGCCGAATGTTCCGCCACGACGCTCTCGACGCGCGCGGGCTCGAGGAAATCCTCTGCATCGGTCTTCAGATGCAACACGACGCGCGTGCCGAATGCGGGCGCGTCATCGGATTCGGCGACCGTGTAGGCGCTCTTGCCGTCGGACGACCAGCGCCAGCCCTGGCTCTGGCCCGCGCGGCGCGTGAACACGTCGACGCGGTCCGCCACAATGAAGGACGAATAGAAGCCGATGCCGAACCGCCCGATCAGCGCCTCGCTCGAAACCTTGTCTTTCGCGGAGTCGAGCTTTTCGAGAAAGGCGCGCGTGCCGGAATTGGCGATGATTCCGAGCCCGCTCTCGAGATCGTCGCGCGTCATGCCGACGCCATTGTCCACGACGCTGAGCGTTTTCTTGTCCTTGTCGAGTTCGATGAGGATCCGGAAACCGTCGGCGGGCGCGGGCGCCTGCCCGGTCGCCGATTCGAAACGCAATTTCTCGCAGGCGTCGGCCGCGTTCGAAATGAGTTCCCGAAGGAAGATTTCGCGGTCCGAATAGATGGAATGAACGACGAGGTCGAGCAGGCGTGCGACGTCCGCCTGAAACGGGCGCTCCGTCGCCGCGGCGTCCGGCGAAACGGTTTGGTCTGTCATCGGTCTCCGGTCCCTCTCGGATTGAGCGAGGCAGAGATAGCGATTGGCGCTGGGGATTCAACGACGAAAAAGGGCCGGTCACTACGCGACCGACCCTTTAGGCGCCTCGAAAAGCGGCCCGATCCGCCTTGTCCCCGGGGGGCTGGGGGGCTGACGAAATCCGGAGACTCGACGAATCGGGCCTTCGAGGCAACGATCGCATCGTCAATCGGCACTGCGGCTCCGAAGCGGCCGGATTCCGGCAAAACAATGACTTACCGATAATTAATGTGAGACTTGCGGGCTTTCGCAGATCATAGGAACATGAGGCCGGAGCACGGAATGGCGGATTCGGAGTCTGCAGAATCACAGCAGTCCGGCGGCGGCGATGTCGTCGCCGTCTCTTTCAAGCGGCTGCCGCCGAAACCCGTATCCTTCGAGCGGCGTGAACTCCAGCTGATCCTGAATCTCTATGGCCGCCGCGTCGCTGAGGGCGAGTGGCGCGACTATGCGATCGACTTCAGCCCGGTCAAGGCGGTGTTCTCGATTTTCCGCAGGACCTCGGAGACGCCGCTCTATCGCATCGAAAAAAATCCGGCTCTCGCCCGGCGGCAGGGCGCGTATTCGGTGGTCAGCGCGGACGGCGTCATCCTGAAGCGCGGGCACGAGCTCGAACGCGTCCTCGGCGTCCTCGAAAAAAAGCTGCGTCTCGTCAACCCCTGAATCTCGACGAACGCCGCAACAAAAAACGCCCCGCAAGCGGGGCGTTTTCGTTTGTCGAGAAACCGCGAATCAGTTGTTGCGCGAACCGCCGGTCAGATAGAGCAGCGACTGGAAGATGTTGATGAAGTCGAGGTAGAGCGCCAGCGCGCCGTAGACCGACGACTTCGCCGCGGCCTCGCGGTCGCTTCCGACGACGTAGTACATCTCGCGGATCTTCTGCGTATCCCAGGCGGTGAGGCCCGCGAAGATCAGAACCGAAAGGATCGACAACCCGAACTGCATGGCCGAGCTCTGAACGAACAGATTCACGAGACTCGCGATGATCAGGCCGAACAGCCCCATCACCATGAAGGAGCCGAACGCCGACAGATCGCGCCGCGTCGTGTAGCCATAGAGGCTCAGCCCGCCAAACGCCGCCGCCGTGATGAAGAACGCGCGCGCCACCGATTCGCCGGTGAAGACGAGCAGCAGCGTCGAGAGCGAGAGCCCCATCAGGGCCGCGAAAGCGACGAACATGTTGCGCGCTGTCGCCGCCGACATGCGCTGGTTGAACGAGAAGACAAAGACGAAGGCGAGCGGCGCCAGCATCACCAGCCAGCGCAACGGGCTGCCGTAGAGCGCGACGCCCAGCGAATTGAGCGGAATTCGGCCGAACATGCCGGCGGTGTCGGCCGACGAATGCGCGGTCGTCAGCATGACCGCGCCGTAAGCGACGAGGCCGGTCACGGCCAATCCCAGCGTCATGTGGTTGTAGACCCCGAGCATGTAGCTGCGCAGGCCCTGGTCTATTTCGGTTGCGCCGGCCCGGCCTACGCTCGTACCCCACTGGGCGCGCGCGTTACGGTCATAGTCGGACATGATCTTTCTCCTCCTGCGGCGTACGGTCCGCAGACCCGGCCGGCCGCCTCGCGGTCCAGACGGACGAAATATGGTAGGGTCCGCGCGCGAACTCAAGCGGGACTCGGCTTTTGAGTGAACGCGGGAAGATTACAATTCGTGCAGGAATCGCGCCGGCTTTTCCCCCAGAGCGCGCCAGGTCGCTGAAAGCCCCAGGCAGATCGTGACCAGACAGCCGACGGTCGCCAACGCTGCGACCCCCGGCCAGTCCCAGAAGAAATCGAGCTTCATCAGCCGCGTAACGACCGCCCAGGCCGCGACGGAACCGGCCAGGACCGAAAAGATCGCCGTGGCCGCGCCGAGCAGCAGGAATTCGACGAGATAGGATCCGACCAGCACGCGGCGGGTCGCGCCGATGGTCCGGAGGATAATTGCGTCGTAGAGGCGCGCCCGCTGCCCCGCCGCGAGCGCGCCGGCAAGCACCAGCAGCGCCGTCGACAACGTGACGCCGGACGCGGCCCGGATGGCGGTTGCGAGTTTGGCGACGAGCGCGAGCGCCTGGTCGAGCGCCTCGCGAACGCCGAGCGCCGTCACCGCCGGATAGGCCTTGGCGAGATCGCGCACGAGCTGTGGATCGTTGCGCGCGACGCCTTGCGGCGACGTCAGCGCAAACAACTCGCTGTGGGGAGCGCCCGCAAACGTCGAGGGCGTGAACACAAGCACGAAATTGATGCCGAAGCTGCGCCAGTCGACGCGACGGAAATTGGCGATCTTCGCGGTGATGATTCGTCCGGCGACATTGACCGAAACAGTGTCGCCGACCTTCAGGCCGAGCGCACGCGCGATGTCGCCCTCCATCGAAACGAGCGGCGGGCCGCTGTAGTCTGCGGGCCACCATCGCCCTTCGGCGACGGTCGAGCCGCGCGGCGGCGTCGCCGAAAAAGTCACGCCCCGGTCGCCCTCGAGCACCCACGCCGCTTCGTCGCCCGCCTTTATGCTGTCGGCGCTCCGATCGCCGATCCGAACGATGCGGCCGCGCAGCATCGGCACTTCCTCGATCCCGTCCTGCGGCCGTCGATCGGCGAGAAACTTGCGGAATTCGGCGGCCTGGCCGCTCTGCACGTCGATGAAGAAGAAATCGGGCGTGCGCCCCGGTTCCCCCTGTGCGAGCTGCCGACGCAGATTGCCGTCGACGCCGGCGATGGCGACGAGCAGCGTGAGGCCGAGACCGAGCGAAGTGACGACGGGCCTCGTGACGGAGCCAGGCCGCCGGATATTGCCGAGCGCGAGCCGCAGGACGAGCGAGGGGCGTCCGGGCGCATTTTTCGCTGCGAATGCGACAAGCCAGGCCACCCCGCGCAACACGAACGCAGAGAGCGCGACCGCGCCGATCGCCATGGCCGCGATCTTTCTTTCGCTCGAAAGCGCATAGACGAGCGCGACCAGCGCAGCGAAACAGGCGGCGGCGAGCAGCGCATAGCGAGGCCGCAGCCGGCCTGTCGCGTCGGCGCTCTTCAGACGAAACAGCGAAGCGACCTGCGTGTCGTGCGCGCGGCCGGCGGGCGCGACGATGAAGGCGAGAGCCGCGAGAAGGCCGATCGCCAGTCCGGTCGCGACCGCCGCCGGCGAAAAGCGCGGCGAAAGCGGCAGATCGAGAACCGGGCCGACGACCGCCGCCACGACGAACGGCAGCGCCGCGCCGATCGCCGCGCCGATCGCCGCGCCGAGCAGCGCGATCGCCATCATCTCGACGACGAGCACGCGGAATACGAGGCCGCCGGTTGCGCCCAGCGCTTTCATGATCGCAATCGATTCGCGTTTGCGATCGACGAAGGCCGTGACCGCGCCGGCGACGCCTACCCCGCCGACGATCAGCGACACGACGCCGATCAACGCCATGAATTGCGAAAAACGTTCGACGTTGCGCGTCAGCTGCGGCGAGACGTTGGCGCGCGTACGCGCCTCCCACCCCGATTTGGGAAAATGCGCAAGCGCGGCCGCCTTGTCGGTCTCGGTTCGCGCATCGCTCGCGCCATCCGGCAGCGCGACGCGCGCGACCCAGCGAATGAGCGAGGCGTTCTGCACGAGGCCCGTCGCCGCCAGCCCTTCGTTCGAGACGATCACGCGCGGACCGAACCCGATGCCGGTCGCAATGCGGTCGGGCTCCGCCGTCAGTTCGCCGCGCACTGTGAACACCGCGCGGGCGATCCTGAATTGATCGCCGACCTTCAATCCGAGACGGTCCGTCAAAGCCGAATCGGCGAGCGCGCCGAATGTTCCGTCACCCGGCTTCAACGCGTCCGCGACGGACATGCCGCCGGTGACGCCGACCGCGCCCGTCAATGGATAGGCGGCGTCGACGGCCTTGATTTCGACGACGGCCGGTTCGCCCGCCATAGTCTGCGCGGTCGCGCGCAGCGTCGCGATTTCCGACACGCGCCCGAGCGAGGCGAGCCAGGCGCGTTCTTCGTCCGTCAGCGGGCGCTGGCTGCGTCCGAACGCGATGTCGCCGCCGAGCATGACGCGGCCCTGCGCCGCGAACGACGACAGCATCGACTGCGCGACCGCGTTGACGCCGGTGATGGCGGCCACGCCGATCGCAATGCAGGCGAGCAGGATTCGAAGGCCGCGCAGGCCGCCGCGCAGGTCGCGCGCCGCGAGACGAAAAACGAGCGCCGTCTGCCGCGCCGTCATTGCGCGCCCGCGGCAAGACGCGGCGCGCTGTCCGCATCGTCGACGCGCCCGGACTTTAGACGGACGACGGCGTCGCATTTCGACGCGAGCGAAAGATCGTGCGTCACCATGATGAGCGTCGAACCGCGCCGCGCGCGCTGGTCGAGCAGAAGATCGATGATTTGCGCGCCGGTCCGCTCGTCGAGATTTCCCGTCGGCTCGTCGGCCAGCAGGATCGCGGGATCGTTGACGAGCGCGCGCGCGAGCGCGACGCGCTGCTGCTCGCCGCCGGACAATTGCGAGGGATAGTGCGCGGCGCGCGCCGCCAGACCGACCGCTTCGAGTTCGGCCGCGGCGCGTTCGAAGGCGTCGCGTACGCCGGCGAGCTCCAGCGGGATCGCGACGTTTTCGAGCGCGGTCATCGTGGGCATGAGGTGAAACGACTGGAACACGATGCCGACCGCGCGGCTGCGGAAGGAGGCCAGCGCGTCCTCGTCCATCCGGTCGATCCGCGCGCCTTCGACCTCGATCGATCCGGCGTCCGGCCGCTCCAGCCCTGCGATGGCCATCAGCAAGGTCGATTTTCCGCACCCGGACGGACCGACGATGGCGGTCGCCTTCCCGCGCGCAAAGTTGAGCGTTATGCCTTTGAGAACCTCGACGCGCGTTGGACCGTCGCCGAGCGTGAGCCGGACGTCGGCCAGCGAGGCTGCGGGCGCTGCGGAAGATGGAAGTGAGGCGGGCATTGGTTTCTTTTCGGACGGCGGGACCGCAGCGCTCGCGGCGGCACAGGCGACATGGGGGCAGCGCCCTCATAGGTCAATTGCTCGCGCTTGTCCTCGTGGCCGCGCCCGTGGCGGCCGAGGCGCGCGTCCTGCGCATCGTCGCCCTGGGCGACAGCCTGACGGCCGGCCTCGGCTTGCCCGAAGCCGCCTCCTTTCCGAGCGTTCTGGAACGCCGTTTGAAGAAGGACGGCTTCGACGTCGAGGTCAGCAACGCCGGCGTGTCCGGCGATACGACGACGGACGGGCTTGCGCGGCTCGACTGGTCCACGCCCGAGGGAACCGATTTCGTGATCGTAGAACTCGGCGCCAACGACATGCTGCGCGGGATCAAGCCCGCGATCGCCCGCGACGCGCTCGCAAAGATTCTTTCAAACCTGCGTGATCGGAAAATTCCCGCGGCGCTCGCCGGCATGCGGTCGCTCGCGAACTGGGGCGATCAATACCGCGCGGAGTTCGAGGCCATTTATCCCGACCTCGCGACGCAATTTTCCACGCCGCTCTACCCGTTTTTCCTGGACGGCGCGGCCGGCCGTCCGGATCTGACGCAAGGCGACGGAATGCATCCCAATCCCGCGGGCGTCGAAATCGTCGTCGATCGCTTCGCGCCCTTCCTCGAACCGATCCTGAAGGAACGGTTCGGACCGCCGTCCGCAGCGTCCGCGAAGTAGAACATGCCCCGCCTGTTTACCGGTCTCGAGATTCCCGTCGATGTCGGCGCCGAAATCGCAAGCCTGCGCGGCGGCTTGCCGAACGCGCGCTGGATCGATCCGGAAGACTACCACGTCACGCTGCGTTTCATCGGGGATGTCGGCGTCGCGCTCGCCAACGAAATCGCGCACGAACTCGATGCGATACGGCGTCGCGAAATCATCGTCGCGATCGAGGGCCTCGGCGTGTTCGGCGGCGACAAGCCCCGCTCGATCTACGCGCGCGTTGCGGCGACAGAGCCGCTGTGCGCCCTGCAAGGCGAACACGAACGTCTGATGCGCCGCATCGGCCTCGCGCCCGAGACGCGAAGGTTCACGCCGCATGTCACGCTCGCGCGCCTGCGCGGCGCGACCCCGGAAAGCGTCGCCGCTTATGTCGAATCGCGCGGGAGCGTAAGGGCGCCATCGTTCAGGGCGCAGCGCTTCGCGCTGTTTTCGTCCCGCGAATCTACGGGCGGCGGTCCCTATCGGGTGGAAGCCGATTATCCGCTCTGAACGCTCCGCGCGCGGGGATGGGCGGAGCGATAGGCCTCCAGCAGGCGCGCCGTGTCGATCGCGGTATAGACCTGCGTCGTCGAGAGCGACGCATGCCCCAGCAGCTCCTGAATGGTGCGCAAGTCGCCGCCGCGCGCGAGCAGATGGGTGGCGAACGAGTGCCGCAGCGCGTGCGGCGTCGCCGTCTCAGGCAAGCCGAGCGCGCCGCGCATCCGCTCGACCGCGAGCTGGATGATCCTCGGCGACAGCGCGCCGCCGCGCGCGCCGACGAAAAGCGGCCCGTCCGGGGCCAGATGATAGGGGCACACATCGAGATATTGCTCGATTGCGCGCCGCACCGGTTCGATGATCGGCGCCGAGCGCACCTTACCGCCTTTGCCGCGAATGGTGACGATGTCGCGACGGCCGATGGGCGCCTCGGCCCGGACAAGGCTCAAGGCTTCCGAAATGCGCAGGCCCGCGCCGTAGAGGAGCGACAGGACGGCCGCGTCGCGCGCGAGAATCCAGGGTGCGCGATTCTCGCCTTCGCGCGTCCCGGCGGCTGCGAGGTCGCGCGCGTCTGCGACGTTCAGCGCCTTGGGCAATCTGCGGCTCGCTTTGGGCGGGCGGACGGCGGAGAGCGCGGCGACCTTCCCGTCCTTCTCCCGCTCGATGAAGCGGGCGAAGGAACGGACGCCCGCCAGCCCCCGCAGCAACGTGCGATTGCCTGCGCCCTCCGACCGACGGGCGGCCATGAATGCGCGCAGGTCTCCTTGCGAGAGGCCGCAGAACCCGTCGAGCGAGACCGGGCCGTCCGTTCGCTCGGCGACGAAATCGAGCAATTGTCGCAGATCCCGCTCATAGGCCTCGAGCGTGAGCGCCGCCATACGTCGTTCGCCCCGCAGATGCGCGAGCCAGGCGCGAATCCGCTCCCGCAGGTCGGACGCGGCCTTGAACCTTGGAAGGACTGGAAACGCCTCGTCGGTCAAATCGCGTCGCCGCCGGGTGATTGGAGCGTCGAGCCTCGGCTGCCGGGATTAACGCGGGGTTAGCGGCCGGCCTTGATCTCTTCGACGGCGACGGCGAGGAATTCGTCCATCGTCCGACGGATCTGGTGGTCGGATTGCTGGACGCCTGCGGCCTTGAAGTCGGCCTCGATCTTGGCGACCACGTCGTCGTCGCCGGGTTCGGTCAGGTCCGCGGCCATGACCTCCTTGAAATAGGCGTCTGCGTCCGTCTTCCCGAGCTTTTCGGCCGCCCACGCCGCGAGACGCTTGTTGCGGCGCGCGACGGCCCGGAATCTCAGTTCCTCGTCATGCGCAAACCTGTTCTCGAAGCCTTCTTCGCGCCGATCGAAAGTCGTCATCGTCAGTCCCGCGTCCTCACCGCCACGCCCCACAAGGCTTCGCGTGCAGATATATCGATCCGGCGTCTGAATTTCCAGCGCAAAGCGCCCGTGCGGCGACGGCCCGGGCGCGCCGCCGGAACTGTGACTTCGCAGTCGATCCGGGTTGTGTCGCCCGTCCGAACGCGATACGACCTCGCTTCAAGGCGCGGGAAAATCTCCCTGTTCGCCGCGAATTGGATTCCTCGAGAACGGTTGAGCGCCATGAATCGCCGTCGTCGCATCTACGAAGGCAAGGCCAAGGTCCTTTACGAGGGCCCCGAACCCGGCACCCTCGTCCAGCATTTCAAGGACGACGCCACCGCCTTCAACGCCAAGAAGCACGAAGTGATCGACGGCAAGGGCGTCCTCAACAACCGCATCTCGGAATTCGTCTTTCAGCACCTCAACAACATCGGCGTTCCCACGCATTTCATCCGCCGCCTCAACATGCGCGAGCAGTTGATTCGGGAGGTGGAGATCGTGCCGCTCGAGGTCGTGGTTCGGAACGTCGCCGCCGGCTCGCTGTCGCAGCGCCTCGGCATCGAGGAGGGCACGCAGCTGCCGCGCTCGATTATCGAATTCTACTACAAGAACGACGCGCTCAACGATCCGATGGTGTCGGAAGAGCACATCACGGCGTTCGGCTGGGCGAGCCCGCAGGAGATCGACGACATCATGGCGCTCGCCATTCGCGTCAACGACTTCCTGTCGGGCCTTTTTCTCGGCGTCGGCATCCGTCTCGTCGATTTCAAGATGGAATGCGGCCGCCTGTGGGAGAACGATCTGATGCGGATCGTCGTCGCCGACGAGATTTCGCCGGACTCCTGTCGTCTCTGGGACATCAAGTCGAACGACAAGCTCGACAAGGACCGGTTCCGCCGCGACATGGGCGGGCTCGTGGAAGCCTATACCGAGGTGGCGCGGCGGCTTGGCATCTTGCAGCCTGACGATGCGCCGCGCGGCGGCCCGAAACTCGTGCAGTAAGGCGGGATGGAAGTTCGATGAAAGCCAGAGTCGTCGTCACCCTGAAGAACGGCGTGCTCGATCCGCAGGGCAAGGCGATCGAGGGCGCGTTGAAGAGCCTTGGCGTCGCAGGCGTCGCGAGCGTCAGGCAGGGCAAGGTGTTCGACCTCGAAATGGAGGGCGGCGACCCGAAGGTTGCGACCGAACGTCTGCAGGCCGCCTGCGAAAAGCTGCTGGCGAATACCGTCATCGAGAATTTCAAGATCGACATCGCCTGACCGGCGACGGAGCATCGGATGCGCGCGGCTGTCATTCTCTTTCCGGGATCGAACAGGGAGGGCGATGCGGCGCGCGCCCTGCGCCAGGCGACGGGCCGCGCGCCCGACATCCTCTGGCATGCCGATCACGAGCTTCCCGCAGGCGTCGATCTCGTCGTGCTGCCCGGCGGCTTCAGCTATGGCGATTATCTGCGCTGCGGCGCGATCGCCGGCCGCGCGCCGATCATGGACGCGGTGCGGCGGCATGCCGCGCGCGGCGGCCTCGTGCTCGGCATCTGCAACGGCTTTCAGATTCTCTGCGAGAGCGGCCTGCTGCCCGGCGTCCTCATGCGCAACGCCAATCTGCATTTCGTTTGCCGGATGCAGCATCTGCGGGTCGAACGCGCGGCGCCGCCGTTCACGGGCCGTTACAAGTCCGGGCAGATCGTCAAGGTCGCGATCGCGCACGGCGAGGGCAATTACGAAGCCGACGACGCGACGATCGAGACGATCGAGAAGGAGGGCCGCGTCGCCTTCCGTTACTGCGACGAACGAGGGCAGGTCGGCGGCGGCGCGAACCCAAACGGTTCGCGCAACGACATCGCCGGAATTTATTCGGAAAGATTCAACGTGCTCGGCCTGATGCCGCATCCTGAAAATCTGATCGATCCGCTCGTCGGCGGAACCGACGGCAAGGGCATGTTCGAAAGCCTCGCCGCATTCAAGGCCGCCTGATCCCGCCCGCCGCGTCGGATCGCTGGCCCGGATCAATCGAAACGCAAAAGGGCCCGGCTTTCGCCGGGCCCTTTTTTCGATTCGATCGCGGTCAGTACTTCGCCACGACCGGCGCGGACGCGCCGCCGCCGAAGCGATAGGTGATGCCGGCGCTCACGACCCACGGATCGATGTTGACCTTCGCGCGCCATGGAATGAGCGCCTTCGAGGGAGCGAGCGCGGCCACCGCCGTGTTGTAGACGACGCCGGTCGCCGTCGGCTCCATCATGATGCGCTTGAGATCGAGGTTGATGCCCCAATTGTCGTTCAGCATGTAGTCGAAGCCGACCTGGCCGGCGACGCCCCAGGAGTTCTGGATGTTCAGGTTGCTGACGGCGTTGAAGCCCGTGGGGCCGAGCGCCGGGGTCCAGAACGCCGCGTAGTTGTTGCCGGCCTTCTGGCCGAAATAGGCGGTGAAGTTGACGCCGACGCCCACGTAGGGCTGGAACGCGCCGAAATTCGTGAAGTGATATTGCAGCAGCACGGTCGGCGGGAACACCCAGGTCGAGCCGATGTTGAGGCCGGCGAGCGCGCCTGTGCCGTTCACATTGTGCTTGGAGACGCAGCAGATCAGCTCGACTGCGATGTTCCGCGTGAAATAATACGCAAGGTCGAGCTCGGGGATGACCGAGGTCGAAACCTTGGCGCCCGCGCCGAAGATGTCGCCGCCGGGGCCGCCGCTCGAGCCCACCGCCGGGAGGATCCAGCCGTAGGAATCGGTCACGCGCGTCTGGCCGTCCGGAATGATCGCCGTCGCCTTCAGGCGGATCTGGAAGGGCTGGAACGTGTCGATGAGGACCGGCGCAGGCGCCGCTGCCTTGCGCGAGGGGAGATCGGCGGCCATGGCGGCCGAGCCGAACGTAAGAAGGCCTGCGGCCGCAAGCGACCCGCGCAGGAAGGAGGAGAACTTCATTTTTGCCCCGTGTGTCAGGTTGGAAACTCGCGATCGAATTCCGGGCCCCAAATTCCACAGCGAGCAACGCCCGATAATTGATCGGAATCAATGTGTCCCGGAGTTCGGCCATTCGATTTTCGACCGTGGCGCGATTGCAACAGAAGGCATTGCGAGTTGCCTTGGCGCGCCGCGACCGTTAAGCGAAAATCGCTCCCCCAGTTTGCTGCAGGCAGGTCCACGCGCCGTGACGAAAGAACCCGAGATCACACCGGAACTGGTCGCCGCGCATGGGCTCAAACCCGACGAATACGAGCGCATCCTCGGTCTGATCGGCCGCACGCCGACCTTCACCGAACTCGGCATTTTCTCGGCAATGTGGAACGAGCACTGCTCGTATAAGTCCTCGCGGATCCACCTGCGCAAACTGCCGACCAGCGCGCCCTGGGTCATCCAGGGACCGGGCGAGAACGCCGGCGTCATCGACATTGGCGACGGACAGGCCTGCGTCTTCAAGATGGAAAGCCACAACCACCCGTCGTTCATCGAGCCCTATCAGGGCGCGGCGACCGGCGTCGGCGGCATCTTGCGCGACGTCTTCACCATGGGCGCGCGTCCCATCGCCTGCCTCAACCTCCTGCGATTCGGCTCGCCGGCGCATCCGAAGACGCGCCATCTCGTCGGCGGCGTCGTCGCCGGCATCGGCGGCTACGGCAATTCGTTCGGCGTGCCGACGGTCGGCGGTTCTACCGGTTTCCACAGGGCCTATGACGGCAACATCCTCGTCAACGCCATGGCGGTCGGCCTCGCGAACGCCAATGAAATTTTCTACGCAAAGGCCTCGGGCGTCGGCAATCCGATCGTCTACCTCGGTTCGAAGACCGGCCGCGACGGCATCCACGGCGCGACCATGGCCTCCGCCTCCTTCGAGGCGGACGCAGAGGAAAAACGCCCGACGGTGCAGGTCGGCGACCCCTTCTCGGAAAAGCTGCTTCTGGAAGCCTGCCTCGAGCTCATGAAGAGCGGCGCGGTCATCGCCATCCAGGACATGGGCGCAGCGGGCCTCACGTCGTCGGCGGTCGAAATGGGCGCGAAGGGCAATCTCGGCATCGAACTCGATCTGGACAAGGTGCCCTGCCGCGAGAGCGGCATGACGGCCTACGAGATGATGCTGTCCGAGAGCCAGGAGCGCATGCTCATGGTGCTGACCCCCTCGAAGGAAAAGCAGGCCGAAGCGATCTTCCGCAAATGGGGGCTCGATTTCGCGGTCATCGGCAAGACGACGGACACGCTGCGGTTCGTGATCAAGCACGGCGGACAGGTGAAGGCCGATCTTCCGATCAAGGAGCTCGGCGACGAAGCCCCGCTCTACGACCGTCCCCATATCGCTTCGCCGAAACTGCCGAGGATCGACGCCGCCTCCATCGATCCGCCGATGGATCATGCGGCCGCCCTGCTGCTGCTGCTCGGCAGCCCGGACATCTGCTCCAAACGGTGGGTCTGGGAGCAGTACGATCATCTCATCCTCGGCAATACCGTGATCGCGCCCGGCGGCGACGCCGCTGTCGTTCGCATCGGCGACGGTCCGAAGGGCCTGGCGATGACGACGGACGTCAACGCGCGCTATTGCGCCGCCGATCCCGTCCAGGGCGGCCGTCAGGCCGTCGCGGAAGCCTGGCGCAACATCACCGCCGTCGGCGGCCGGCCGCTCGCCGTGACCGACAACCTCAATTTCGGCAATCCCGAGCGCCCGGAATACATGGGGCAATTCGTCGGCTGCCTCGAAGGCGTCGGCGAGGCGTGCCGGGCGCTCGATTTCCCGATCGTGTCCGGCAACGTCTCGCTCTACAACGAGACGCAGGGCGCGGGCATTCTGCCCACCCCTGCGATCGGCGGCGTGGGCGTCGTCGATGACGTCGCGCGCGCCGTCGGCGTCGGCCTGCGCGCATCGGGCGACGACATCGTTCTCATCGGCGCGACGGAGGGCTGGCTCGGCCAATCCGCGTGGCTCGCGACCGTCTGCGGCCGCGAGGAAGGGGCGCCGCCGCCGGTCGAGCTCGCGACCGAGCGGCGCAACGGCGATTTCGTGCGCGAGCTGATCGCCGCGGCCCGAATCAACGCCGCGCATGATCTGTCGGAAGGCGGCCTTGCCGTGGGGCTCGCAGAA
>JAGWTW010000005.1 GCA_028868735.1 Hyphomicrobiales bacterium | reverse complement strand
CAGGCGGCTCGCCTGGGCTGGACGGTCGGCATCACCGCCGACAACCTGGTGGGCGACCAGTGCAAGTCCGTCATCGGCCTGGGCGGCCAGAGTGCTGAATGGCACACGGGCAAGCACATGAAGGGCGTGTGGTACGCCACCGAGGCCGACACCGCTGCGCACCAGAAGGCCATGCACCTGGTGCCGGTGGGCCGCTACAGGGCGCTGGCCGTGTCGCCGCTGGGCAGCGGCCGGCTGAACCCGCCGGACATCGCGCTGTTCTACGCCACGCCCGGCGCCATGATGTATTTCATCAACGGCCTGCAATGGGCGGGCTACAAGCGCTTCGACTGGAGCGTGGTCGGCGAGAGCGCTTGTGCGGACTCCTGGGGCCGCGCGCTCACGAAACGCGAACCCTCGCTCTCCATCCCCTGCTTCGCCGAACGTCGCTATGGCGGCGTGCAGGACGACGAAATGCTGATGGCGCTGCCGCCCGACATGCTGACGAAGGCCATCGCGGGCATGGAAGCGCTTGCGAAGAACGGGTTCCGTTATCCGTTCCCGCAATACGGCATCCAGCAGGACGTGCGCGACGGCATGGCGGTTTCCTACCCGGATCGAAAGAAGGCGTAACGGCGTTCGCGACGCCCGGCGCCGATGGCGCACGACGATCGCTGAAAGGCGCGGGTTGGCGATCGTGCCTAGGCAAGTCGCAGGGCGAAACTCTGCTTTCCGCCCGTTGCAGCCGCCGTAAAGGTCCGCTTGCGGGCGTTCCCGTTCGTACCGAAGAGTTCGCGCCGCGACAGGCGCGCGGACTCCCGCTCGCGCCGTCGCGTCGCAGATCCTCCGCGGTTCAGTTCACCCGGCTCCAGCTGTAGCTCTTGCAGATGAGGCCTGCCAGCGCGCAGCCCTTCGTCGTCAGCGTGCCGCCCGACATGCTGGCTTTGCCGACATACGTCTTGCCGTCTTCGGGGTTGAATGCGCTGCCCTTCCACGCGTCGCCGTCCGGCTTCATGTCGTAGAAGACCCGCTGCCCGACCTTGGCCGGCGTCTTGCCGGGGTCCCGCAGCCAGGTGACATGGCCGCAGACCGCATCGCCGCCGCAGGGCGCGATGCGCACGCGCGAGGCGCCGTCCTCACGCTGCCAGGTGCCCGTGATGTCCGAGGCGAGCGCGGGCGCGCCGCCGAGCAACAAAGCCATCAGCGCCGTTCCGGCAATCCGCATTGCTTCCTCCCCGCGTCCTGTTATCGACAACAGGGCCAATGAATCGTCAGGCAGACCGCCTGTCAACGTCCGCGAGCGCGCCATGCTGTTTTCACTCACGGAAGAAGAAATCCTCATACGCGACACCGCGCGCCGGTTCGCGGCGGAACGGCTCGCCCCGCACGCCGAGGCGCTCGACCGCGGCGAGGGGCGCGCGGCGCTCGTCGCCAATCTCAGGGAGCTGGCGCAGAACGGTTTTGCGGCGCTAAACGCGCCTGCGGCCTTCGGCGGATCGGAAGCAGGCTCGGTCGCCTTCGCGCTGTCGATCGAGGAACTCGCCTACGCCTGCGCGGCGACGGCCGTCACGATGTCGGTGACCAACATGGTGGCGGAAGTCATCAACGCCGTCGCATCGCCCGAGCAGAAGGCCGAACATCTGCCTAAGCTCGCCGACGGAACCTACGCCGCCGGCGCCTTCTGCCTCACCGAATCCAACGCCGGCTCCGATCCGTCCGCGATGCGCCTGCGCGCAAGGCAGGATGGAAGCGACTATGTGCTCGACGGCGAGAAAATCTACATCACGTCGGCCGAATACGCCGGCGTGTTCGTCGTCTGGGCCGTGACCGACCCGCAGGCGCCGCGCGGCAAGGGCATATCGGTATTTCTCGTTCCCGCCGGCGCGCCGGGCCTGATCGTCGGAAAGGCGGAGAAAAAACTCGGGCAGCACGGCTCGGCCACCAATATCGTGAGCTTCGACAATTGCCGCGTGCCGGCTTCGGCGATGATGGGCCGGGAGAACGATGGTTTTCGCGTCGCCGTCGGCGAACTGGCGGGCGGACGCATCGGCGTCGCCGCGCTGTCGCTCGGCATAGCGCGCGCGGCGATGGACAAGGCGAAGGCCTACATGATGGAACGCAAGCAGTTCGGCAAGACGCTCGCGGAATTGCAGGGTCTGCAATGGATGGTGGCCGACCGCGAGACAGATCTCGAGGCAGCGCGGCTGCTGATCCTCAATGCGGCGGCGACCAAAGACCGCGGCGAGCCCTACGCCAAGCAAGCCTCGATGGCGAAGCTGTTCGCGTCCGAGGCCGCGCACCGGGCGACCGACACGGCGGTGCAGATTTTCGGCGGCGCGGGCTATATCGCGGACGCCGGCGTCGAACGACACCTCAGGGACGCGCGGATCACGCGCATCTACGAAGGCACGTCCGAAATCCAGCGGCTGGTGATCGCGCGCGAAACGCTGAAGTGACCGCTGGATACGGCCGTAGTAAAATCACCAGCGCCGCCACGTGCGTGCTGCATTGCAGCATGATATGAGTCGTATCGCGCCGCGCCGGATGTGACATGCGCGCGGCGGCGGCGAAATTGCGAGGCCAGCCATGGGCGTTCGCGCGCTCGAGCGCATCCTGTCCCCGAAGTCCATTGCGCTCGTCGGCGCGAGCCCGCGGGCCGGTTCGACCGGCCTGGCGCTGTATCAGAACGTGATCGGCGCCGGATTCAAGGGCGAGATCGCCCTCGTCAATCCGCGCTATCAGGAACTCGATGGACGACCCTGCCTGCCTTCGCTGTCGAGCCTCGCAAAGGCGCCCGACCTCGTCGTACTCGCCGCGCCGCCCGAACATGCGCTGGCGCAGGCTGAAGAAGCCGAGAAGCTCGACATACCCGGCGCGCTCGTGATGACGCGCGACCCGGCGGGCTGGCACGGCCAGGTGACACAGGGCCTCGTGCGCATCGGCCGGCGCGGACGCATGCGGATTTTCGGGCCGGACTGTCTCGGCGTCATGATCCCGGCGGCCGGACTCAACGCCTCGCTCTCCGCGCAGCAGGCGCCGCCCGGCGATCTCGCCCTGCTCTCGCAATCCGGCGCGATCGGCGCCGCCATGGTCGCCTGGGCGCACACGCGCCACGTCGGCTTTTCCGGACTCGTGTCGGCGGGCGAAATGGCCGACGTCGATTTCGGCGATTTGCTCGACTATTTCGCGCTCGATACCGCGACGCGCGCGATCCTGCTCTACATCGATCGGCTCGAAGACCCGCAGAAATTCATGTCGGCCGCGCGCGCAGCAGCGCGCGTGAAACCTGTGATCGTCGCGAAGTCGGGCCGCCACAAGCGCGGCCCGCGCGGCGGTTCGTCCGTCGCGAACATGGCCGGTCCCGACACTGTCTATGACGCTGCGTTCCGACGCGCGGGCCTTTTGCGCGTCGCCGACATCGACGAATTGTTCGACGCGGCCGAAGCGCTCGGCCGCATCAAGCCGTTTCCCGGCCGGCGCCTCGCGATCATCTCGAACGGCGGCGGCCTCGGGCGGCTGGCCGCCGACCGGCTGCACGACTTGCGCGGCGCGCTCGCGCCGATGGAGGCGACGACCTGGGAAAAGCTCGACGCGGTTCTGCCGCCGGGCACGCGCCGGGAAAATCCGCTCGACCTCGACGGCGACGCCGATCCCGAGCGGTTCAAGGCGACGATCGGCGCGGCGCTCGCCGACAAGACGACCGACGCCGTCATGGCGATGCACGCCCCGAACGCCTTGTCGAAATCGACGGAGGCCGCGCAGGCGGTGGTCGACAGCGTGAAGGAGGCGCGCAAGCGCACCGTCAACCCGAAACCCGTGTTCGCGGTCTGGTTCGGCGCGAGCGCGGAAACCGACAAGATTTTCGAGGACGCGCGCATTCCGCACTATCAGACCGGCGGCGTGCGCGGCTTCATGCACATGGTCAGGTGGAACGAAGCGCGCGAATTCATGATGAGCGCGCCGCCCAATCTACCGACGGATTTCGAGCCGGACGTCGAGCGCGCGCGCTCGGTGGTGCGGCAGGCGATCGACCGCGGACACCGCTGGCTCGCGCCTGTCGAAATGACCATGCTGCTCGACGCCTACGACATTCCCGTCGCGCCCGCGCGATTTGCGCGGACGGCGGAAGAAGCGGGCGAACTCGCGCGGCTGTTCATTGCGCGTGCGGGCGCATGCGTGGTCAAGATCGTCTCGCGCGACATTGCGCACAAATCCGACATCGGCGGCGTTGCGCTCGACCTGCGAACGCCGGACGCGGCCGCGGAAGCCGCGCGTGAAATGATCGCGCGCATCGGACGCGAATTGCCCGAGGCTTCGATCGAGGGCGTCACGGTCCACCCGATGATCAAGCGGCCGCATGCGCGCGAACTGATCGCCGGCGTCGCCGACGACAAGACGTTCGGTCCCGTAATCGTGTTCGGACGCGGCGGCAAGGCGGTCGAGATCATCGACGATCGCGCCGTGGCGCTGCCGCCGCTCGATCTGTCGCTTGCGCACGATATGATACGGCGTACGCGCGTCGCCGCCATTCTGGAACATTATCGCGACGTGCCGCGCGCCGACGTAGACGCCGTCGCGTTGACGCTCGTCAAGCTCGCCCAGCTCGTCGCCGACGTGCCGGAAGTGCGCGAGCTCGATCTCAATCCGCTGCTGGCCGACGAGCTCGGCGTGATGGTGGTCGACGCGCGCATCCGCGTCGAACCCGATCCGAGGCAGCCGCCGGGCGAACCGAACCGGCGCTTCGCGGTCGCGCCCTATCCGAAGGACCTGGAGCAGACGCTGCGGCTCAAGGACGGAACGGTCGTTCTCGTGCGTCCGGTGCGGCCCGAAGACGAGGACATGTATCGCGCCTTCTTCGAAACGGTGCCGCAGAACGATCTGCGCCTGCGCTTTTTCGCCCCGGTGAAGGCGTTCAGCCACGCCTTTCTCGCGCGCCTCACGCAGATCGACTACGCGCGCGCCTTCGCGATGGCGGCGATCAAGGCCGACACCGGCGAATTGCTCGGCGGCGTGCGGCTGATGATGAACGCAGACCGCACCGACGGCGAATACGCCATCCTGCTCGGGCCGCAAGTGAAGGGACAGGGACTCGGCTGGAAGCTGATGGGCCTCATGATCGACTACGGCCGTTCGCTCGGCCTCGACCATATCGAGGGGCAGGTGCTCAGCGAAAACCAGCCGATGCTGCAGATGTGCAGGGCGCTCGGCTTCAAGCTGCGCGAATCGCGCGAAGAGCCCGGCGTGACCATCGTGACGCTGAATCTGCGGGAGGCGGTCGAAAACGCGGGAGCGCCGAAGTAAGGTGATGCCGGGTTCGCGACGCGCGCGGCCGCGTGCGGTCGGCGTCGCGCAAGGATTCCTTAATCATAAGAAGGCAGGTTCGAGCAAAATCAATTTTCGGGATGCGCTCGTGCGCCTACGAATTCTCCTTCTCGCAGTTCTGTCGCTGTCGATCGCCGGTTGCGGAAAGAAAACGCAGGAGGTCAGCGCGACCTATGTGCCGGCCAGCCAGTACGACGGCTATCTCTGCTCGCAATTGCGCAATGAGGCCGCGCGCGTTTCGCGACGCGCGGCGGAAGTGTTCGGCGACCGCAACATGAAGGCCTCCGCCGGCGCGGTGATCTACTGGCCGAAAGCGCTCCTTACCAAAACCTCGGGCGGCGACGAAGCGGAGGTCGCGCGCCTCAAAGGACAGATGACGGCGATCCAGCAGGCGAGCGACGCGCGGATGTGCGGCATCGAATTCCAGACCGCGGGCGACGATGCCGCGGCCGCGCCGCGTTACGACGCCGGCGGCGTCAGGCCCGACGCGCGCGCCAGCATCGGGAACTCCTTGTACAATCTGCCTCCCAAGTCCCCGGCGCACTGAAACGGATGGCGCACGGGAACCGAAGCGTCGCATAATCTGTTTGCCTTGCGGACGGGGAGCGACATATGACCCAATCGGATGATCTCGCTGAATCGCGCGTTCGAGCCGCAGGCGCAGGCCTGACGCCCGACGACATGACATGGCTCGACGGTCTGAATTGGCGCGACGCCGCCGTTCCGGCTGTGACCGGCGCCGCTCAGCTCGCCGACTACCAGCGCCGCGAACGCGCGCTCAACGCCGCCGTCGCCCATCTATCCTTCGCGGAACGCGCGGAAAGTCCCGAGGGAAAGCTCGCCGCCGCGATCGGCGCAAAGGTCGCCGACTGGAAGGACAAGGCCTCGGGCGAGGATACTGACTGATGCGCGGCTGGCGGCGCAACCGCACGCTCATGCCCGCGGCTTGGGCGCAAGGTGCAGCGCGACGATCTCGCCGTTCGAACCGGGATGCGCGGGATAGATTTTGCGCACCATCGGATCGTGGCCGGGGATGATCCGATCGTCGGCGCCGGCGAGTTCGCGCGCACGACGCCAGCCCTGAATCATGCCGCCGAGATCGAACACGATCGGAAAGGGATTGCCGGTCTCCATATTGGCGTAATAGTGCGCCGCATCGCTGGCGAGCACGACCGGTCCGCGTTCGGTGGAAACGCGCACCATCTGCAAGCCGTCGGTGTGGCCGCCGACGCGGTGCAGGCTGACGCCGTCGGCGATCTCCGCGTCGCCATCGTGAAAGACCACGCGGTCGGCGTAGACCGCGCGCACCATGCGCACGACGTCCTCGACATCGAACGCGTGGTTGATGCAGGCCGCGCACATGTGGCGGCCCGTCGCGAAACTCATTTCGCGATCCTGGAGGTGAAAGCGCGCGTTCGGAAACAGATCGAGATTGCCGGCGTGGTCGTAATGGAGATGCGTAATCACGACGTCGGCGACCGTTGCGGGGTCGAGGCCGAATCCGGTCAGAACATCGCCGACAGGCCTGAGGATCTTGCGATTGCGGCGCGTAGCCGATTCCTCGGAAAAGCCGGTGTCGACGACGATGGCGTCGTCGCCCGAGCAGATCGCCCATACGAAATAGTCGAGCGGCGTCGGCCCCTCGTGCAGGTCGGTCTGGCGCAGGAAATTGTCGCGCGCGGTGCGCTCGTCGTGGCGCGCGTAACGCAGTGCGTGGACCTGCCAAGTGCGCATTCCAAACTCCTCCGCGGCAGGCGCCTCGCTACGATCCGATCGTGATCTGCGCGCGGCCGATCGCGCCGAGATCGATGGTGACGACGTCGCCTGCAACAATCTCGAGCGGCTGCACGCAGACGCCGGTCGTCACCGTCTCTCCTGCGCGCAGCGTCACGCCGATCGACGACAATTCGTTGGCGAGCCATGTCAGCGCGACGCGCGGATCGCCGAGCGCATTGGCGCCGACGCCTTCGCGCTGGTAGCGGCCTTCCACCCGGCCGACGACGGGATGGGCGGCCAGATCGATCCTGCGCCAGTCCGCGTCCGTCGCCGCGCCCGCGAGAAAATAATGGCCGCAGGCGTTGTCGGCGATCAATTGAGCCGCGCCGACGCGCAGGAAATCGGCATAGCGGGAATCGGGGATCTCGATCGCCGGATGCAGGCTCGCGACGGCGTCGAGCGTTTCGTCGACGGAATACGGTTTTTCACGCGGCGGCAGGTCGCGGCCCATGCGGAAGGCGAATTCGGGCTCGGCGACCGCCATGCGGTTGCCGGCGAAGGGAACGATCCCCCCGTCGGGAATGACGCGCGTGGAAAAAATGCGGCCGGCGAGCGGACCGTCGACATTGATGTGCGCCTGCCCTGCCGCGCTGGTCGCGGCGATCTTCCAGCCGTAGAGCGGCCCCATGCTCTGCTCGAGCCGCGCCTGCACGGCATAGCCTTCGGCGCGAGTACGGGGACGAACGGCCTCCGGCAATTCGTCGATCACGCCGCCCGCCATCCATGCGGCGCGGAGAAGGTCGGAGGCGGCCTGGGCCGCAGCATGGTTCATGGCTGGATTCCGGTTGACGCGAGACTCCATAGCGTGAACCGGACGCTTGCGAAATGGTCGCGCCTTCGTTCGTCACCCGCCGTTCTGCCGGCCGTCGTCGATGACGACGAGCTGGGCTGCCGGCGGCGTTCGGATCGAAGCGTTGAGCTTGCGGAGCATGGCCAGACATTGTTCGCGAACCGCCGCGTCCCCGACCGCGTCCGCCACGCGCGCCACATGGCAGAAGGCGACCGCGCGCTGCGAGACGGCGTCCTGGAACTCCGACGGATCGGCCAGGTCCAGAATGTCGTCGTTGTCAGTGTCGTCGGACATGAAGAGTGGCGTCTCCGCGCTTTGGGCCAGCGCGGCGACCTTGGCTCGCAAATGCGGCGCCCTGACGACGACAGCACGCATTCGAAGAAGGAATAATATCCTAATTCGCTGCGGAAAGAGCTGCGCATTCGCTTCAATAGCTCTTCGGCAGATCGAGCACTTTCTCCGCGATGAAGGAGAGGATGAGTTGCTCTGTGATCGGCGCGATGCGCGTCAGCGAGACTTCGCGGAACAGGCGTTCGACGTGATATTCCTTCGCGTAGCCGAAGCCGCCGTGCGTCATGATCGCCTGCCAGGCGGCGTCGTGGCCGGCGCGCGCGCCGAGGAACTTCGCGCTGTTGGCCTCTACGCCGCAGGGCTCGCCGGCATCGTAGAGTTCGGCGGCCTTCATCGCCATCAGCCATGCCGCCTCGAGATACATCCATTTCTCCGCGAGCGGATGCTGGATGCCCTGGTTCATGCCGATCTGCCGGTCGAACACGACGCGTTCGCGCGCATATTTCGTCGCTCGGCGCAACGCGTCCTGGCCGATGCCGATGGCTTCCACGGCGAGAAGAACACGCTCCGGATTGAGCGAGTGCAGGATGTAGGAAAACCCCTTGCCCTCCTCGCCGATGCGGTCCTCCTCCGGAATGAACAGACCGTCGATGAAGATGGCGTTGGAATCCACTGCCTTGCGGCCCATCTTCGGAATGCGCCGCACCTCGATCTTCGCTCGATCGAGATCGGTGTAGAAAATGGTGATGCCGTCGGTCGGCTTCCGGCAGTCCTCGTATTTCGTCGTGCGGGTGAGCAACATGATCTTGTTGGCGACCTGCGCGGTCGAGGTCCACACCTTCTGCCCGCGCACGAGATAGCCGCCGGGAACCTTCTCGGCGAAGGTTTTTATGCGCGTCGTGTTGAGGCCCGCGTCCGGCTCGGTGAAACCGAAGGCGACCTGGTCCTCGCCCGCGACGAGACGCGGCACCCAGCGCCGCTTCTGCGTATCCGTCCCCTTGACGACGATCGGATGCGGACCGAACAGGTTGATGTGCACGGCGGAGGCCGCCGCCATGCCGCCGCCGTGGCTCGCGACCTCGTGCATCATGATCGCGGCCTCGACGACGCCGAGGCCCGAGCCGCCGTATTCCTCCGGCATGGTGACGCCGAGCCAGCCGCCGTCGGCCATCGCCTTGTGGAATTCGAACGGAAATTTTCCGTCCTCGTCGCGCGCCAGCCAATATTCGTCGTCGAATTTCGTCACCACCGCGCGGACCCCGTCGCGGATCGCTTGACGTTCCTCCGCGTTCGGCAATTGTCTCGGCTGGCTCATCATCGACTCCCTCGCGCGCATTTGTCTTATCTTGCGCGCTTCGAGGCAAGTCGACGCCTCACATCTGCACGACCGACGTCATCTCGAAATTCTGCCCCGGCGGGTTGGCGCCGACGCGCAGCTTCGCGCCTTCGAGCGTATAGGGCGGCACGGGCAGATTGTAGGGCGCCGGCACGCCGCGAAATACGCGGCCGGCGAGATCGTATTTCGAACCGTGGCAGGGGCAGAAGAGGCCGCCCGGCCAGTTCGCCGCCGGCTCGCTCCGGCTGGGATTGGGATAGAATTGCGGAATGCAGCCGAGATGCGTGCAGATTCCGACATAGACGCCGTACTTCGGATCGACCGAACGGCTCCAGTTTTTCGCATAGGCCGGTTGCTGCACGATCTCCGATCCGGGATCGGACAAGTGCTGAAGCAATTGCGGCTCCTTGAGCGTGGCGAGCAGCCGGTCGGTCCGGTTCATGATGAAGATGGGCGCGCCGCGCCAGCGAACCGTGATCATCTGGCCCGGCGCGACGGAGGACAGATCCACTTCGAGCGGCGCGCCAGCGGCGAGCGTCGAGGCGTCCGGCTCCATCTGGTCGACGAACGGCCATATCGCGGCCGCCGTGGCGACCGCCGCGAAAGCGCCGGTCCCGATGTAGAGGAAGTCGCGACGGGCAGGCGCGAGCGAGGGTCTGGTCCCGGTCGCGGCGGCTTCGGTATTGGCCATGTCGATTCTCCGCGCGGCGCGCGCAGACGCCCTGACGCGGGAACAACGCAGCTTTCGGGAGCTCCGTTCCGTCCTGCGCAAACGCCGCGTCAGGCGCCGGGCGCCCGATCGATCAGGCCGCGATCGATCTCGCCGATCTTCGTGACGCCGGTCAGCGCCATGGCGACGCGAAGCTCCTGCTTCATGGTCGCAAGGAGGCGCGCGACGCCGGCTTCGCCTCCAGCCGCGAGCGCCCAGATCCAGGGCCGGCCGATCATGACGCCGCGCGCGCCGAGCGCCAGCGCCTTCATCACATCGACGCCGCTGCGCACGCCGCCATCCACGAGCACTTCCAGCCTTTCGCCGACGGCAGCGGCGACGTCCGGCAGTTTCGAGACAGTCGAGGCCACGCTGTCGAGCTGACGGCCGCCGTGATTGGAGACGATCAGCCCGTCCGCGCCGACGCTTGCCGCCGCGCGTGCGTCATCGGCCTCGAGCACTCCCTTGATGAACAGCTTGCCCTTCCACTGGGCGCGCAGCCATTCGATGTCCTTCCACGTCACCGATGCGTCGAATTCCTTCGCGACCCAGGCAGTGAAGGCCTCGAGCCGCGTGGGATCGGGCACGCGATCGGCGAGATTGCCGAAGCCGTGCGGCTTGCCGCGCAGCGCGACGTCGAGCGTCCAGGCGGGATGGCGCGCGATTTCCCAGGCGCGCACGGCCTTCGCGGCGACAGATTGCGACAGCGCGCCGTTGCGCAGATCGCGATGGCGCATGCCGGTGATCGCGAGATCGACGGTAAAGGCGAGCGTCGTGCAGCCCGCCGCCGCCGCGCGGTCGAGCAGTTCCTTCACGACCCCGCGGTCGCGCATCATGTAGAGCTGGAACCAGAAGGGCTTCGAGGCCGCCGCGCGCACCTCCGCAAGATCGCAGATCGCCACGGTCGACAGCGTGAACGGCACGTTCGCGCCATTGGCTGCGCGCACGGCCTGCCGCTCGCCGCGCTGCGCCATCATCCCGCCCATGCCGATCGGCGCCAGCACGAGCGGCATGGCGATCTCTTCGCCGGCGATCGTCGTCGCCGTGTCGATCTGCGAAACGTCGCGCATCACGCGCTGGCGCAGCACGATGCGTCTGAAGTCGGCGACATTGGCGGCGAGCGTGATCTCGTCGTTCGCGCCGCCGTCGATATAGTCGAACAGAAAGCGCGGCAGCCGTCGCTCGGCGCGCCGCCTGTAGTCGGCCGGCGTGACCGGTTCGATATCGTAGGCGCCGCCCATCTGGCTTTTCCCTTTCGCGCAACGCTGAGTCCGACCGCGATCTTGACGCGCCCGCTCGACATTTCAAGCGACAGACCGTCAGCGCCGCGCTTCGAGCCGCGCGGCGACGGTCAGAAGGATCAGCACGGCGGCTAAAGTCGAAAGCGCCTTGAAATCGCCGAGGCCGACCTTCTCGAGCACATCTGGCGACAGATCGACCAGCGCGAGACAGGCGGCGACGAGCGCGACGACGACTGCGGCGGTCGCGATCCGGTTCATGGCGCGTGCGCCTTCGGCCAGTCGACGCGGAACACCAGCATGTCGCCGAGACGCTCGACCGCGCCTTCGAGCGTGACGGGGCGCGCGACGAGATCGGCGATGTCCGGCGTCGGCGCGCCGGCTGAATCCGCCAGCAACAGATAGCGCGCGCCCTCGACCGGCCCGGAGGCCACGAGCACGGGCGGCAGACCGCCGGCCACGCAGAGGTTGGCGCAGGCCTTGTGGGAGAGGCCTGCGCCCGGCGCCATGCCGCCCGATGCGCATTTGCCGTCGCAGATCTCGCCGGAAATCCGCCAGCGGCCGAGCGGCGTCGCGGTTGGCGCCGAGGCCGGCGCGCCGCCTTTCACGTCGTCGGCTCCGAGGATCAGCATGTCGAGCGAGCCGCGCTTCACCAGCACGCCTTTCGCCTCTACCGCGCGGCCGTCGAGCGCGTCGGCGAATTCCTGCACGCCGTGCTTGCCGTCCGCCGCCAGCATGATGGCGCGGCCCTGCGGATGCGCGGCGTCCGCAGGCGCGACGACGAGGGGATAGGGATGCGCGACGAGAACGCCGGCAATGTCGAGATCCTCGCCGTAATGTGCCGCTTCGACATCCGCCGGCGTGCGTCCGATCGTCAAGGCGAGCGCGGCGAAGCCGAAGACGAGCGTCGCGATCATAGACAGCGCGAAGAATTGCACCGCGCGCGGCGCCGGCAGATAGCCGACGAAGAAGGGATCGTCCTCGGTCACGTCGGCGCTCCCTTCACATCGAGCGGCTCGGCGCGACAGCCCGGCGGATTGGGGCGCGGATCGAGTTCGATCTTTCCCGCCCGCAGGCGCAGGTTATAGGTCGCGATCTTCTCCGTGAAAGGCGCCGGCGCGCAGCCGTCCTCCAGCCGATACTGGAAGCCGTGCCATGGACAGGTGACGCAGCCGTCGATGATGCGGCCTTCGCCGAGCGGACCGTTCTGATGGGCGCAGGCGTTGGCGATCGCCGACACTTTGCCCGCGTTGCGAAACACGGCGACGCTTTCGGCGCCGGCGAGCGGCACGACGACGGCCCGCCCTTCGGCGATGCGTTCCGGCGGCCCGACGACGATCCAGCCGCCCTCCTCCGGCGACGGACGATCGAGCGCGGCCTGTTTTCGCGCAGCCAGCACGTGCAGCGTCGCGACGACGAGCGCACAGCCGACGACAACATAGGCGAGCGGTTGTAACGCCGGCGCCATCAAGGCGCCGAGCGCGACATGCGCGACGACGCACGCATAAGCGCCGTACACCGCCATATGCAGCGCCTTCCACAGCGGCGGCGTGAGAAAGCTCAGCCAGAAGTCGTGGCTGGTCGCGGCGAGCAGGAACAGGACGATCAGCGCGGCCACGCCGAACAATTCGAAGGGAAAGCCGGCGATGCGGCCGAAGCTCGTATTGCTCGTCAGCAGCGCGACGTAAGGATCGGTCGAGGAAAAGCCGAAATACCAGCCGAGCACGAAGCTCGCATGCGTCGCGGCGACGACGAAGGTCGCGACGCCGAAATGCCGGCGATTGTAGAGAAGCGGCAGGAATTGCGAATCGAGCCGCGCGAGCGGCCCGATGCAGAGCACGAGGCTCAGCATTACAAACGCGCAGGAGCCGTAGGCGCGCATGCGGATCGTCGCGTCGTCGTAGGGCGCGGGCGGCGATTGCTGGGCGACGTGCAGGAAGATGG
The DNA here is from genome assembly GCA_028868735.1 of Hyphomicrobiales bacterium. Taxonomy (GTDB): domain Bacteria; phylum Pseudomonadota; class Alphaproteobacteria; order Rhizobiales; family Beijerinckiaceae; genus JAJXWB01. The sequence goes on along the minus strand of JAGWTW010000005.1, from coordinate 59,255 downwards.
CGAGATAGGCGACGACCGCGACGGCGAGCGCGGCGTCGTAGACGAGTTTGTTGACGTTCCAGCCGACGGGAATATAGCGCACGCTCATGATGCGCCCCGCGTGTTCGAAAGACGCTCCGGCGCAGGCAGCTGCGCCGTCGGACGCGACATCAGCGCGACGACGAGCACGAGCGGAATGAGAACGGCGAGCGCGGTCCACGCCAGCCTGTGCGCGCGACGATGCGCCCGCAGCATCAGGCGCGCTCCCGCAAGCGCAGATAACGCCGGATCACATAAGGCCAGAGCAGCGCGAGTCCCGGCAGCAGCAGCGGACGGAACGCGTAGGCGCCGCGCGCGGACGGATCGATGCGGTCGATCGCGAAAGCGACGAACCAGAGGCCGACGACACAGCCGACGCCGAGCCACGCTTCGACCAGAAAGACGACCAAGTGCGCCGCCGACATCATGCCTCCGCCGAGCCCGTCATCGAATGCGCTGGGTGACGGGAATGGCTGCGCCGGTGATCGCGCCAGCCTCGTGCGACAGAAGAAAGGCGATCGCCTTGGCGATGTCGCCGGGCGGCGTCCAGGATTTCGTGTCGGCGTCGGGCATCGCCGCGCGGTTCTGCGGCGTGTCGATCGTGCCGGGCAAGATGCAATTCGCCGTTATGCCGGTGTCGCGATGCTCCTCGGCGATCGACTCCACGATGCGCATGACGGCGGCCTTGGCGGCGCTGTAGACGGCAAGCTGCGCCGCGCCCCTGTGGCCGGCGCCGGCGGCGATATGCACGATGCGCCCGTAATCGCGTTCGACCATGGCGGGCAGCACCGCCGCGCTCGTCGCCAGCACGGCGCGCGCGTTGAGATTGACGAGGAAATCCCAGTCCTTCAGCGCCTCGGCGCCGACAGGCGCCATGCGGAAGCCGCCGATCGTGTTGACGAGACCGTCGATGCGCCCGAATTTTTCACGCGCGCGGGCGGCCATTTGCTGCGCGTCCTCGATCTTCGTCAGGTCGAGCCCGGCGATCGAGGCGATCTTCGCCCCGGGGAGCGCCTCCTCGAGCGCCGCCAGACCGGCCGCCGCGAAATCGACGCAGACGAGCGCCGCGCCGCGGCCGGCGAGCTCGGTCGCGACCGCCCGGCCGAGATTGCCGGCCGCGCCGGTAACGACAATGGCCCTGTCCCTGAAATCCATGCTGCGCGCCCCGAAGGTCCGACCGGCGATCCGGAAACCGCTGCGACCGCGAGAGCCTATTCGGGAAGCAGGCGCGACTCCATCGCCGCAAGGCGGCTGAACCCGCGCCTGACGCATTTGTGATCCGCAGAAGCCGACGGAGCAGCCAGGCGAGCAGCGATGTTGGCGCGTTTGGCTGGTGCTGCGAGAGAGGATTGAACTCTCGACCTCTCCCTTACCAAGGGAGTGCTCTACCACTGAGCTACCGCAGCTTTTGCGCGTCGGGCCGAGGCCGGCGCAATCCGGCGCGCTTGTGCCACAGGGCCGGCGCCCTGACAAGCGCGCGCGACGCTGCTTTTCGTCGGTTCCGGCGCGGCCCGAGGCTTGCTTGCCGCGGCGGCCGTGCGTATGGGTTGCCCCGAAACGGGTCGGATCGGAATCCTGCGTCATGAGCCGTGAAAAGGCGAGTTCGACGGACAGGCGAGAGCGGCTCGCGGCGGCCCTGCGGGACAATCTGCGCCGCCGCAAGGCCGCCAGCCGGCCCGCCGGCTCCGAGGCGGGCCCTGACGCGGGGGCGAGGCCGCAGGGCCAGGACGGCGCGGAGCGCGAAAAAGGCGGCTGACCAGCCGCGATGACGCCATATTGGCCGGGCTTTCTGGCCGGACGGCGCTGGGTAGTTCGAGGGGGCGGCGCGATTTGTCGCGGCCCGAAGCGAGGTTCGATGGATCGCATTCGTATCGTCGGCGGCCACAGGCTGAACGGCGCCATTCCGATTTCCGGCGCGAAAAACGCGGCCCTGCCCCTTATGATCGCGTCGCTTCTGACCGAGGGCACCCTCACGCTCGAAAATCTGCCGCGTCTCGCCGACGTGTCGCAGCTCGCCCGCATTCTCGCCAATCACGGCGTCGACTACACGATCGAGGGCAAGCGCCACGGCGATTCGGAGGTGCAGGGCCAGACCGTGCATCTGTCGGCGCGCCAGATCGTCGACACGACCGCGCCCTACGATCTCGTCTCGCGCATGCGCGCCTCGTTCTGGGTGCTCGCGCCGCTGGTCGCGCGCATGGGCCACGCCAAGGTGTCGCTGCCCGGCGGCTGCGCGATCGGCACGCGGCCGGTCGACCTCCTGCTGATGGCGATGGAGAATCTCGGCGCGCAAATCGAGATCGAGAACGGCTACGCCGTCGCCAAGACGAAGAACGGCCTGAAGGGCGGCGTGATCGATTTTCCGAAGGTCACTGTCGGCGGCACGCATACCGCGCTGATGGGCGCGAGCCTCGCGCACGGGACGAGCGTCATTCACAACGCGGCGCGCGAACCGGAGATCGTCGATCTCGCCGACTGTCTCATCAAGATGGGCGCGAAGATCAAGGGCGCGGGGACCAAGACGATCGAGGTGACGGGCGTGCCGCGTCTGACCGGCGCGCGCCACGCCGTGCTGCCCGACCGGATCGAAACCGGCACCTACGCCATGGCCGTCGCGATGACCGGCGGCGACGTGCTGCTGCAAGGCGCGCGCGCGGAGCTGCTGCAATCGGCGCTCGACGTGATCGCGCAGACGGGCGCGACGATTACCGAGACCAACGAAGGCGTGCGCGTCTATCGCAATGGCGCAGGCATCCAGCCGGTGGACGTGACGACCGATCCGTTCCCCGGATTTCCGACCGATCTCCAGGCCCAGTTGATGGCGCTCGTCACCCGCGCGGAAGGAACCTCGCGCATCACAGAGACGATCTTCGAGAACCGCTTCATGCATGTAGCCGAACTCGCCCGCTTCGGCGCGCACATCAGGCTCGACGGCGATACGGCGATCATCGAGGGCGTGAAAGTGCTCAAGGGCGCGCCCGTGATGGCGACGGATCTGCGCGCTTCCGTCTCGCTCGTCATCGCCGCGCTCGCGGCGGAGGGCGAAACGATGGTCAACCGCGTCTATCACCTCGACCGCGGATTCGAGGCTCTGGAAAAGAAGCTCGGGGCGTGCGGCGCGGAAGTGGAGCGGCTGTCGAGCGGCGGCTGACGCACGGTCGACCGCCGTTTCCGTTCGGCAGGGAGCGCCGTCACGCGCCGAGGTTCCGGCGCGATCTCTTCTGCGAGGCGCCGTAGCGCAGGCCGTTCAGCCGCCGCCCGTTCGCGTCCTCGCCTTCAGCGCCGCACGCAGTCGGTCGGGCGTCGCCGGCACGCGCAGCGTCATGACGCCGGTCGCGTGGCGGATGGCGTTGAGGACCGCCGGCGCCGTCGGGATCAGCGCCTGCTCGCCGATCCCCTTCGCGCCGAACGGGCCCACGCTCGCGGGTTGCTCGATCAGAATGTGTTCGACCGGCGGAACATCGCCCACGGTCGGGATCAGGTAATCGTGAAGGTTCTCGCCCCTGCCGGGATGAAACTCCTCCATCAGCGCAAGGCCGAGTCCTTGCGCGACGCCGCCCTCGATCTGGCCCTCGAGCAGCGTCGGATTGATCGCACGGCCGACATCGTGGGCAGCGACGATGCGGAGCACTTTCACGACGCCGAGGTCGATATCGATCTCGATCTCCGCCATATGCGCGCCGAACCCATAGAGCGCGTAGGGCGTCCCCTGCCCTTTCTGGTCGAGCGCGCTCGTCGGCGGGTCGAACGTTTCCTCGGCGCAGAGCAGATAGCCGAATGCGCCGGCTTCGAGGTCGGCGAGCGCGACGTCGCGCCGTTCGTCGCGATCGAAAATGCGGATATGGCCTTCCCCGATTTCGATGCGCGCTTCGGCGCCCGCGTTTCCGAGCCGCAGGATTCGCGCACGCAGGGCGCGCGCAGCCGTTTCCGTCGCGCGGCCGGTGACGAAGGTCTGGCGCGAGGCGGACGTCTTGCCGCAATCCGGCGTTTGATCCGTGTCGGCGGAAACGAGATCGAATTGCGAAATCGGCAGGCCGAGCGCGCTGGCGGCGATCTGCGTGATGATGGTGTTCGATCCCTGACCGATATCGACTGCACCCTGATGAAGCACAATACGGCCGTCGCGCTTGAGCCCGATGCGCATGGTCGAGGGATTGGGCAGGGAGGTGTTGCCGCAGCCGTACCACATGCCGGCGACGCCGACGCCGCGCCGCAGCGGACCGCGCGCTTCCGCATTGAACGCGTCCGCGCGGCGACGCGCCTCGCGCCATTTCGGCCTCAGCGCCTCCAGACATTCGCGAAACGCGATTCCATCGCCGAGAACCTGCCCCGTCGCCGTCGGCGTCGTCGCGTCGAGCGCATTGAGAATGCGCAGCTCCAGCGGATCCATGCCGATCCGCCAGGCGAGATCGTCGATCGTCTGTTCGAGCGCGGCCGCGGCCTGAGGCACCCCGAATCCGCGAAACGCGCCAGCCGGCGCGCAATGCGTGTGGATGGCGGATGTCGTCGCGCGATAGTTCGGAACGAAATAAGGGCCGGAGGCATGCACGGGCACGCGGTTGGCGACTGTCGGCCCCCAGCTCGCATAGGCGCCCGTGTTGAACCGCGCATCGAACTCGATGCCGACGAAACGTCCTTCGCGCGTCGCCATGATCTGCGAAGAGATTTGCGCGGGATGGCGTTTCGTGGTCGTCGCGATCGATTCCGGCCGGCTGTAGACCATGCCGACCGGCCGATTCAGAAGCCACGCCGCGACTGCGACGAACGGTTGCATCGACAGATCGAGTTTCGAACCGAAGCCCCCGCCGACCGCGGTGGGAACGATGCGCACATCGTCCACAGCGATGCCGAGAATGGCCGCAATGTCGTCGCGGTCCATGTAAGGCGCCTGCGTGCAGGCGGCGATCTCGATGCGGTCGCCGACACGTCGCGCAAAGCCCGCTTCGGGCTCGATATAGGCGTGTTCGACAAAGCCTGTCTCGAAAGCGATCTGCGCGACGACCTGCGCTTCGGCCAGCGTCGCCGGGCCGATCTCGCCTTTCTCGACATAGCCGCGCACCAGAATATTGTCGGGGCGGCTCGCATGCACGCGCACGGCGCCGGGCTGGCGCGCATCGGCCGCCGTCAGGACATGCGCCATCGGCGTCCACGTCACCGGAAATTCGGAGAGGTCGAGCGCGGCGACGCAATCCCGTTCGCCGACGACGAGCGCGACGGCCTCTCCCTTGAACCGCGCCTCGCGCTCGGCGAATACCGGTTGATCGGCGAAGGGCGCGATCACGCCGTGCAGATTGCGGCCGGGAATGTCGGCGGCCGTGAACACGCGCGCGACGCCGGGGTGCGCGGCGACGAAAGCGTCGATATCGCCGAACGAAAATGCCGCGTGATGATGCGGGGAACGGATCGCGCGCGCCATCAGCGCGTCGGCGGGAATGACGTCGGCGCCGAACGGATCGCGCCCCTCGACCTTGGCGCGGCCGTCGAGCCGCGCGATGCGCGCGCCGACTTCGCCCGTCGTTTCGAGCGCTATGTCTCCGCCCGCGGCGGCCTTCACCGCATCGATGATCTTTCGATAGCCCGTGCAGCGGCACAACACGCCGCCGAGCGCATTCTCGATCTCGGCGTCGCTCGGCTCGGAATTTCCATCGAGTAAGGCCGCGGCGCTGACGAGCATGCCCGGCGTACATGCGCCGCATTGCGCGGCGCCCGCGGCATGGAACGCCCGCTGCAATCCGGCGCCGTAGCGCGTGTTGGCGGCGACGCCTTCGACCGTCACGATATCGGCGCCTTCCAGCTGGCCCACGGCGACAAGGCATGCGCAGACCGGCTCGCCGTCGACCAGAATGGTGCACGCGCCGCAATCGCCGGCCTCGCAACCGACCTTCGTGCCGGTCAGCCCGAGTTCGTCGCGCAGGACGGACGACACGCGCGTCGACGGCGCGCTGCGAATGCGCCGCGCCTCGCCATTCACCCGCAAGCCAGCATGGGTCGGGGCGTCAAGCATCTTTCGCTCCCCCCGCCAAGCGAAGCGCGCGCGCAACGAGTTCGCGCGCGGCGTCGATGCGATAGGCCGCCGTTGCGCGCACGTCGTCGATCGGGGACAGAGCGGCGAAATCCGCGTCCTCGATGCGCGCGCGAAAATCGCCGTCGGCGGGCATGCCGACGAGCCGCGACTCCAGATTTCGCAATCGGCGCGCGCTAGCCGACGCGGCGCCGACGGCGATCCGCGCAACGCGAACGCGACGCTCGCTGTCGAGATCGACCAGCGCCGCCGCCATCACGATTGATATGACAAGATATTTTCGCGCGCCGAGCTTCAGGAACACGGAAAGCGCGTCATCGAACGCGCGCGGTATGACGACCGCAGTCATAATCTCGTCGGCCGCGCGCAGGGTCTTGCGATTGCCGATCAGGAAGTTTTCCACAGGAGCGACGCGCAGGCCGCGCGAAGACGCAAGCTCCACTTGCGCGTCGAGCGCGATCAGCGGCGGCGCGCCGTCGGCGGCGGGCGAGGCGTTGCAGAGATTGCCGCCGATCGTCGCGCGGTTCTGGATCTGGATCGCGCCGATTTCGCGGGCCGCCATCTGCAACATGCGGCAGGACGGCGGCAGGTCCGCACGGGCGATATCGGTCCAGGTCGTCGCCGCGCCGATGCGGATCGCATCGCGCCCGACAGCGATCCCGCGCAGACCGGGAATGCTTGTGAGGTCGATGAGCCGTTCGGGCGGCGGCCGGTCGACGAGCGCGGGAAATACGTCCGTTCCGCCGGCGATCAAGGTCGCTGGACCGGCGGCCAGAAAATCGAGCGCCTCGGCGGTCGAGCGCGGTCGATGCAGCAAGCCCACAGCCCGGTACGCTCCATGGTCAGCGGATCGAGATCGTTCGTATACAAATAGTCAGCGCGGTTGTACGACTTGTCAAGGCGAACGGCGCGGCCGAAACTTTGCCGCGGGGAGCGAACGGATGGCGGAAGCGGCGAAGGCGCAGACCGGAGGCGAGGCCGACGAAGGCGCCTCCTATCTGCTCGATGCGCAGATCGGCTTCCTGCTGCGTCAGGCGCAGCAGCGGCATACGGCGATATTCGCGCGGCGGATGATCGAGGACGTCACGCCGACGCAATGGGCTGCGCTCGCCAAGCTCGCCGAGCTCGGGCCGTGCTCGCAGAACCTGCTCGGGCGCCACACGGCGATGGACGCAGCCACGATCAAGGGCGTCGTGGACAGGCTGGTCGGCCGCGGGCTTGTGACGACTGCGACCGATCCCGACGACAGTCGCCGCCTCGTCGTGACGCTCGCCGATGCAGGTCGCGCCTTCACGGCCCGCGCCGCGCCGGTCGCGCATGCGATCACGGAAGAGACGCTGGGCGCGCTCTCCGCCAGCGAGCGACGCACGCTCACGCGATTGATCGCGAAGATCAGATAGGGTTCAGCGCGCGACGATTTCCGGCACGCGCGTCGCTGGCGGCGTGTTGCGGCTGCGGCCCGACCGCACGATCCCGTCGATGATCACCATGCCGACGCCCGGCAGGTCGCCGAGCCGCACGCTGTCGAGCAGCGAATTCGCCGGCGAATGCTGCGCCTTGTCCATGATCACGAAGTCGGCGACGCGACCGACCTCGATCAGTCCACAGTCGAGTTTGCGCATGCGCGCGGTATTGCCGGTGGCGAAACAGAAGGCGGTCTCGGCCGGAATGTCGCCGAGCGACGACAGCATCGACACCATGCGCAGGATGCCGAGCGGCTGCACGCCCGATCCGGCCGGGCCGTCCGTGCCGAGGATCACGCGCTCGAGCTCTTTCATTTCGCGGGCGATGCGTAGCGTGTAGAGCGCGGACCGCTCGTTGCCGTTGTGCACGAGCTCGAGCCCGCGCTTGCAGCCCTCGCAAATGCATTTGATCTGATCGTCGGGCAGCGCGGTGTGGCCGCCGTTGATATGGCCGACGATATCGGCGTCGCATTCGAGCACGACGTCCTTGTCGATCAGGCCGGAGCCCGGAATCGACGGGCCGCCGGTATGGATCGTCGACTGGATGCCATGCTTGCGCGCCCATTCGACCATCTTGCGGCCGGTCGGGCCGTCCTTGACGCCGCCGAGGCCTATTTCGCCGAGCAACGACACGCCGGCCTGCGCCAGTTCGGCGAAATCGCTTTCGACCATGCCCTGCTCGATGACGGGCGCGCCGGCGTGCAGCTTGACGCCGCCCGGACGAAAGTTCGTGTAGGCGCGCTGCGCCGTGATCGCCAGCGCCTTGAGCCCCACGATGTCGCGCGCGCGGCCGGGCGTATGCACCTCTCCGGCCGAAATCATCGTGGTGACGCCGCCGTGCATCGAGGATTCGATCCAGTTGAGCTGGCTCTGGCGCGGCGTCCAGTCGCCCGCGACGGGATGCACATGGCTGTCGATCAGGCCGGGCGCGACCGTCGCGCCATGGGCGTCGACGATCGTATCGGCGCCCTCGACGTCGAGATCCTCGAGACGTCCGATCGCCGTGATCCTGCCATCCACGGCGACGATGGCGTCGGCGTCGAGAATGGGCCGCTCGAGCGCGCCCGACAACATGAGGCCGATGTTGCGGATGACGAGCTTGCCGGCCGTCTCAACTGCAGCGTCGTGCGCCATATTCGTCTCCGTCGCAGGCGCCGCGCGGCGCACCAGCGTTAGCATACAAACGAATGGCGCATCCGCAAGGCGGGTCAGCCGGCCGCCAGCGCATCGCCGGCCGCGCGGGCGACGGCGAAATCGTAACGCAGATATCGGTGCGGCCGGTCGATCGGCGCTCCGGCGAGAGGAACGGTGCGGTCGCGACGCTCGAAATCGGCGATGAGCGACTCCTTCACGCCGAACACGACGTCGGAATCGAGATATTTGTCGCCGCGCACGAAGACATGCGTGACGAGATCGTGATGGCCGGGCGCCGCGATCCGGAAATGCACGTGCGCCGGACGGTAGGCATGACGGCCCGCCGAGGCGAGCAGCGCGCCGACCGGCCCGTCCGTGGGGATGGGATAGGATTGCGGCATGATCGACCAGAAGGAGAAGCGGCCCTTGTCGTCCGTGCGCAAGCGCCCGCGCAGGAAAAAGACGCTGGGATCGTCGAACTGGAGATCGTAACGGCCTTGATCGTCAGACTGCCAGACGTCGACGACGGCGTCGGCGAGCGGCGCGCCGCCTTCGGACGAGACAACGCCCTCGACGAACAAGGCTTCGCCGGGAAGTCCCTTCGCAATATCGCCGCCCGCGGGAATATCCGGCGGCGAGGCGACGTAGAACGGGCCGAGCACCGTCGTCTCCGTCGTTGCGCCGCCGCGTCCATGGTTGATCTGGTCGACCAGCATGGAAACCCCGAGCGTGTCGGAGAGAAGGATGAACTCCTGGCGTCGGTCCGTGCAGATCTGGCCGGTGCGCGTCAGGAAATCGATCGCAGCCGCCCATTCGCTCTCGGTCGGCTGCACGTCGCGGACGAAAGCGTGAAGATGGCGCACCAGCGCTTGCAACGTCTCACGCACGCGAGGGCTCGGCGCGTGAGCGACCTTCGCGACGACCTCGGCTGTCAGCCGGTCGGCTACGGCGTCCTTCGAATGTTCCATCGGGATTCCTCCGCCGCTGCGAACTTGTTGCTGGAGGCGCGACGAGTCAACGGTCGGAATATCTGCGCCAAAGCATCAGCATCGCGTTCCATCCGACACAGATCGCAAGCGCAAGCGCGAGCGCCGGCGCAACGCCCAGCGGAATGACCGCGATATGCAACGCCGCCACCGCGAGGCCGAAGCCGACGAGACCGGGCAGCGCGTGCGACAGCACCGCCGCCGCGCCGGGACCGCCGATGCGCGGCTGGAGGATGATTGCGAGGCTCGTCATCACGATCGGCACGAGCGCCGCGACGCCGGCGGCGGCCGGCCCGAGGATGCGACCGAACCCGACGACCAGCCCGACGAGACACATGACGAGCGTCGCCCGGAACGGAACGTCCCACCAGCGACGCGCCGGAATTTTCGTCAGCGCGGCCGCACGACAGGCGCGCGTCGCGCCATAGGCGAACGCGAAGATGACGGCGTTCAGCACAAGGGCGCGCGCAAGCGTCCACGGCGCATTGACGACGACGAGCGCGCCGACCAGCCAGAAGGCTGCGGCCGCGCCCAGAGCGACTGGGAGCGCGCGGGTCTGCGCAAGACGCGCGTAGATCGCGCCGAAGCCAAATGTGACCGCGTTGATCGCGAGGCTCGGCAAGCTCGCCTGCGCGATGAACGCGCCGCCGTGCTCCGCCGCCAGAAAGACGTAGGCCGGTCCCGCCGAAATCGGCAGGGTCGCCACCATCGCTCCTATGAATGGCCCGGAGCGCTCGACGACCATGGACGCCGCCACGACAATGACCGCCGTCGTCGCCATCTTGGCGGCGAGCGATATCCAGAACGGATCGATCATGCGAGGCTTGGCGGTTGCATGCCGCTGCCTAGCCTTTTGCGCGGCGGTTCGCTACCTCGCGGCGCGACGCTGCTTATGCCTGCCGTGAATAAACCGCTTCGGCAGAGCCTCGACGGCGCGGCGGCGACGTGGCATGGAGCCTGAACGCACAGGAGGGCACAATGAGCGAACCAGGCCGGATCGTCATCGTCGGCGCGGGGCATGCCGGCGTTCAGGCTGCGGCCTCGCTTCGCGACGAGGGCTTTGCAGGGCCGATCGTGCTCGTGTCAGAGGACCGGCACGCCCCCTACCAGCGCCCTCCGCTGTCCAAAGCCTACATGAAAGGCGAAGCGACCGCGGATTCTCTGGTGCTGCGCGGGCACGCCTGGTATCCGGAAAAACAGGTCGATCTCATGCTCGGCGAGCGCGTGGTCGAAATCGATCGCGCCGCGAAATCGGTGAAGCTCGCATCCGGTCGATCGCTCGATTACGCGCATGTCGTGCTTGCGACCGGCGCCGAACCGCGACCTGCGCCTTTCTCGGGCATGGAGCTGGCGGGCGTTCTTCTGCTGCGCGATCTCGAAGACGCGGAGAAGCTGAAACAGCGGCTCGCGAACGCAGGTCATGTCGTCGTCGTCGGCGCCGGCTTCATCGGTCTTGAATTCGCAGCGACGGCGGCGTCCAAAGGCTGCGACGTGCAGGTGGTGGAGGTCGCTCCGCGCGTGATGGGTCGCGCCGTATCGAAGGCGATTTCCGACTTCTACGCCGAGGCGCATCGCACCTTCGGCGTGCATCTGCACCTGGGCGTCGGGGTTTCGGCGCTCGAGGGCGAGGACGGACGCGTCAGGTCGGTGCGGCTCGCCGACGGGCGCACGCTGCCTGCGGACATCGTGCTGGTAGGCATCGGCATCCTCGCAAATGAACGACTCGCAGCCTCCGCGGGCCTCTCCGTCGACAATGGAATCGTCGTCGACGCGGCGATGACGTCGTCCGATCCCGACATTTCGGCGATCGGCGATTGCGCTGCGCATCCCAACGTCTTCGCCGGTCGCCGCATTCGCCTCGAATCGGTTCAGAACGCAACGGATCAGGCGCGCGTCGTCGCGCGAAAACTCGCCGGCAAGCCCGCGCATTATGACGCCTTGCCGTGGTTCTGGAGCGATCAGGGCGACTTGAAGCTGCAGATCGCCGGCCTCATCGAGGGCTGCGACCAATTCGTTCTGCGCGGCGAGCCGTCCACGCGCAGCTTTTCCGTGTTCGGATTTTCGGCGGGCCGGTTGCGCGTGGTCGAATCGGTGAACCGCCCGGCCGACCACATGATCGCGCGGCGCCTCATCGCAGCCGGAACGGCTGTCTCGCCCGAGGAGGCCGCCGATCCCCGTTTCGATCTGAAGGCGCGCGCCATGGCGAAACCCGCCTGACGGAAACCTTGTCGCTCGACGCCCGGCGCGCCAGATTGGCCGGGTCCAGCACGGAGTTTCGAAGTGAAGATCATGAAAGCCGACAGCCGCCCGACGCGCGCTGCTCCCGCCAGCTATTTCACCGGCGCCGTATGGCAGAATCCGATCCTCGACGAACCCGAGCGTGTGCGCGCGGTCTCCGTGACCTTCACGCCCGGCGCGCGCACCGCCTGGCATACGCATCCGCTGGGTCAGACGCTGTTCGTCGTATCCGGCGTCGGACGCGTCCAGCTCGCAGGCGGACCGGTGCAGATCATCCGGCCGGGCGACACCGTCTGGATCGCGCCGGACGAACGCCACTGGCACGGCGCGGCGCCTGACTGCGCCATGACGCACATCGCGATTCAGGAGCAGAAGAACGGCGAATCCGTCGTCTGGCAGGAGCATGTTTCGGACGCGGATTATCTCGCCGCGCCCGAACAATAGACCGCGCTATCGGGACGAAAGGCGCATCATCCGCCCGAGCGACGAACCGACGTCGCCGATTTTCTCGCCGACGCTGCCGATCGAGGACCGCACGCCGCTGATGCCCCGGGCAAGAACTTCGCGGGTGGGCGTCAGGCCGCGCAAATGAAATCCGCCGAACCTTGACGGTTCGATCGTCGCGACCGCGGTCGGCGGACCTTCCGGCGAGATCGCGATCGTCGCCGGCCGACGCGGCGGCAGGGGCGCGACGGTCGCGAGCTTCGGACGCACGACGGGCTTGGCGGCAATCGCCAGCGAAACGCCGTTGGACGCATTCGCCGACGGCGGCAAATTCCATGCGATCCCCGTTTTCCATGGGGCGATCGGCATATCGACGTCGGCGCGCGGCGCGAACGGCTCGGGCGCGATGACGCGATGCTGCACAGTCTGAAAGGACGCGCGCGTATTCAGTTTCGGACCGGGTTCATTGTTGTGCGACAGTGCGATCACGGCGCCCAGAAGGCCGACACCCGTAATCACTGCGCCGACGACGACGAAATGACGCGCAGGACGCGTGTGCGAAACATTCAAAGCCAAAGACATTTGCGCCTACCCTTGCAACGCCGCAATGCAAGTGTCCGATTCCGACGAAACCATGGCGCAATGCGAGCGTCGGCGTGAAAATCGACGCCGGTCGCGCCGAAAGCCTAGCGCAGCCCGTCCTCGCCCTTGATCTCCGACGCTTTGAGGCCGCCCACGCGCGGCAATGGACGCCCCGAATCCGTTACCGCCACGGCGACCATGATTTCGTCGGCGCGCGGCGCGTCGGGGATTCTCACTTCCATCCCGTCGAAATGGCTGCGCACGAAAGCCGCGTCCTTGTGGCCAAGGGGAATATCCAGGGGAACGCCCGGACCGCCGCGCTTTTTGGACGACGGGATCAGCGCGGCGCCCTTGCCGAGCGCCTTGCGGACCGGCGCGCCGAGCTTTGGATGCAACAGCGCTGCGGCGTGCTCGAGTTCGCCGTTTTCGCCGACTGCGGCCGCCTTGCCGTAGCTTTCGGCTTTGGCGCCGTCGATGCCGAGCGCCGCCACGGCGCGCGCCGTGAGCAATCCGCCGAGTTCCTCGCCGATGTCCATGAGATCTGTCAGGTCTTCGACATAGCGGCCGGCGAAGGGATTGGCGATGACGGCGACGGCCGCCGCACGACGCGTCGGCGGCGAGATCGGCCTGCCCATCTCCGTCAGCGTCTCGTCCAGAAATACAGCGATCTTGCGGATTTGCGCCTTCATTGTGCAGCCTCCTCGCGCGTGGCCTCGATCGTCTCCATACGGAGCCGGCCGATCGTTTTCGTTTCCCCGGCGAGCCGCAGCGCCGCGGCTTCGATCGCGCCGGCCTCGATCAAGCGGCGGGCCTCTGCGACGCCGCATCGAAGCGCCGTCTCGATCTCGTCCGCTGCGAGCGGACCGACCGCGCGCGTGACGAGCCTGTCGCCGAGATCGCTCTGCGGATCGAATTCGGCGGCAGGCGCGCGTTCGACGCCGGGATGGCCGGGCAGATCGACTGCATTCGCCACGAGCGTCGCGGCGGCATCGGCTCCGGCGGCGTCGCGCGCAAGGATGGTGACGGCGTCGGCGACGCCGAGGGAAAAGCTGCGTCCGCGCCAGCCGCTGGTGGCGATTCCGCGCACGGGATCCACGGCGCGGATGCGCGCATTGCCGAAGAGGCTCGGCCGATCCGGGCGTTCGACGAGACCGATCGCGAACGATTGCCCTGCCGCCAGATGCACGGCGATGTCGCCGCCGTTGTTGACATAGGCGCGGCGCAAGGGCGCGGCCGCCAGCATCGCCGCGAGGATTTCGTCGGCGACGGCGCCCGCCACCGCGGCCATGCGCGTGATGAACCGGTCGTGCGCGAGCGGGCGCGCCGCGGCGTCCATGCGGCGCGCGACGACGCCGAAAGGCAGTTCGCAATCCCGCGTCATCGCGGCGCGCAACAGCGGACGTTCGTCGCACAATTCGTCGAGCAGGCCGGAAAAGCGCCTCGTCGCGGCGGCATAGGCGCGGCGCATATGCGCGGCGTCGCCGTCAGCGCCGATCACGAGATCGATCGGCCCGTCGTTGAGATGCAGTCGCGCGCCCGGCAGGATCGCGACCTGCATGCGCGCGCTCATCCGAGACGCTCCTTCGCGCGAAGCGGCCAGGGCTGCAACCGGTCGAAAGGCTCGAACTGCTTGCCGCGTTCGCGCAATACGTCGGCGAGCGGGCGCACGTGATCCACATGCCCGCCGAGCGCCGCATAATCCGTGAGCTTCATCGTGAATTCGATCGGCGCGACGATTGCCGGCGTCGGCACATAACCGAACGAGTTTTCCGGCAGAAGCGTCACATCCACCATGAAGGTGATGCCGCCGCCCGGCCAGACATAGACCGGCGCGCCTCCGGCCGTCACCCGCGTCAGCGCCGACTTGACCGATTGGGTCAGACGCACGGGATTCTCCGTGACGCCGGCACGCAGCGATCCGCCCGCGCCGCCCATGAACAGCACGGTGCAGAGCGCAGGCTCGCAATTCTCCTTGATGCGCTCGACCGAAACCGTGAGATCCGCAGGAAGCTCGCGCTCGACCGGCTTCAGATCTTCATCGAGCACGTAATAGGCGTACTGCTCGCCGGTGGTCGACACCATCAGCATGCGCAGGCCCGGCCGCGCGCCCTTGCGCGCATCGAAACCGGAGACGATATCGAGCGGGTTCGAGACATTCGTTCCGCCCCATCCGCCGCCGGGCTCGGCCACATGAAAATAGCGCCCCGGCGTCGAGCGGCGCCCCTTCATGCGTATGCCGGTGTCGGCGACGCCGAGCACCTTGCCGGCCTGATGTTCCGACAGGACGCCGGTGATGTGATCGTCGACGACGACGACCTCGTCGACCTTGCCGAACCATTGCTTGGCGAACATGCCGATCGTGGCCGAACCGCAGCCGACCCGCATCCGCTCTTCCACGATTCCATTGACGATCGGCGGCTTCCCCGCCTGAACGACGACGGTGGACCCCTCGTCGATCCGCATCTCGACCGGTTTGCCGTTGGAGAGATCCATCAGCGCCTGGCACGTGACGCGGCCTTCTTTCTTGCCGCCGTGCGTCAGATGATTGACGCCGCCGAGCGACAGCATCTGCGACCCGTATTCGCCGGTCGTCACATGGCCGATCGGTTCGCCGTCGACCCGCACCAGATTGCGCTCGGGGCCGAGATGGCGGTCGGTGTCGATCTTCACCTTCACGCCGCAATACGAATAGATGCCCTCGGTGACGACGGTCACCATGTCGACGCCGTCGATCTGGGAAGAGACGATGAAGGGCGCCGGCTTGTAGTCGGGATAGGTCGTGCCGGCGCCGACCGCGGTTACGAATGTCTCGTCGCTACGCAGGATTTCGCCGTCCCATTCCTCGGAGCCCGTGAGGAACGGCGCGACCCGTCCGCCCTCCTCGATCGTCTTCTGGAGAAGGATGTGGGGATCGATCCGTACGAGCGCGCCATCGCGATTGGCGTAGCGGTCGCACGCGCCGAGCATGCCCGGCTTGATGTAGCAGGCGACCGGACAGGCGTCGCAGCGAACCTTGTCGTCGGCTTCGGCCATGGGCGCTCCATTCGGTTGGCAACCGACGGACTGACCGCGAAACGCGCTTGACACAAAAGCGTCCCGCGGTCTTTCATTAGTGTACAAATAATCAGCCGGGCCGAAAGCCTGTCAAGCGCGTCGTCGGGAAAAGAGGTCTGCAATGAGCGACTTTCTTCGTAGCGCCTGGTACCCCGCGGGCTGGTCGCGCGACATCGGCGACGCTCCCGTTTCCCGTCGAATCCTCAACGAAGACATCGTCCTTTACAGGAAGTCGGACGGCGCGGTCGTCGCGCTCGAAGACGTCTGCCCTCACCGCCTTCTCCCGCTTTCCTTCGGCAAGCGCAAAGGCGACGCCCTGGAATGCGGGTATCACGGCGCGACGTTCGACGCGTCGGGCCGCTGCATACGCATTCCAGGCCAGGAGCTGATTCCCGCGAACGCGCGCGTGCGCGCCTATCCGGTCGCGGAGCGGATGGGGCTCGCTTGGATATGGATGGGCGCAGCCGACCGTGCCGATCCCTCGACGATCTACGATCTGCCGCAATATCACGATCCGGAATGGATGGCGGTCGAAGGCGATGCGCTTCCGGTAGCCGCGAACTATCTTTCGCTCGCCGACAATCTCTGTGACCCGTCGCATGTCAGCTTCGTTCATCTCTCGACGCTCGGCAACGCCCAAAGCGAGGACGTTCCGGTCCAATGGGAAATGAGCGAACCCGAGAAGAAAATCCTCACCTGGCGATGGATCATCGACGCCCCGGCGATCCCGTTGTTCCAGAAATTCGGGGGATTCGCCGGTCCGGTCGACCGGTGGCATTATTATCACTACCACGCGCCGAACATCGCGGTGATCGACTTCGGCAGCGCGCCGACCGGCACGGGCGCTCCGGAAGGGCGTCGCGACAACGGCGTTCAGATTTACGCCTGCCATTTCATGACGCCGGTCGACGAGGCGCATTCGATCGATCACTGGCAATTCGTCGCCAATTTCAAGGCGGACGAGGCGACGCGCCAGTCGATGATCGAAAATTTTCGGATGGCCTTCGCCGAAGACAAGCTCATCCTCGAGCGTATCGAGGCGAACGAACAGCGAATGCCCGAGCGCAGGCCTCTGCGCTTTGCAATGGACGCGTCCCCGGTCAGAATGCGCCGTATGGTGGCCGACATGATCGCCGCTGAACGTAGCGTCGGCCATCAGGCGGCGTAGAATTCGCAGCTCGACACGAGAGCTGCCTGCTAGGAGAACGATATGCGAGCAAGCATTCTGGGAGCGGCCTTCCTGGCGGCGTTCGCCCTCGGCGCCCATGCGCAGACGCAGGGGCCGATTCGCATCGGCGAGATCAACAGCTACAAGGCGCAGGCTGCGTTCCTCGAACCTTATCGCAAGGGAATGGACCTCGCCGTTCAGGAGATCAACGCCGCAGGCGGCGTCAACGGTCGCAAGCTGGAGGTCGTGACGCGCGACGACGGCGGCAATCCCGGCGATGCCGTGCGAAACGCCGAGGAGCTGCTCTCGCGCGAGAAGGTCGACTTTCTGGTCGGCGGCTTCCTCTCCAACATCGGCGTCGCGCTGACCGATTTCGCGAAGCAGAACAAGGTGTTTTTCCTCGCTTCCGAACCGCTCACCAACAAGATCGTCTGGGACGGCGGCAATCGCTATACGTTCCGCCTTCGGCCCTCGACCTACATGCAGGTCAAGATGCTGATCCCGGAAGCGGTCGCCGCGAAAAAGAAGCGGTGGGCGCTCGTCTATCCGAACTACGAGTACGGTCAATCCGCCGTCGCGACCTTCAAGGAGCTGCTCAAGGCCAGGCAGCCCGACGTCGAATTCGTCAGCGATCAGGCGACGCCGCTCGGCAAGATCGACGCAGGCGTCGTGACGCAGGCGATCTCGGACGCCAAACCGGACGCGATCTTCAACGTCCTGTTCGGCGCCGATCTCGCGAAATTCGTTCGCGAAGGCGAGACGCGCGATCTGTTCAAGGACAAGACGGTCGTCAGCCTGCTGACCGGCGAACCCGAATACATCGATCCCTTGAAAGCCGAGGCGCCGGTCGGATGGTACGTCACCGGCTATCCCTGGTACGCGATCAAGACTCCGGAGCACGACAAATTCCTGGCCGCCTACCAGAAACAGTACAACGACTATCCGCGCATCGGATCGATCGTCGGCTATACCGCCATCCAGGCGGTTGCGGCGGGCGTGAAAAAGGCCGGTTCGACGGATACGAATGCGATGATCAACGCGTTCGAGGGACTCGAATTCATGTCTCCGTTCGGCAAGGTCATGTTCCGCAAGCAGGACCATCAATCGACGCTCGGCGCCTATGTCGGCAAGACGGCCGTGAAGGACGGCAAGGGCGTGATGGTGGATTTCTCCTACAAGGACGGCTCCGACTTCCAGCCGACCGACGAAGAGGTCAAGAAACTGAGGCCTGCGGACTGAGGCGCAAGATACAGCGGCCCTGTCGCCCTTGATCCCGCCGGAGACGACGCGAAAATCATGAGCGCTGCAGGGCTTCTGGTTCAATTGCTGAATGGTCTGGCCGACGCGTCGTCGCTGTTTCTGTTGTCGGCCGGCCTGTCCCTGATCTTCGGCGTGTCGCGGATCGTGAATTTCGCGCACGGCTCGCTCTACATGCTGGGCGCCTATGTCGCCTACTCGATCCTCGAGCGCATCGGCGGCACGCCGCTCGGTTTCTGGGGATCGGTTCTGCTCGCCGCGCTCGCCGTCGGCGCGATCGGCGCCATGATCGAGATCGTGGTGCTGCGGCGGATCTACCGCACGCCGGAACTGTTCCAGCTGCTTGCGACCTTCGCAGTTTCGCTGATCGTGAAAGACGCGGTGCTGGCGATCTGGGGCATCGAGGATCTGCTCGGGCCTCGCGCCCCGGGGCTTGCCGGCGCCATATCGATTCTCGGGCGCAGGCTGCCGCAATACGACGCCATGCTGATCTTGATCGGCGTTGTCGTGCTTGCGGGCCTGCATCTGCTGCTCACGCGCACGCGCTGGGGCGTTCTGCTGCGCGCGGCGACCCAAGATCGCGACATGGTGGGCGCGCTCGGCGTCAATCAGGCGTTGCTGATGACGAGCGTCTTCTGCCTCGGCGCGTTTCTCGCCGGCCTCGGCGGCGCGCTGCAATTGCCGCGCGAGCCGGCGAATGCGGGAATCGACATCACCGCCATCGGCGACGCGTTCGTGGTCGTCGTCGTCGGCGGCCTCGGCTCGATTCCCGGCGCCTTCCTCGCCGCCGTCCTGATCGCAGAGATCAAGGCGCTGTGTATCGCGCTTGGAACGATCGCGCTCCCATTCGGACTGACGATCGCATTTCCGAAATTCACGTTGGTCGCGGAATTCGTGGTCATGGCTGTCGTCCTCGTCCTGCGTCCATGGGGGCTGCTCGGAAAGCCCCAGGCGGCGGCGGTGTCGGCGGGGCCGCCCGAGACGCCGCTCGCGCCCGCCGGACGCGCGCAGAAATGGCTCGCCAGCGCGGTGTTTGTCGCCCTGTTGCTGCTGCCCCTGCTCGCCGGCGGCAATTCCTACGCAATCGTGCTCGCCATAGACATATTCGTCGGCGTGCTGTTTGCGACGTCGCTCCATTTCATCATGGGCCCGGGCGGCATGCATTCCTTCGGCCACGCCGCCTATTTCGGACTCGGCGCCTATGCGTCGGCGCTTCTGCTGAAAGCGGCTGGACTGCCGATGCCGGTTGCGCTCTTGCTGTCTCCGCTCGGCGGCGGTCTCGGCGCGCTCTTGTTCGGCTGGTTCTGCGTCAGACTGTCGGGCGTCTATCTCGCGATGCTGACGCTGGCCTTCGGCCAGATCGTCTGGTCGATCGTTCTGCAATGGGATGATCTGACGGGCGGCAGCAACGGCATCATCGGCGTATGGCCGAGCGCATGGCTCGCTTCCAAAACGACATATTTCTACCTCGCGCTTGTTGTGTGCGCCGCCTGCGTGCTGGCGATTCGCCGCATCCTGTTTTCGCCGTTCGGCTTCGCGCTGCGCGCGACGCGCGATTCCAGCCTTCGGAGCGAGGCGATCGGCATCGACGTGCGCCGCATTCAATGGATCGCGTTCATCGTGGCCGGCGCCTTCTGCGGCCTGGCGGGCGGCCTGTTCGCGTTTTCCAAAGGCAGCATCTCGCCCGAGACGATCAGCGTTTCGAGGTCCATCGACGGCCTCGTCATGGTCCTGCTCGGCGGCGTGCAATCTCTGGCGGGCCCCGTGATCGGCGCAGCGTCGTTTCTCGTCCTGCAGGATCAGGTGGCGCGCGATTTCGAATATTGGCGGGCTGCGCTCGGCGTGCTCATCCTCATTCTGGTGCTGGCCTTCCCCGGCGGCCTCGTTGGCGCGCTGCGCTTCAGGCTGCGCCGGGCATGACCCTCCTCCTCGTCGAAAACCTTGCGAAAGGCTTCGGCGGCGTTTGTGCCGTCGACAACGTCAGTTTCCGTCTCGAGGCTGGCGAGCTGCTGGCGATGATCGGCCCGAACGGCGCCGGGAAATCGACCTGCTTCAACATGGTCAATGGCCAGCTGCGGCCGGACGCGGGGCGCGTTCTGCTCGACGGAAAGAATATCGTCGGGCTTCCTCCGCACGATATCTGGCGAATGGGCGTCGGCCGCACGTTTCAGATCGCTGCGACTTTCGGCTCCATGACCGCGGTGGAAAATGTGCAGATGGCGCTGATTTCCCGCGAGGGCCTGCTCTATCGCATGTGGCGCCGCGCAGACCGGCACGCGCGCGAGGAAGCGATGTCGTTGCTCGAGCGGGTCGGCATGGCCGACCAGGCCGAGCGTCCCTGCGGCATCCTCGCCTACGGCGACGTCAAGCGCATCGAACTGGCGATTGCGCTCGCCAACAGGCCGAAAGTTCTGCTGATGGACGAGCCGACCGCAGGCATGGCGCCGAAGGAACGGATCGCCCTCATGGCCCTGACGCGCGATCTCGCGCACGAGAACGGCATAGGCGTGCTTTTCACCGAGCATTCGATGGACGTCGTATTCGGCTATGCCGACAAGCTGATCGTTCTTGCGCGCGGCAAGATGATCGCCGAAGGCGACCGCGACAGCGTGCGCGACAACCCGCGCGTGCGCGAAGTCTATTTCGGCGCCGGCAAGACAGCCGGACTGCATGCATGAGCGATTCCCTGCTCAGCGTCCGCTCCCTCACCGCGCGCTATGGCGCGGCGCAAATCTTGTTCGGGATCGATCTCGACCTGCGCGCAGGCGAAGTCGTCGCCTTGATGGGCCGCAACGGCGCCGGCAAGTCGACGACGCTGAAAGCGATCATGGGCCTTTTGGACCAGCGCAGCGGCGATATCACGTTCCGCGACGCGGACATATCGCATCTTCGGCCATACGAAATCGCCCGTCTCGGCCTCGGATTCGTCCCGGAGGACCGGCGCGTTTTCTCCGACCTGACCGTGCTCGAAAATCTCGAGGTCGGACGCAGGCCCGCGCGCAAGAACGCGGACGGTCGCCTCGTCGACCCATGGACGCCGGAGCGGCTCTTCGAGCTGTTTCCGAATCTCGCCGAAGCGCGTCGGCGCGCCGCGGGCCGTATGTCGGGCGGCGAACAGCAAATGCTCACGGTCGCCCGAACCTTGATGGGCAATCCCTACGCCATTCTGCTGGACGAACCTTCGGAAGGCGTCGCTCCGGTGATTGTCGACGCAATGGCGGACATGATCCTGGCGCTGCGATCGAGTGGCGTGGCGATCCTGTTGTCGGAGCAGAATCTCCCTTTCGCCTCGCTCGTCGCAGCCCGCGCCTACATTCTCGAGCGCGGGGAAATTCGATATTCCGGTTCGATCGACGAATTGCGCGGCAACGAGGAGATTCGTCGCGCCTATCTCGAGGTCTGACCGCGCGACACGAGCGCGAACCAGTTGCCGGCGCGCCGACGAAAGCCGACGATCACGCCGCCGCGCGGCGCTTCCTCGCCGATGCCGCGCTGAACGACGCCTGCTGTTGTCGCAAACGCGCCGACGCCGCGATCTACGAATCGAAGCTCGGGCGGCCCGATCATGATCCATTCTCCATACGAAGCGGCCGAACTTCTGGGGATCGACGCCGTCGCGCCATAGTCGACCGCTGGCTTGTTCGCTTGGGCAGGCTGGACGCTGCCGCTCGCGGCCGGCGCGTCCCGGCTGACGGGAGCCGCCGCAGGTTCCGAAGAAACGGCGCGCGACGGCCTGCCGAACAGCGCAAGATGCGCGCCGCCGTTGATCTTGGGCGTTCCGTCATTGTTGGCGATCTGCACCCCGGCGAGCAGCGCGGATGCGCCGGCGAGCGCGATCCCGCACATCGTCAGGACGAGATCGCCACGCCCCTTCGCGGCGGCGCCGGGCTTGGGGCGGCGCAGCGGCGATGACGCGGCCCTTTTCGAAGGCGGACGGACGACCGCCGGTCTTGCGCGGATCCCTGCCATCATCCCTCGCTAAGGGCCAAAGCCGTGCGCAATTCGCGCAAACGCCTGCTCGCTGAAGGCGAACACCTGCCCGCCGATAAACGGCGCCGCCGCCATCAGCGACAGAAAGACGGCAATGATTTTGGGCACGAACGTCAGCGTCGATTCCTGGATCTGCGTCAGCGCCTGAAAGAGCGCGACGATCAGGCCGACGATCATGGCGGCGCCTACGGCCGGCCCTGAAGCGACGATCACCGCCCACATCGCCGCGCGCATGAGTTCGAGCGCGTCCGCCTCGTTCATTGGCCGACCGTGACCCCCGCGCTCAGCGGCAACGAGGTTCCATCCTGCAATTTCGCGGTAACGCCGCTCGTCGACGTCGTGATCGAAGCGATGACGCCGCTCGTTTTTCCATCGGCCGAGGTCGCCGTCTGCCCGATCAACGCGCTCGCGCCGGACAACGCGGATTCCTGGAGGATCTGGCTGAGCGTCGCATTGGTCTGCACGGCTTGCTCGACGCCGGAAAAAGTCGCGAGCTGCGAGACCCACTGGGTCGAATCGGTTGGGCTGGTTGGATCCTGGTTCTGCATCTGGGCGATGAGCAATTGCAGGAAGTCGTTGTAGTTGAGCGTCGGAGTCGAAACCGGCGTCGTCGAATCCGAACTCGTCGGCGTCGTCTGCGCTGCGGATGTTACGACCATGATCCCGTCTCCTATCGCCCGACCGCGCGTCGCGATGAACCGTCGCGGCCCGACATCAACGCGCTCTCGTTCGGAAACGCCGCGCGCAACGCTTTCAGGGTTTCGATCAGCCGGCCTCGCCGAAAGGAGTCCCTGATCGCTGCCACATCGTCTGCGATCGGCAAGCCCTCGGCGGCTTCGAGAAACGCCGAGAACATGCGTTCCGCCGAGCGCTCGATCGCATGGGCGTCTCCCGGGTCCATCAGCATCAATTGAACCGCGAAATAGACCTGCCTCAGCGGCGACGTAGCGTCGCCCGCCTGCATCACATGAGACTCGAGAAGAAACGTGACGTCGTTCATGAGTTCGATCGACACCTTGCGGTCGACGCGGAACACTGCGCCATTGAGATATAATTTCTCGCCTGCGCGCAGAGATATCCGCATATCAACGTCCAAGTCCGTCGCGTACGATCGAATTGACCTCGATCAGCGTCTTGAGATCGCCGCCCAACCGCGCGTTCGCCGATTCCTTCACCGCCCAAAGGCCGATCGATATGAGGCTGGCCCGCAGGTCGAGCGGCAACAGGTTTCCGTCGCCCGCCAGGTCTTCGAGAAAGATCGACCAGAGAGCGTCGTGCATATCGAGCGCGGTTGTCAGCGCATCGAACGACGGAATTGCGGCCCCGGCGACGGCGCCGAGCGCATCGATGACGTTCGATATCGCGACGAATTCGGTTCGCCTGGCGTTCGCGCCGTCGTCGGCGACGATCTCCGCGTATCGCGCTTGCGCCATTCTGTTCCGTCCTCGATTTAGGCCGACGCCGTCGAAATGTATTTCAGCAGGCTGAGCTGGCTGATCTGCGCCGTCAGCGAATATGCGCTTTGAAGTTGCGTCGAGACGGCCGTCAATTGCATTGCGAGTTGGGCGGGGTCGACCGTTTCCATGCCGTCGATACCGGTTTGCAGATAGGTCGTCTGCGCCGTGAGCGAGGATATCGCATTATTGGTCTGGCTCGTCGCCACGCCGATTTGCGTCTGCATGTCAGTGATATTGGCGGTGGACTGGCCGACGAGCCGAAGCGCCGTGCCGGTGACGGCCTTCTGCGCATCGGATCCGAGAGAGCTCAGGCCGAGGTCGGAAATCATGACGGCGGCCTGAGCAAGCTGGCGGACGCCGCTGTCGTTGGCGGTCACCGACGTCGCGATCGTCGTTGTCGCGTCGATGCGGTTTGTGACAGGCGAATCGGAAGCGTTCGACCAGTTGGCTTTCCAGTTCGCGCTGTCGAACAGCGCCGCGAACTGGTTGTCCAGAAACGATTGCATCGCGGGTCCGGCGATCGCCGTGGCGCCAGTGGAATTCTGCGCAACGCCGAACGCAGCCTGGAATGCGCTGGCGGTCGCCGATTTCGCCGCGCTCGTCGGCGTCGCCGAATAATCGGACAGAGGCGCCACGCCGCTGTTCTGCCCGCCGAACAGGAAGCGTCCGCCGACGCTCGTGTTCATCAGGGATTGGAGCTGGCTCAGCACAGACGCTGCCGCCTGCTCGAGCGCGGTCGGAGAGCCCGGCGACGTCTGGGCCTGGATCAATTGCTGCCGGAAGGCGCCGGCGGCGCTGGAGAGAGAGGACAGCGCCGCGTCCGAGCCGTTCAAGCCTGCGATCACCGTCTTGTTCGCGTCGATCAGCGCATTCGTCGCGTCGAGCTGGCTTCGCAAGGCGATGTCGCTCGATACGCCGGCGCCGAGATCGACGCCGATATCCGCGCGCCGGCCGCTCGCAGTCTCCTGCTCGATGATGTTGAGCTGCCTCTGAAGCCGTTGAATCGGATCGCGCAGGGAACTGTAGAATGTCGTCGACGAGACAGCGGCGAGCATCGATCAGCCCAGCGAAGTGAAGAGCGAATTGTACATCGTATCGACGGCGCCGATCATTTTCGCGGAGGCCT
This sequence comes from Hyphomicrobiales bacterium, assembly GCA_028868735.1. Lineage (GTDB taxonomy): Bacteria > Pseudomonadota > Alphaproteobacteria > Rhizobiales > Beijerinckiaceae > JAJXWB01. The sequence goes on along the minus strand of JAGWTW010000005.1, from coordinate 34,316 downwards.
GGTAGGAATTTTCGAGCGCAAGCATCTGGGACATCTGGTCGTCGATATTTACGCCGGTTGCATTGCTCAAGGCTGACGTCGCCTGGGATGCGAAGGTCGAGGATTGCGTGCTCGCAGTCGAAGCCGCCTGGCGAGCAGCCTCTAGCCAGGCGACGGAATTGGTCGCGAAATCGGCGACGCTCGATTGCGCCGCGATTGCGGAACTCGGATCGAAGCTCTGGGCTCCGCCGAGGGAATCCGCGAGATGCTGGAGGCCGGCATTGTAGGAGGCCGCCCCCGTCGGATTGGAGACATAGGCCGAAGCGCCCGCGCCGATGCCGCCGTCGCGCAGCAGATTGACGTTGCCGCCCGAAGCAGGATCGACGGTCGGATCGACCTTGATCTGCGCGGCGACGCCGTTCGTCGGTCCGGACGGCGTCGACGGCGCGCCGCTCCACGTGAAGAGCCCGGTTCGCGGCGCAGCCCCGCCGCCCGTCTGATCGGACTGCGATGTCGCATTGATCAATCCGCGCGCGATCTCGTCGAGCTGCGTCTGATAAGTCTGGCTCGTAACATCGCGGATCGTGGAGAGCCCGGCCAGCGCGCCTCCCTGCAACGGGGCGCCGGCGCCTTTGCCTGTTATCGGCGCCCCATCCACATAGACGGCGTTTCCCGCAACGCCGGGCGACAGCGTGGTCGTCGGCGTCATCGAGACCTCGCGTGCGGCGCCGCCTTGAAACAGCGTTGCGCCATTGTCGGTATAGATCGCCGTATCGCCGCCGGGTCCGGAGACGGTCTTGATTCCGATCTGTTGCGCGAGGCTGGTCAACAGCGCGTCACGGCGATCGAGCGCGTCCGATACGTCCGCGCCCGACTTTTCGCCCGCGACGATGGAGTTGTTTGCCGCGCTGAACTTCTGCAGCAGGCTGTTGATCGTCGAGACGGACTGCGACATCGCCGCATCGGCCAGAGTGCGCGTCGACTGCACCTGCGCGCTCGCGGAATTGAGCGCGCCTGCAAGAGACTTGGCTGCATCGACAGCGGCGCCCAGGCTCGCCGGATTCTGCGGCGAGGCGGCCGCCTGCACGAGCGCGCTGTTCAGGCCGCTGATCAGACTGGCGGGCGACGTCCCGCTCGACGGGTCGCCGACGCTCTGCTGCAACGAGGTCAGCGCACTGTTTATTGCCGAATCGGCGCTGGACGAGGATGTCGCAGCAAGCATGGCGTTGCGCAGAGCGAGGTCCGTCGCCCGATCGACGCCGGCCGATTGGACTTCAGTCCCGTTCGTTTCGACGAGAACCAGTCGGCGCGCATATCCAGACTGGTTGATCCCGGCGATGTTGCGCGAAACAGTGGACGTTTGCGTCGAATTTACCGCGAGTGCGGACCGCGCCGCATATAATGCTGTCTGCAGGCTCATCTGGTCGTCTTACGATTGCGATAGTGAACGGCGGAACGGACGCGCAGCGTCAGGCCTTCAGATTGACGAGCACGTCGGTCGCGTCGGAAGCGATCTGAAACGCCTTGGAATTCGCGGTGTACGATCTTTGCGTCTCGATCATCGCCGTTAGTTCCGACGCGATATCGACGGTCGAATTTTCGAGCGTCGAAGACATGATCGATCCGAGCGCGCCGGAGTTCGGCGCCCCGACGATGACATTGCCCGACGCCACGGACACGTCGTAGATGTTTCCGGTCTCCGGCGTCAGATTGTCGATGCTCGGCGCAGTCGCGAGAGGAATCTTGTACTTCGGCAAGGTCAGTCCGTTCTGGTACACGGCCGAAATCGTCCCGTCTGCAGCAACCTTGAGTTTCGAGAACTGGCTCGGCGCCGAGCCGTTGACGGTCGCCTGCGAAACCGAGAACGAAGCGCCGAGCTGCGTCGCCCCGCTGATGTCGAGCGACATGGTCTGGCCTCCGGGAACAGGAATCGACAGCGCGCCAGGCGACGGCGTCGTGAGCGCGCCGCTGGTCGAATCGAAGCCGAGCGTGGCTGTCGCGAGCGGTCCGGAGCTATAGGGAAATCCGCCGCCGGTCGATTTGGAGGCGTCGAACGCTGCGGCTTCCCAGGTGTTGGCGCCCGTCTTCGACATATAGATGTCGAGATTGACCGCTGTGCCGAGGTTGTCGTAGGCGACGAGCGAACTCTTGGCCGTCGGTTGAGCGGAAGCCGCGTTGACGGACGGGAGATTGGCGGCGGCGACCGCAGATGCGCCGCTCGGAAGATTCATCGAGAACGCGCCTGTCGTCGATGGCGTTGCGGCAAGCCCCGCTGTATCGATCTTGATTGCCGACAATCCGCCGAAACCTGTTTCGGTCGTCGGCGACGATCCGTCGGTCGACTGAACGCCCATCAAACGGAAGCCTGCGGTGTTGACGAGATGGCCGGAATTATCGAGGACGAACGAGCCTGCGCGAGTCAGATGCGGGTTGCCGTTTCCATCGGCCACGACGAAGAATCCCTGGCCGTTGATCGCGAGATCGGTCGGACTGCTGGTCGCCGTCAGCGCGCCCTGCTGATCGATTCCGTAACGCACCGTCGTCGCGACCGAGCCCGAGGAATAGGCATGGGTCGCCTGCACGCCGAGGATCGTCTCGAATTGCGCCGAAGCCGCCTTGTACCCGACCGTACTGGAATTCGCGATGTTCTCCGCATAGGTGGAAAGCCGATTTCCTTGAGCGGTCATGCCCGACACGCTTGTTATCATCGCGTTGAAGATGGACATTGCTCGTCATCCATTCTGTTCAGGCATAGAGGCCGGCTGCGCTTTCGCGAAGGGAGACGAGGATTTCCGTCTCGACCTGCGGCTGGCCCTTGTCGACGAGGCAATATCCGAGAAACCGTTTCGAATCGATCGGGTCGTAGCCGATGCGGCTGCGCAGCTTCTTGCGCAGTTTGCTCACATGGCTCTCCACCACGTTTTCCTCGACCTCGTCGTCGAACAGCCCATAGATCGATTGGAAAATCTGGCTCTTCGTGACCCGGCGCCCCCGGTGCTGCGCCAGAAATTCCAGAATGCGACGTTCGCGTCGCGGCAAGGGAAGGCTGTCGCCGCCGACTTCCGGATCGCGACCATCGAAATAGACCCGCATCGGGCCAACGCTCATGTGCCCCGCAGGCGCCCGCACGCGCGAGCAGATCGCGCGGACGCGCGCAAGTATCTCGCGGACATGCATCGGCTTGCGCACGACATCGTCGACGCCGCATGCAAACAGGTCGAGCGTTTGATCCAGCGAACTGAAATCGTTGAGCGCGAGCACTGCCGCCGGGCACCGCGCGCGAATGGTCCGGATAAGTCCGCCTCGGTCCAACGCCTCGCCGACCAGCACGCCCTCGATCGCCGCCAGCTCCGACTTGGTCGCCCCGTCGAGCCAGTCGAGGAAATCCGCGCCGCCGAACCCGGCGAGCACGACGCCCTCCCGGGCGAACTGGCCGACGAATGCGTCGACGACCTCGCGCCGCGCCTCAACAAAAATGAACATGATGCCGCCTCTCGCAGGTCCTTCATGAACTCACGGCACGCACTCGGTAACTGGAAAGATGATTTTCAAGATGTACCACGAGTTTATATCTTATCAAGAAATATTTGGATTATTTTATACTATTACATTACGTAATCGAATTACGTTACGTAATCTTATATAAAGTATTATTGATCCCCGGCCGAAGATTGGCTCGTACAGAAGGCGCGCGCCGGCGCGGTCCATTGGCCGAACCCGGATGCGACCATGTTGGCGATGACCGCGCAGACGTAACGCTTCTGCGCCGGATTGTTGTTGGGTCCGGCGTGGTAGCGCGCGACAGCCAGCGTCCAGCTCGGTTCGCGCGCGCGCAATTCCTTCAGGAATCTCGCGGCGTAGGCGACATTGAGCGGAGGATCGAACATTTCGGCCACCGATTTGAAATGCGCGCCATGAAATTTGCGGTTGATCTGCATGCAGCCGATGTCGATCAGCCGCGCGCCGGCGCGTGCTGCGCGATCGTATGTCGCAAGCGCCGCATCGAGAGAACCCGGATAGACCGGTCGGCCGTCGATGTTCATTGCAAAGGCGTCGAGCGAGCCCTTGCGTCCCGTCTCCGTCAGACCGACCGCATAGAGCACGCCGAGCGGGACATCGTATTTGCGCGATGCGAGAACCATTTGCGCTTCGCACGAGGCCGCATCCGCTTGCGCAACGCCCGGCTTGCTACAGCACAACCCAACCAGCGCGACGGCCCATATCGAGCGCCCCGCTCGACGATCCCTGCATCGCATTCCGCTGGCGCGATTCACGATCTTTGTTCCTTTCGTCCTGATGTCGCGCGTTGCTCTGGCCGGCGCTCGCGCCGTCGAACGCTGGCTGGGCCGACCCATCGCGCGCGCCCTCTTCTGTGCGCGACGACACGGAGAGTTCGGTCACTGCGAATCCGGCGTCGCCCAGGATGCGGACGACTTTTTCTTTCTCGACCGCGACCTCTCCGGGCGAGGCGGCATGATCGATCGTCATGGCGACGCGAACGTCCTGGCCGGCGAATCTGAGATCGACGCGCAGAGGACTGCCGTCCACCGGCTCGATCTCGAGCACGATGTTGTGCAGCCGCGCGCCGACCGTCGCCGCAGTCTCGACAGCAAGCGGCGGCGCGCGCGACAGCTCCGTCGTTGCGGCGGCCTTGTCCGTCGCGTCCGAAGGCGCTGGCGCATCGGGCTGAGATGACGGCGGAAACGGGAGGAGCGCATCGCCGGCATCGACCTTGTGCGCGAGTCCGCCCGCATGCGCATCGCCGCAGGCGACGGCAGCCTCGTTGCATTTGGGCATAGTTCCGTCAGTCGCCGCCACCGGCGCACGCGGATCGACCGGCGGAAGGTGCGACGAAACGTCGATGCCGGTCGCAGCCGCGCGAACAGCGGCGCGCGCATCCACAGCATCCTGGTCTTGCCTGCCCGACTGGAGATGCGGGGTCGCCGAGCGCACCCTGTCGAGGCCAGATGCTTGCTTCTCCCCGGCGAGCGCGCTCTGAACCAACGTGTCGGGAATGTACGCTTGCAACGCCGCGATGTTAAACGCGGATGCCGCCAGGGTGCCTGTCGACTGATCGCCCTTTGCGGCGTGGGAGCTGTTTGCCGCCGCCTTCGCCTCTTCGCTCTCGGCGTCGACCGGCGTTCGGGACCCCTGGTCATGCCCGGCCGACTTGCCGGCGTCGTTTGCGAGACAGGACGCAAACAGCGCTTCGCTCGAAGGCGTTTCGCGGCCGGATCGATCGCGATGCCCGGGACGGTCCGGCGTCCCGCCCTGCGCTATTGCGGGGGCTTTCACTTCGCTTGCTCCAGCGCGCGATCGGCGTCAGCAAGGCTGGCGCGAATGACGTCCGCGGCGGGATAGGCCTCGCGTCGCGCCGCACTCTGCGCCGCAGCGCCGGCCCCGCCAATCGTCTCCGCGATGCTTCGGGCCGCACTCAAGATCGCAATATCCTCGCGCGGCAGCGCGGCTGTGTCGATCTTTTCGAACTTTTCGAGGATATCCTGCCGTCCGGCGCCGAAAATGCCCGGCACAAGTTCGTACAGCCGCGATCGTGCGGCCTCCTGCGCTGCCAGGCCCTCGATATTTCCGACGCGGGACACGGCGGTGCGCGCGCCCTCCAGATCGCCCGACAACAAGGCTTCTCGCCCCAGTGACAAGCGAAGCTCCGTCTGATCGTGCGCCGAGAACTGATCGAGCACACGATCGATCCGCTCGCGATCTGCGTCGTTTGCCGCGATCCACGCGCGAACGTAGTAGCTTTCGAAACGCGACAGAAAATTCGACGCATAGGTCGATTGTTGAAAGCGGTTGGCGTAACGGCGCGACAGGTCGATGAACCTGTCGACGTCGTTTTGCTCCGTCGCAAGAAAGATTTCCTGCCTCAGCGCGGTTTCCTCGACGAGGCCGCCGGGCTCGAGCAGTCTCGCGAGACGCAACAGATACGACTGATCAGCGCTGTCGCCTTTCTGCCACAGCCGGGCCCTTGCCAGCGCGAGTGGACCGGCGACGCCCGGCGGCGCCGACAGCGGGTCGAGCGGCTCGAGAAATCGCCTTGCATCCGCCGGCTTGTTCTCCGCCAGCGCGATCGCGCCGCGCAGCAGGGCTTGCTCATCGGGCGACGCCGCGTTCGCAGCAAACGACCATGCGGTGAATTTGACGCCGCCGCGCAACAGATAGATCGCCAGAGCGTCACGGTCGACCCGGTCTTTCCACGCTTCCGCATGTCCGCCGCTCGCCTGCAATTCGCGCTCGAGCGCGAGACGCGCGCTCGATGCTTCAGAGGGCGTTCGGCGAAAGTCGTCCTGAACCCGCATCAGATCCGAAATGATTTCACGCGGCGGCCTGCTTGCAGCGGCCGCAACCGGCGACGCGCATAGCGCACAAATGCCGACAGCGAAGAAACATGCGCGGATCATGCCCGTTTCCCGCGCAGGAGAATTTCGATCCTGCGGTTCTCCGCGGCCTCCGGCGCGTTTGGACTCTTCAGCTTGTGATCGGCATATCCCTCGATCCGCTCGATGCGCGCATCGTCGACTCCCGCAGCGATGAGGGCGCTGCGGGCCGCTTGCGCGCGCGAGGCCGATAACTGCCAATTGTCCGCGCCGCCCGCCCGATAAGGCCGCGCGTCTGTATGGCCTCGAATGACGAGCCCGCCCGGCCGTGACTTGAGCGCCGTGGCGATGGCTGCGAGCGTGCGCGAGAGACGCGGCTCCGGCACGGCCGATCCAACGGCGAACATGCCGAAATCGGCGCTGTCCGTCAGACTGATCAACACGCCGTCGCCTTCGACGCTCACCGCAAGCGCTGCGCCCAGCTTTTCGAACTCCTGCCCCAGCGATTTAGCGAGTTCCGCGCGTATTTCCGCCGCATCCTTCGCCGAAGCGGCTCCGCCGGACGAGGTATTCGTGGGGCCTGCGGCCTCGCTCGCCGCGTCCGATTCGTCCGATGACGCTTTGCTTTCGGACGCTTCATGGGCGAAAGGGTCGCGAAAGCCGGCCCTGGCGTCCGATTGCCGGGGCGCCGGTTTCCCAGCGTCCTTCTGTTCGGCGGAATGGCCTCTTGAATCGGGCTTGGAGGACGGGGCGCTCTTTTCTTTGCTCGCGCCCTCCTTTTGATGCTTTTCATCGGCTTCGCCCTCGGAAAAGCTTTCCTTCGGATCGTCCATGCCGCGCTTGACGGGCGTCGCTTCCTGAAGCTTGACCGGATTGAAATAGCGCGCGACCGTCACGCGCGTCTCCTTCGACGTCGAATTGACGATCCACAACACCAGAAAGAAAGCCATCATCGCCGTCATGAAATCGGCGAATGCGACCTTCCAGACCCCGCCGTGCGCATCGTCATGATCCGAATCGCCGCGCCGGCGAATAAGGACGATCTCATGGACCGGTTCTTCGGAACCTTCATTTTTCATGAGACATGGCCGCAATGAGATCGGGCAGCGCATCCAGATCGACGCGCGCCGCGCTTTGACCAATACGCGCTTCGACATACGCGGCGCCCGCCGGCTCGGCGCTCGTCGAAACGCCTCTGTCGCCAAACGCCGCAGCGACGGCGGCGACGTCCGCCCCATAGCCGGAGAGCGTCAAGTGCAGCGCCTCGTTCTCCTCTACGACAGACCGCACCGTTGCGATGAATGCGCTCAGATCGCGATCGCGCTCGGCGGACAGAAGAACCGGCGTCGCAAGCTCGGCCAACTTTGCAGACAGCGCCCTGTACATTGCGACCAGCCCGTCATCGACCATCGCGCGCAATTGGTCATGGCGTTTTTCGTTCCAATCCGCGCGTTCCAGTTCGAACCCGTCTTCGAGCGATTGTCGCAAGGCCTCCATTTGGGCCTCGCAGGCCTGCCGAGCGAGCGCGTCTCCACGCTTTTCCCCCTCTTCGCGCGCCTGCGCCAAAAGCGCATCGAGCGTCGGTTCCGGCGCGCCGCAGCTCGCCTCGGTCCTGACAGAGATGACCGGCAAGTGGCGCATCAACGTCGTCGACATCACCCGCCTTCTCCATCACGAACCCATTGCTTGATGATCGCGGCGACCTGGGCTTCGTCTTGCTCTACAATATGTTCCAGCCGCTTTTGCCCGAGCCGACGGCCCCCCAGAGCCGGCGCAGGCTCCATCTCGACGTCTTGCGCAGGCTTCGGGGCCTCGAGCGCGGATTGCGTATGGCCTGTTTCCTCGAGGACGCGGGTCTCCAACGACCGCGCGATCAACTGATTTGCGACCGGCCTGAACCCGAAGAGAGTGACCAGGCCTGCAACGGCGATCAGGGCGAGCCCATTGAAAATTGATCCGGCCTGACGCGCAATTAGCTCGACGAATCCGACCCCCGAGTTTGCCTGCGGCTCATCGATCGCTACGAAATCGGAGGCGACAACCTTGATCTGATCGCCGCGCTCCTTCGAGAAGCCGGCCGCAAGGGCGGCAATTTCTTCGATTTCCTTCAGTTTCTTCGAACGGGCGGATTCATCGATTTGCTTCCCGTCGCTTCCGGTGAGCGCCGCATGATCAACGACGATCGCTACGGACATTTTCTCGATCGCGTATCCGCCGGATTTGGTCGCCGTGGATTTCGACGACACTTCATAATTCGTCGTCTCCTCCTTCTTCTGATTGTCCTCCTTCGACGATTTACCTTCACCGCCCACGCGATCGGACGGAATATTCCGCTCGACCGAAGTCGCTTGTTGTGACGTCGCGTTCTGCGACGCCTGATTTTCTTTGACGATGCGAACGGACCGTTCGACCTTTCCGTCCGGATTGTAAATCGTCTCGTTCGTCTGACGCACATCCGTATTAATTCGCGCCACGACGCTCACATTGAAATGGTGTACGCCAAGCATAGGCGTCAAAGTCCGCCTGATATTCGCCTGCAAGCTGTCGGACACCGACTTCTCGACTCCAGCAGAATTGGCGGCTCCGAAGGCGCTCTCCTCGCCGCCCGACGTCATGACGGAGCCGTCCGCGGACACGACGGTGACGGCTTCTGTAGTCATGCCGGGCACAGCAGCCGCCACCAGGTGCCGTATTGCGCGCGCAATCGTCGGATCGTCGCCGCCGGAAAGCGCGATGACGACCGAGGCCGACGGAGCTTGTCTTCTATTTCGCAGCAATCCATCTTCGACGGCGGCGAGATGCACGCGGGCGGTTCTCACGCCCTCGAGGGTCAGAATGCTTCGCGTCAACTCGCCCTCGATCGCGCGATTTTTCGTGATTTCCTGCATGAACGACGTGAGGCCGAGCGACCCCAACTTGTCGAACAGCTCGTAGCCTGCCGAACTCGCCTTCGGCAACCCACGCTCCGCCAGCACCATGCGGGTTTTGGCGCCGGCGCCGTTCTCGACATAGATGACGCCGCCATCCGTGCTCGTGTCGAAATTGATGTTGAGTTCGTGGAGCGCCGCTGCTATTCGATTGCTGTCCTGGGCGTCGAGCCCGGCATACAGCGTTTCGAACTGGGGCCGGTTGAGATAATACGCCGCGCCTAGGATCGCGGAAGCAAGAAACAGTCCCGCTCCGACGAATACGAGAATCCGTCGCGCGCCGAGCGCAGCTATGCCGCCGACCGCCTTCTTTGCTTCTTCGATGAAAGGCATATCAGCGCCATGATTGTCCTTTCATCACTTTGAGTGTCGAAGCTTGCGTGAGAATTGCAACGAACGTCGCGACAGCGCCCGCCGTCGCGACGCCGTCGGGCGTTCTAGCCGCCGAACAGCTTGAGGATGAGCTGCGTGTTCTGATTGGCGATCGACAGAGACTGAACGCCGAGCTGCTGCTGCGTCTGCAGCGCCTGCAGCTTGGTCGACGCCTTGTTCATGTCGGCGTCCACCAACGAGCTTACGCCGTTCGACATTGCATCGGACAGATTCGAAATGAACGTCTGCTGCAAGCCGACGCGTGTCTGTGTCGATCCGAGATTCGACGCATAAGTCTGCAGGTTGGCGAACGTATTGTCTGCGTCGGAGATCATGGTCGTAAGCTGCGCGCTCGTGGTCGCCGACGTGATCGTTGTGCTCGTGAAATCAGTTCCGGTTCCGGTAGCCGAGCCGGTTCCGCCTTCGAGAATTCCCGTGCCGGTGGTGCCGGTGGCGAGTCCGATCAAAGCCTGCGTCGAGACGGCGATCGTTCCGACCGAAGTCGCGCCCGTCGCGCTGCGCTCGAACGATGCAGACAGATTCAACGTCGAATTTGAGCCGTCGAGCATGTTCAGACCGTCGAAGCCGGCGCCTTGCACGATCGATTTCAGCTGCGATTCGGCCTGCGTGATATCGGTGCCGATCTTGTTGAGGTCGGCGCCCGGCTGCGTGGCGGACACCAGATCGTCCTTGATCTGGTTCATCACGCTGATCGTGCTCGTAATCGCCGAATTCGCGTTATTGAGCATCGCGGAGCTGGTGCCGAGCGAGGTCGAGATCGCCGACAGCGCGCCCTGATCCGACTTCATCGTCGTCGCGATCGACCAATAGCTGGCGTTGTCCGCAGCGCTCGACACCTTCAGGCCGGTCGAGATTTCGTTCTGCGTCTGCTGAAGCATCTTCTGCGTATTGGCGAGGTTCTGGAGGGCGGTGATCGCCGACGCGTTCGTGAGGATAGAAGACATGCATTGTCCCTTTTGACTGCTTTCGATGATTTCGGGACATGCCGGAGACCGGCTCGATTGGGGCGGCTTCATGCCTTTGGGCCCGACACATCATCGCTCGCCCAACCCGTCGTTAAACGCAGACTATGTTGGAGACATTACTCAAACGCTAACTCGCGCCATATGACCTAACGATACTTCCGACAAGAAGGCTCCAGCCATCGATCAGTACGAAAAACAAAACCTTTACGGGAAGCGCGATGACGGATGGCGGCAGCATCATCATTCCCATCGACATCGTGATTGTCGCGACGACAAGATCGATCACCAGAAACGGCAACGCGATCATGAACCCGATCTCGAACCCGCGACGCAATTCGGAAATCATGAACGCCGGCACGAGGATCCTGAGCTCGACCGTGTCGGCCGCTGCAGTCTCCTGCGATTTCGATGCAAGCTGTTCGAACAGCAAGAGATCCTTGTCTCGCACGTTCCTGCTCATGAACGCGCGAAACGGCTGGACGATTCTGTCGATTGCTTCCCTATCGGTAATCCTGCTTTCGACGAGCGGCGCGACGCCGTCCGTCCAGGCCCGCTCGAACGTCGGCGCCATGATGAAATAGGTCATGAACAGGGCGAGGCTCGTCATCAAGAGGTTGGCCGGCGTGCTTTGCATTCCGAGCCCCGAGCGCAGGAACGACAGGGCCACGATCACGCGCGTGAAGCTCGTCGTCATGATCAGGATGCTCGGCGCGATCGACAAAACCGACAGCAACGCGACCATCTGGACGATCCGTCCCGACGACGACGCGCCTGCGATCGCGCTCTGAATATCTGTCGCGACGGACTGACCCCCGGCGTCGGCGATCAGAGCCAGCATCGGCAGGTTCGCGCTCATGAGTTGATCCTACTGAATGACGAGAGTCTGGATGATGACCGAGCGTACGCTGCCCTTGCTTCGCGTCTGGGCGCGCTCTTCGAGCTCCTGGCGCAACATCTGCAGGCCTGCCGCGCCTTCGAGCTGATGCGCGCTCAACGTCCGAAGGAACGCGGCGAAATCCCCCTCGATCTGCGGAACGACGACGTCGGATGGCGGCGCAGCCGCGGGATCGAAGACCAGGCTCGCCTCGAGCCGCACCCATGCGTTCTGCGGCTGTGCGAGATTGACGACGATCGGTTTCAGTTCGCGCACGGGCGTGGCGGCCTTGACGCCTGTTGGGACCGCGGCGGCGTGAACTTCCGTTGCGGGCGACGTCGGCGCGCCGAGCGACCGCGACATGTAAAGGCCATAGGCTGCGCCGAGCGAGCCGGACATAAGCCCGACGCCTGCTACCGTCAGAAGGAGCCCCGCCTTCAACTTCGCGTCCTAGAATGGTTTCAAGAGATCGATAACCTGATGAACGAGAGCAGGCTGCTGCACCTCCGTGATGCGTCCTCTGCCGCCATACGAGATTCGCGCTTCGGCAATCTTGTCGTAGCCGATCGTATTGTCGCGGCTCACATCGCGCGGACGAACGATTCCCGCGACCGTCAGTTCGCGCAACTCGAAATTCACGCGGACTTCCTGCGAGCCGCTGATCATGAGATTTCCGTTCGGCAGGACTTCCGTCACAACGGCGGCGACAGACAATTGAATCTTCTCTGATCTGTCGATCGTGCCTGTGCCTTTCGAAATCGATCTGGTGTTGGCGTCTGCGGAGGCGGACCCCTTGCCCGATGCATAGGGCGACGTGATCGCCGCATCGAACGCATTGGTGAAGGTTGCGTCGCGCTCGCGCGACGTCGCATTGCCGATGCTCGCCTTGTCGTCGATCGAAATGACGATGGTTATGAGGTCTCCGACCGACGCGGCGCGCGCGTCTTTGAACAGGTCGCCTCCCCGCTCGTTCCACATCGAATACGTGTGCGGCGGCGACGACGGGCGTGCGTCGAACGTCGGCGGAAGTTGCGCATCCGCCGCAAGCCCCGACCCTATAGCCGTGAAATGAGGCGCGCGGCCGATATCTCGAACGTCCGCCGCACAGCCGCCCAACGCGCAAGCCAGAACAAGGGCCAGGCGCCTTCTCATGAACCTGCATCGCTTTTCTTCGGCGGCGGCGCCGGCGTCGATAGAACCGCGGCCAGCCGCGCAGCTTTCTCCGGCGCCATCTCGTCGAATATGGCGCCGGCGTTCTTTGGCGAAAGCCTGGAGATGATCCCGACCGCCACGTCCTCGGGCATCGCGGACAATTGCTGCGCGGCGGCGTCCGATTTCAGCCGCGCGTAGATCGCGACGACCTCATCCGAGGCTTTTGCGAGGAGACCGTTTCGCTTGTCGATCCATTGACGCAGATCCTCGATCTGTCGCGCCAGCTCCTCCTTCTTTGTCGCAAGGCGCGCTTCGAGCTCTTTCAGGTCGGCGCTCTGCCACGCTATCCGCGCTTCGACCGCCGCCGGTCCGTTGACCGCGCAAAAGGTCTTTACGACGTTCGCAAGGTCGTCCGGCGAACGCGCGCCGCCGCTCGCGGAAGGCTGCTCCGGTTTACCGGGGTCCATCGCAGGCGCCATTTGCGCTTTCGCGACTCCCGGCCCCGCGATCGGAGACGAAGTGTTGGCCGCCGCCGCCCGGGCTGCGCTTTTGCTCCGACTGTGCGCGACAACGCGGGCGGAGCGAAGGCTGCCCTTCAACCCGGCCTTTTTTGCAACAGACGCACGTTTGACCAGCGCGCCCTGCCCCGCAGCATGAATACCGAGTTGCAGCGGCGCGCTCCTCGATTTGGCCGCTCCGGCGCCGGCTGTTGCGACGCCCGTCTCCCGCGCAGCGACGGTCCCCGTCTGTGCAACGGCGCCGCGCCCCGATAGTGACGCGACAAGGAGGCACGCCGGGATAATGAGTATGACCGAGCGGCGGAGCGCGCGGCGAAGCGCGCAAACGGACCAGAACATTCCCGCAGCGTCGCATCGCCGGCTTGCTTCGAACTTGCCGGTCATTGGACGACGATTTCCGCCTGCAATGCGCCTGCGGATTTGATCGCTTGCAAAATGGAGATGATGCCCGCCGGCTTCACGCCGATCCTGTTCAGGCCCCGCACCAGATCGCGCAAATTCGCGCCCGACATCAGCTGGAGCTGGCCGCCATCTTGGGCGGCCTCGATTTTCGTATTGGAGGTAACGACGGTCTTTCCGCCCGATAGCGGTTCGGGTTGCGAGACGTTGGGCGTCTCGGAGATTCGAACCGACAGCGTTCCGTGCGTGACGGCGACCGTCGAAATCTGCACGTCGGCTCCGATGACGATCGTTCCCGAGCGGGCGTCCAGCACGATTTTCGCCGGCGCGTCCGGCTCGATGAGAAGATCGCCGATTTCGGCGAGAAACCGTGTCGCGCCGACGGAGCGCGGGCAGCGCACGAGAACCGCGCGGCTATCGCTCTCGGCTGCGGCGCGGCTTCGATATCTCTGTTCGGCAAACCTGTTGATTGCGTCGACGATTCGCACGGCGGTGCGGAAATCCGCATTTCGCAACTCAAGTTCGATCGCATCCGCCGAGACGATCGGTTCCGGCAATTTTCGTTCGATCATTGCGCCGTCGACGATCCGGCCCGCGGTCGGTACGCCCTGCACGGCGCTGGCCGAACGTCCATTCTCCGCGAAGCCAGTGACCGAAACGGGCCCTTGCGCCGAGGCGTAGGTCGCCCCGTTCGGCCCGGCGAGCGGCGTCATGATCAATGTGCCGCCCATGAGGGAATTGGCGTCGCCCAGCGAAGAGACAGTGACGTCGATTCGCGAGCCGACGCTCGTGAATGGCGGCGCCTCCGCGGTGACCATCACAGCGGCCACGTTGCGCGTGCGCATGACGCCGGACTTTACGGCGACGCCCATGCGATCGAGCATCGATTGAAGCGCCTGCTCCGTGAACGCCGTATTGCGCAATGTGTCTCCCGACCCCTGGAGGCCGACGACGAGTCCGTACCCGATCAATTGATTTTCGCGCATGCCGCGAATGCTGGTTACGTCCTTGATGCGCACTGCGGCGCTGGCGACGGCGCCCTGCATCATCGCGACAAGGCAAACGATCAACCGCCGCGTCACCGGGCGATCCAGATAGACAGGTCTGCCCGCACGATCCCCAGCACGACGAGGCCGCTGTCGGAATTTCGAGCGCGGATACTGTCTCCGACCCTGCCCGATTGCAGCGCCTGGCCGACCGTTCGGATGACGAGGCCGGGTTGCTCGTAGACGAGCGTCACGGCAGCTCCGTTCGCGACATCGATCGGAGCGTCCGTCCAACCCCGCTGGATCGGCTTTCCCGCCAGCAGCGTCCTTCGCGCGACTTTCCCTTTAATGTCGTCGAGCGAGGACACGTAGGCGTCGCCGTCGCCGGCGCTATCCGCCTCGCGAAGTTGATCGGGCCGGACCACTTCGCCTGGATAGATTGTCGCCACGGGAACGAGGACGCGACCGCGCGCTGCAACACTGGACGCATCCATCGTTGCGGCGCCGACGAGCGCGAGCGTGATTGCGCTGAGACGCATGATCCTCATCTGATATTCTTCGTGATGACGCTCGACATGTCGTCCGCCGCCTGGATGATCTTGGAATTCATCTCATAGGCGCGCTGAGCGGAAATGAGATCGGTGATTTCCTTGACCGGATCCACATTGGAGGCCTCGAGATATCCCTGGTTGACGACGCCGAAGCCGGTATCGGCCGGCGCGCCTGTCGCCGGCTGTCCGGAGGCTGCCGTCTCGCGAAAGAGGTTGTTTCCCAGCGCCTCGAGCCCGGCCTCGTTCGGAAAATTGGCGAGCGTCAGCTGGCCGATCTGCTGCGGCGAGGTCTGTCCAGCGACGGAAGCGGTGACGAGACCGGACTGGCTCACATTCACGCTGATCGTATTGTTGGGAACCTGCATCGCCGGGACGACGGTATAACCGTCCGCCGTCACGATCTGTCCGGTCGCATTGGTGCTGAAGGCGCCATCGCGCGTGTAGACGGTTTGTCCGTCCGCGCCGACGACCTGGAACCAGCCCTTGCCGCTGATCGCCAGATCGAGACTGTTTCCCGTATTGGTCAGCGCGCCCTGTATGTTGAGGTTTCTGATCGCGGCGGTGCGAACGCCGAGGCCGATCTGGGCGCCTTCCGGGATCGTCGCGTCGCGGCCGCGGCTCGAAACGCCCTGCAATCGCTCGGTCTGGTAGAGCAGATCGGTGAATTCCGCGCGCGCGCGCTTGAACGCCGTCGTGTTGATATTCGCGATATTGTTGGCGATGACCTCGACGTTGAGCTGCTGCGCGCTCATCCCCGTTGCGGCGATATCCAAAGCTCTCATCTACGCATCCTAGATTGTCATTCGGGTAATTTCCTGGAACGCGGACACGAGTTTGTCCCTGATCGCGAGCGCCGTCTGAAGGCTCTGCTCGGCATGCATGATCGAATCGACGACCTGCCGCGCGTCGCCCTTTCCTTGCAGCGCCTCGATCGAATGACGCTCCGCCGCACCGAGAGAATTGGAAACGTCCGCAACGACCCCCGAAATCAACGATGAGAAATCGGCCCCGTCGCCGTCGGAGGCTTCGGTCGCGGCCGCCGCGGCCGACTGAGCCGGCGTAATGGAAAAGATCGGGTCGATCATGGCTCAGGATTTCAAAAGGTCGATCGTCATCGCGAACAGGTCTCTCGCTTCCTTGATGGTTTGCAGATTGGCTTCATACGCACGATTTGATTCCCGGAGGTCGGCGACTTCGATCAAGGGGTCGACGTTCGGAAGCTTCACATTGCCCTTCGCGTCGGCGGCCGGATTGCCGGGGTCGCTGACAATGCGGAAGGGCGCTGCGTCGACGCCGATTCGCTTGACGGCGACCATTTCCGCACGAGCCGCCCGATCGAGTTCCGAGCCGAAAGTAACCGTTTTGCGCACATAGGGGTCCTCGCCCGGCGCGGCGCCCGTCGACTGCGCATTGGCGATATTTTCGGAGACGACCCGCATTCGAATGGATTGCGCCTCGAGCGCCGAACCGGCGACTCGCATGCTTGCTTGCAGCGCGTCGAGCATGCGTCAGCCCTTCAGACTGTTCATGATCATTCGGTTGAACGCCCTGACGATCGACGTATTGAGGCCATAGGCGTTACGCACCTCGTTCGCTCTCACGAATTCCTGATCGACGCTTACAGTGTTTCCCGAGAGCGCGGCGTCCGCTGTAGGAACGTCTCGCAGGCGTATCGCGAAGGATGACGTTTGCGCGCGGCCGATGTGAAGCGGCGACGTCGCCGTCATTTGAAACGCGTTGTTTTCAAGCGATTCCGTGAAAGGTTTGACGTCTTTCGCGAGATATCCGGGCGTATCGGAATTTGCGATGTTCTGCGATATCGCGTTGAGGCGAGCCTCCAGCCAGCCGGCCTGGCGCGTAGCTAGATCGTCGAGTGTAAGTCCAATCACGGGCCGCTCCCCTCGCCGCGAAGATAGAGCGCGGCGACTTTCGCGAGGCTGACCGCTAGGAGCGCAATGCTATCGCGGTCGAGGTGCGGCCTGCGGCGCGCGGACGCCGCGGCGGGTCAAGGCGTTGATGATCTCGGCGACGGCCTTGTAATAGTCGGGCGGGATCATTCGACCGATATCGACCACGTCGTACATGCTTCGCACGAGTGTCGGGTTTTCGACGACCGGAATCTGCAATTCCTCTGCTTTCTCGCGAATCCGCGCGGCCACGAGTTCCCGGCCCTTGGCGACGACGAGCGGCGCGCCGCCCTCCTCGCGTACGTAGCGCAAGGCGATGGCGTAGTGCGTCGGATTGACGACGACGACGGTCGCCCTTCGGACATCGTTCAGCATCCGCCGTCTTGCGCGCTCGCGCAGGATCGCCCGGAGTCTCGATTTGACCAGAGGGTCGCCTTCGCTCTCCCGCATCTGCTGCTTCACTTCCTGGCGCGTCATTTTGAGGTTCCTGCGCCAGGCGCGCCGAGCCATTACATAATCGGCCGCCCCGAAAAGAAGCGCGACGAATGCGACCGCTCCCAGTATCCGGCCCGCGTCCGTTCCGATGCCCGACATCGAGACGAGCGGCGCGGTCGCTTGCATATCGGTGAGATCCGTACGCGCTGCCACGAGCATCGCGGCGACGAGACCGACGAGCGCGATGAGCTTGCCCGCGGATTTCAGAAATTCGAGCGCCGGCCGCGGGCCGATCATGCGGCGCAATCCCTTTGCCGGCGACAGGCGGGACCAGTCGGGAGATATGCGGCTGGCGACGAGCCGCAGGCCGCCCTGCGCGACCCGTCCGGCAAGCGCGAGCGCGAACAAGACGCCGAATATCGGCCACAGCGTTTCGCCCGCGATCCGCGCGATCGCGCCGGACAGATAGGCCGCATCGCGAGCGTTCTTGATCCTGGCGTCGCCGGCCTGTTCGAGCATATTCCTCAACGCTATCGCGCCCGGCGCGATCCGCGCCGACCAAATCACATGTATGGAAATCGCTATGCCGACGAGGGCCAGAGCGGCTGCAAGGTCGCGCGAATGCGCGGCGTCGCCCTTGTCGAGAGCGTCGCGCAGCCGCTTTTCTGTCGGCTCCTCGGTCTTGTCGTCCTGCGATTCGTCCGACATGGCGGAAAGGGCTTACGCGTGCGGTTGCTGCGGTTTGGCTCCGGGCAACTCGATGGTTCCCGCCTGCGCGAGTTTGAGCGCCGTTTCGGCGATGAACCTTCGCGCCGCCGACACGTCCCGCGCGACTGCGGCCTGTCCGCTCGCCAGTTCCGATTCGACCATTCGTCGCGCTCTCGCGCCGAGACAGCCGAGCACCTTTTCGACAATGGCGGGCTCCGCGCCCTGCAAGGCGAGGATGACGCGCTCGGTCGGCGTCTGATCGAACAGTGCAGAGGTCGCCTCCGCGGAAAGGGCGGCGACATCGTCGAATGTGAAGATAAGTCCCCGCACCGCGTCTGCCTGCGCCTGCTCTTTCTCGCCGATCAGCTTCAGTACCGACTCGATCGCGTCCGGCTCGAGTCGGTTTACGATGCTTGCGACCCTGACCTCCGGCTTTTCGCCGTCCTGCGCCGCCGGCGCCACGGCGAGAACAGGCTCGAGCGCTTGCTCGAGGCAATTCTCGGCGAACGGCGTCAAGGGACGCATCGCATAGAGACCCGAGAGGATGTCGGCGCGTTGCTTCTCTCCGAGCATTGCGCATACGCTCGCCGCCCTCGCAGGATCGAGCTTTCCGAGCAACACTGCCGCGATCACGGATCGTTCGCCCTCGACCAGGGCGACGATCTGAGTATCCGCGCAGCCTGTAAACTGCGCCCAGACGTCGACTTTCGCAGGCTCCGAAAACGAGGTGATAATATCGGAAACCTCTTCGGGCGAGAGCGACGATGCGCCCAGCGCCTGCGCCTGCGCGACGTCGCCGATCAGCTTCGGGCCCTCGGCGAGCTCGGACACGAACTGGTCGATAATGCCGGCGATGGCCTGCGCATCGACGATGCCGAGCGTCGCCGCCGCCTTCATGATCTGGCGCACGTCATCGGTTTCGAGGTGCTTCAACAGACGCGAAGCGCTGTCCTGCCCCATGGTCAACAGCAAGGCTGCCGCGCGATGCGCGCCGCTGAGCCGTCTTCTTTCCTGACCGGACCGCCTCTCCGCCTGAACCGTCAAGACGCGGTCCCCGTCATTCGGTTGCGACGAGCTGCGTGATCGAGACCGCAAATCTCGGGTCGTCGCCTTCGGTCACCGCGATATCGCCGAGCGCTATCACGCGCCCGTTGATCAGAATTTCGACGGGTTCGCCGACCTTGCGATCGAGCGGGATGACGGCGCCGGGCTCGAGTTGCGCCATTTCGCGGACGGTCATTTGCGTCGAACCAAGTACGATTTGCATGGTCAGCGGAATGCGCGCGATCGGCGCGGCGTTCAGGTTGATCCGCGCGCCGGGGGCGGCTTCCGAATTCGCATCCATTGCGTTTCCTTTGTGATCGAAGCGGCATTCGCCTCCAAACGCGACGGGGGTCGCCGCATCGGCCGCTTCCCTTGCCGAGATTTGCAGCGTGTATCGGCCGCCGCTCTGTCCCAGAACGCATCGGTGCAGCGCGCCGGCGCAAGCGCCGAGCGTGATCGGCGCGTGCGTCGCGACGTTGAGCCGGAACGTTCGGCCTTCTCGAATCCCTTCGAGATCGCCGAACGACAGGCCTGGTTCGTCGATGAAGGCCGATAGCCTGATGGTCGTCGCAGCGATCGCCCGTTCGAGGCCGGCGCGCCAGTTTCCATCGGCGCGCGGCGCGACTTTCGCGCCGGACGGCTCGGCGCTCAGCTCGGCGTACATGTCCCGCGTCACGCCGAAGTGCAGCTGCGCCGCGCTGTCGCCGATGCCGACCGCGCATCCCAGAACAAGATCGGAGGCGACTGGATTGTCAGTGAGGCCGCCCGTCCACGTCTCGTCCCGCGCAAGCGCGAACGGCTGCAATCCTGCCCCCTTGAACGTTTCGGGCAATGCGTCGGCAAGTTCGTCGGCCATCCGGAATACGAGTCCGCGCTCGATCGCGCCGAGCGCTTCTCCTGCGCCCTCTTCAATTCGTCCGACGTTGCCCCCGCACATCGCGCCCGCAAGCAGACGCGCGTCCGCAAGCTTCATGTAGATCAGAACCGGCCCCTCGAACCTGGTCGTCTTGTATGACGCGACGGCGAATTCTGCGCCGGGATCGGCGTCCTGCGGCTTCGCCGCGACGGCGATGCTCGAGGCGGTTTCGAGCCCCAGCATCTTCAGCAACGCGCCATCGACATGCCGGCCGAGCGCTTTCAGATTGCGCGCGTCGCCCTCAAAAGCGCCGGCGCGCCTCGGGCGCACTAGGTTTCGCCAATCGTCAAGCCCCAATCTGCGGCAAGTCGCATCTCTCATCGTCACGCCGCTTTCGCGCCGGCCGTCTCGCTCTCGACATCGTCGATCGTCGGCCGCTCCGAGGACGGAATGGTCTTTCGGCCATGTTCGACCGCTATCTGCGGCATGGCGCCGTTCATGAAGGCGAGCAGGGTCTGCTTGACGATGATGTACACGCGTTGCTGCTTTTCGCGCGTGCTCTTGATTTTTGCGCCAAGCGGCGTCACGACGCCGTAGGATATGAAGATGCCGGCGAAAGTGCCGACCAGCGCGGCGCCGATCAGATGGCCGAGAACCTCGGGCGATTGATCGAGCGCGCCCATCGCCTTGATGACGCCGAGCACGGCCGCGACGATGCCGAGCGCCGGGAGCGCCTCGGCGACCGCCGATAAAGCCTGATAGGGTTTCAGCTTGTCCTTGGCGATCGTGTGAAGCTCCTCGTCCATCAGCGCCTCGATCTCGTGCGTGCGCGCGTTGCCGATGATGATCAGACGGCAATAATCGCAAATGAACGCGGTGAGTTCCTTCTTCGACAATATCTGCGGAAACGCCTGGAAGATCGGCGATTCTTCCGGCGCATCGACATGCGCTTCCGCTTCCGCGCGCGACTTCGTGCGCAATTCCCGCATGAGCGCGTGCAGAACGCCGAGTACGTCGAGATAGTCGCGGTTCTTCGGGTTGCGGTCGAGCACGGCTTCGCCGATCGCTTTGGCTGTATCCTTGATCGTCTTGGTTTGATTGGCGATTACGAACGTGCCGAGCGCCGAGCCGAAAATGATCACGAACTCCCAGGGTTGCCAGATCACGATCAGGTGGCCGCCAAGCGCAGCATATCCGCCGAGTATCGAACCGAGAGCGACGATCAGACCGATGGCGAAATTCAAATCTGCGTCTCCGCTGCATGACGCGGGCGAACATCGAAGTCGAGGCTTGCCCGAGACTTGCAGCAATATGGCCAGTTTCGTGCAAGGCGGCGGTTCGACATTCCTCGCGCACCCTCAACCAGGCCTCGCGTCGAACCGGCTGGTCGCATGCATTCATCTTTCTATGTCGGCGCCGCCGCGCTGACTGCGCTGGACCGCCGTCTCTCGTCGGTCGCCCATAACGTAGCAAATGGAACGACGATCGGCTTCAGGGCCGAAGGGGTGCGTTTCGAGACGGCCGTCGCCAGCAACGGAAGTACGGGCGTCGCATTCCCGGATGCGGGTCAGGACTACATTTCCCAAGCGAACGGCGCCCTTATCAAGACGGGCAACCCGCTCGATCTCGCCGTCAAGGGCGCGGGCTGGTTCGGACTCATGTCGCCGGATGGCCCGGTCTACACGCGCGACGGCCGCTTTGAGATCGCGTCCACCGGCGAGTTGCGCTCGGTGAACGGCTACGGCGTCCTCGACGCCAGCGGCGCGCCGATGCTCCTCGATCCAAACGGCGGCCCCGTCACCGTCGCTGCGGACGGGGTCGTTTCGCAAAGCGGACGGCAAGCCGGCGCAGTAGGTTTGTTCGTCATGGATCCAGGCGCGACGCTCAGCCGTTACGACAATTCGGCGGTTCGAAGCGACAAGCCGCCAGGCCCGCCGCTGGAATTCTCCAGCAACGGCGTCGCGCAAGGCTTCCTCGAACAAAGCAACGTCGATCCCGTTCGCGAATTGACGCGACTCATTCAGATCCAGAGAACATTCGAGAATATCGCGGCCTCGCTCGATATGCAGGACGCCAGCGCCCGCGACGCGATCAAAACGCTTGGCGGGTCCTGATGGATTGGACGCCGCCCGACCTAGATAGCGGGCTCGATCTGCTCCTGCGCGCCGTGCGCCTTCACCGCGCAAGGGGCGCATCCGTAAGATTCGGCGGCCGTATTGTCGAAACCGGCGCCGGATATCTGAGGGTCGCCGGTCTCGGACGGAACGTCGCTTTGGGCGATCAACTCGCGGAAGCCGGCTGCGCGCCGTTCGGCGAAGTCGTGCATGCCGACGAGACGTCTGCGCTGGTCAAACCATATTTCGACGCCGCAATGCGGCTCGGCGCGACGATTTTTTGTCAAGGGCCCGGATCTCTGGAGCCTGGCGAGCAATGGCGCGGGCGCATCGTCAACGCTCTCGGCATGCCGATCGACGGCGGCCCGCCTCTCCCTGCCGGGCCGTCGCCGGCCTGCCTTCATCGCCCGCCGCCCGCCGCACTGCGCCGTCAGCGCGTCTCTACGCCGGTGCGCACCGGCGTGCGTGCGATAGATCTTTTCACGCCCGTCTGTTTCGGTCAGCGCATCGGCGTGTTCGCGGGATCCGGCGTCGGAAAATCGACGTTGCTCGGCATGATCGCAGGCGCCGATCAGTTCGACGAAATCGTCATAGGGCTTGTCGGCGAACGCGGACGCGAGTTGCGCGAATTCGCCGAAGACATTCTCGGCCAGCGCCGCGCCAAATCCGTCATCGTCGCTTCGACGAGCGATGAATCGGCGGTCATGCGCCGTCGCGCCGCGCTCGCCGCGATGACAGTCGCTGAATGGTTCCGCGACCGCGGGCGTCGCGTCCTCCTGATCCTCGATTCGATAACGCGTTTCGCCCAGGCGTCGCGCGAGGTGGCGATCGCCGCCGGAGAGCCGGCCGTCGCACGCGGCTTTCCACCAAGCGTCTTCGCCGATCTGCCGAAGCTGCTGGAACGCGCGGGGCCCGGCGCGGAAGGCGCGGGCTCCATCACAGGCCTGTTCTCGGTTCTGGTCGATGGAGACGATCACAACGATCCGGTCGCCGATTCCATTCGCGGCACGCTCGACGGGCATATCGTTCTGGATCGCGCGATCGTCGAACAGGGGCGCTTTCCCGCAATCAACCTCCTGTCCTCGATCTCCCGACTTGCGGATCGGGTCTGGACGGCGAGCCAGAACGATCTCGTCGTCAAGCTGCGGTCGATGATCGCGCGTTTCGAAGACAGTCGCGATCTGCGCGCGATCGGCGGCTATCAACCCGGCGCCGACGAAGAACTCGACATCGCCGTCAGGTTGACGCCGGTTCTTTACGCAGCCCTCGCTCAAGGCGCGCACGACGCCAGGAGCGCCGACGCGTTTCTGGAGATTTCGAACGCATTGCGCGAACATCCTGCAAACCCCGGGGCGAACTGACCGAATGGTGTCCCGCGCCGCCCCCGCCCAAGCCGCGCCCCCGGCGGAGGCGCCGCGGTCCTACGACCTCGCCTTCGCGTCCGGCATTGTCGTCATTCTGGCCTTGTTCTTTCTGCCGGCGCCGCCGCTCGTCATCGATCTCGGACTTGCGATCTCGATTGCGCTGGCGTTCTTGATTCTCATGGTCGCATTGTGGATCGAGAAACCGCTCGAACTTTCCGCGTTTCCGACCGTTCTGCTCGTCTCGACGATGCTGCGCCTGTCCTTGAACATTGCGACGGCGCGGCTGATCCTGTCGCACGGATCGGAGGGCGTGACGGCGGCAGGCTATGTGATTGGCGGCTTTTCGCGCCTCGTGATGGGCGGCGATTTCGTCATCGGCATTACCGTATTCGCGATTCTCATCACCGTGAACTTCCTCGTCATCACCAAGGGTGCGACCCGAATCGCCGAAGTGGGCGCGCGCTTCACGCTCGACGCCATCCCCGGAAAGCAGATGGCGATCGACGCCGATCTTTCCGCCGGCCTGATCGATGAACGCGCCGCGCAGGCGCGCAGGCGCGAACTCGAGGAGGAAAGCGCGTTCTACGGATCCATGGACGGCGCGTCGAAATTCGTGCGCGGCGACGCCGTCGCGGGCATGATCATTCTGGCCGTCAACATCATCGGCGGCATTCTGATCGGCGTCACGCGCTACGGCATGTCGCTCGGCGACGCGACGAACGTATATACGAAGCTTTCTGTCGGCGACGGCCTCGTTTCGCAGATCCCGGCGCTGATCGTCTCGCTGTCGGCGGGACTTCTCGTCTCCAAGGGCGGAACGCGCGGATCGGCCGATCAGGCCGTGCTCGGCCAGCTCGGCCGCCATCCGCGCGCGCTCTTCGTCGCAGGATCGCTCATGGGGCTGCTCGCGATCGTTCCCGGACTGCCGATGCTGCCGTTTGCGACGCTTGGCGCATTGCTCGGCTTCACAGGCTATGCGATCCCGCGCCATCTCGCGCGCGTCGCCGGACTGGAAGCCGCGCGCGAAGCCGCCGCCAGGCAAGCCGTCGACGAATCGCAACGCAGCTCGATCAAGGAGCATTTGCGCCCGATCGACATCGAGCTTTCGATCGGGCAACAGCTTGCCGCCCGCATCATGCCGTCGCACGCCGATATTTCCCAACGCGTCGCGAGAATCAGGCGCAAATTCGCGACCGGCTTCGGCTTCGTCATTCCGGACATCAAGCTCAACACGTCGATCGCGCTTCCCCCGCGCAGCTATGCGATACGCATTCACGGCGCGCTCGCGGCGTCCTCGGAAATCCCGGTCGGCGACTATCTCATCGTCATGGGCGACGGTCCCAAGCCCGATCTGCCGGGGGAACCGACGGTCGAACCCGCGTTCGGCATGCCAGCGCTGTGGATTTCGCCGTCCTACGTGGACGAAGCGATCCGACTCGGCCTTTCGCCCATCGACACGGTCTCGGTCGTGCTCACGCATCTCAGCGAGACGATTCGCAACAATCTCGCGCAGCTCCTGTCCTACCGGGACATGCGCGCGCTGCTCGATACGCTGGAGCCGGAATACCGGAAGCTGCTCGACGAAATCTGTCCGTCCCAGATCTCGCTCACCGGATTGCAGGCGGTTCTCAAGCTGTTGCTGGCGGAGCGCGTCTCGATCCGAAACCTCAATCTCATACTGGAGGCGGTTGCTGAGATCGCGCCTCACGCGCGGCGCGCCGAGCAAATCGCAGAACACGTGCGCGTGCGCATGGCGCCGCAGATTTGCGACGATCTCGTCGTCGACGGCGTCTTGTCGATCCTCCGGATCGGCGCGCGCTGGGATGCGGCCTTTCACCAGAAGATCAGACGCGACCCCAAGGGAGAAGCGGTCGATTTCGACATCGAACCGTCGATGGTCGAGACATTCGCGCGCGAAGCCGCCGCCGCGATCAGGTCGCGGCTCGAGAGCGGCGAGCGTTTCGCGCTCGTGACGACGCCGGACGCGCGTCCCTACGTGCGCATGATCATCGAGCGGGCGTTTCCGACGCTGCCAGTCCTGTCGAACCTCGAAATCGCGCGCGGCGTCGAGATCCGCGTCATCGGTTCGATATCCTGATGTTCGACGAGAAATCGGCGCTTCTCGCTTTCGCCGCCTTCTGCCGGATCGGCGCGTGCCTGTCGATCGCCCCGGGCTTTTCGAGCCCGCGGATCCCCATGCGTATTCGCCTCTTCATCGCATTCGGCGTCGCCGCGTCGTTCTCCCTGTCGCTGGAGGCCCCGGCCTACGCGCCCGACCCCACGAAGCCCGCCGCCCTCCTTCGCATCATCGCATCGGAAACGCTTGTCGGCGCGCTTCTCGGCCTGAATTCCCGAATGGTCCTCGGCGCTCTCGAGACGCTTTCGGTCGCGATCTCGATGGCGATCGGGCTGACATCGAGCTTCGGCGGCCGCGTCGACGAGAACGAATCGCTGCCCGAACTCGCAAGCCTGCTGTCGTTCGGCGCGATCGCTCTCATCTTCTTTACGGACCTGCATCTGATGCTTGTCCAAGCGCTCTGGCGGAGTTTCGACGCGCTTCCGCTCGGCGCCTCGCTCGACAGCGCCTTCGGCCTCTCGCAGCTGCTGCGCACGCTCGAATTCGGCTTCCGGCTTTCCCTGCGCATCGCCATGCCGTTTCTTGCGTTCGGAATGATTTCGAACATCGCTTTCGCGGCGGTCAATCGCATGGTCTCGAACATTCCTCTCTATTTCGTCTCGACCCCTTTCGTGCTCGGCGGCGGCCTGCTGCTGCTCATCCTCGGCCTGAAACAATTGTTCGCCATTTTTATCGGCGGGTTCCGGTTGTGGATCGTCGGCGGATGACGACGCCTGACCGACGTGTGCGAAGCGAGCGCGTCGCGCGCGCTCTGGGTTTGCTCGTAGGTAGGTCGGAGGCCCGGCTCGCTGCGCTGCGCATCGAGGTGCTTCGTCTTCATCGCGAAATCGACGAACTGTATCGCCTTGCCGGCGATCCGGCCGTTGCGGCGCCGGCGCTCGCCGTTCACGCTCGAAACCGGCAGATGATGCTTCGCAGGCGCGTGGAGCATCTCGCCGCGCGGATCGGCGTCGAAACAAACGTTTTGCAGGCGTTGCGGCGCAAGGAGACCGCCGTCGAGCGTATCGAACGTCGGATCGAACGCGACCTGACCGGGGAGCGCGCGCGAAAGGCGCTCGAACATTACGTTTCGGACCTCGCGGCGTCAGCCTCCCGCAAGCTTGGCCACTGATCTTCCGATCTGATCAGGAGTCCTTAAATGTCGATATCGCCGCCGAGCGATCTCGTTCTGGATGTCGCCCGCGCCGCCGATCCGCAGAAAGCCGGCGTGGCGTCGGCTCGATTGCGGGGTCTGGGCGGCGGCGGCGCCGCCGCTTCCGCATTTCCCGCCTTGCTCGACGCTGCACATCCCGCGGGACGGCCGACGATGTCGGCTGCGCTCGCCGCGCCGCCGCAGATTCCGCAACAACGTCATTCCTCGGTGGCCACGACAAAGCTGACGCCGCATCAGGCGCTCGGGCGGCTTGTCCTCCAGCAGGCGATCGAACAGATGCTTCCGTCATCCGCCTCATCCGTTTACGGCCAGGGATTCGCAGGCTCGGTCTGGCGTTCCATGCTGGCCGAGCAGATGGCGGGCGCGATTGCGCCGTCGGTCTTCCGCAACTGGCGCTCCGCCGCATCGGACCAGGGCGCAAGCGCCCCGGAGAACAAAAATGCCGGAGTGCGTTCGTGACCGAAACGCCTGCGTCCCGATCCCAGGAAACGTCCGGACCGCAAGCGCGCCTTGCGCTCATCGGCGCGATCGAACGCGCAACTGCGGCCGTTGTCGAAGAAACTGTGGACCTCAGAGCCAACCGGATCGTCGATTGCGCGGAGCATCGGCGGAAGAAGGACATGTCGCTGCTCGACCTCACCCGCCGCTCGCGTTCGCTCGAGGAGACTGACCTCTCGGGCGACGTGCGCGCAGCGCTTCAACGGCTGCGGTCCGCGATCATCGAAAACCAGATGGTGCTGCGCCTGCACCTGAATGCCGCGCGCCAGATCGCCAACATCCTGATCGACGTCATCGTGCAGTCGGAATCCGACAGAACCTACACCCGGCCGCACCCGGCGCTCCAAAGGCCGAAATGATCCGCACTCTCGTCGTCGGCCTGTTCGCCGCTATCGTCGCGCTCGGATCGAGCTACGCCGCCATCTCGTGGACGAAGGCGAAGCGCGATGCGGCGCCGGCCGAGCAGCAGGTGAAGCTGACGCAGAAGAAGACGCGCATGATCAACGTGCCGCTGGTCGTCAACGGGCAAGTGCAGGGTTATGTCATGGCGCAATTCGGTTATGTCGCGGACGAGAAGGATCTCGCCGCGCTGTCGGCTCCCGTGGAGCCCATCCTTCTCGATGAGGCGTTCCGCATGATCTACGCCGACGACAAGAACGATTTCCGCAAGCTCAGGAAAGCCGACCTCGGGTCCATGACGGCGGATCTGAAGGACCGCGTCTCGAAACGGCTGGGCAGCAATGCGCTCAGGGACGTGTTGATCGAGGATTTCAACTACGTCTCGAAGGACGACATCAGACAATGAGTCCAGCCAAATCGCAGGTCGACGACGCACGAGCGGGCGGCCTCGGTCGATTGGCGGGCTTCACGCTGCTCGGCTTCGCTTGGGCTCTGCTCGCCGGCATGCTCGTTCTGCGCGCGTTGGGCGGTCGTCCGGACCTCATCGACGCCGAACTCGCGATGTGCGTCGTGCTCGTTCTCTGCGTCAGCGGCGCGACGTTGATCGTCGGCAATGTCATGACCGTCGGCTTCGGCGCGCTCGACGCTTTCTTCAATCAGGCGCTCGAACGGTCCGCGCGGCGCGCGTCGCAAGCGGCGCAGGCGCCCTCCGCGCACACCGCAGCGCCCGCCCCTGCGCCCGCGAGGACGGACCAAAAAAAATCCCTGCACGACGCTGTCGTCGAGCAGGGATATCTTGGCGATCGCCCGTTTACGCTGTTCGGCGACGGCGCCGTCTCGGTCGAGACGCTGCTGGGAACCCGACGCTTCGCATCTTTTCACGAGGCGGAGGAATTCATCGGCGCATAGGAGCGCGGCGGAACATCCGCCGCGCCCGCGTCGATCACTCGGCCGCTTCGAGCTTCGGCATGCCGAGAATGGCCTTCGTCTCCAGGAATTCTCCGAAGGCGTGATCGCCCCATTCGCGGCCGTTGCCGGACATCTTGAAACCGCCGAACGGCGCCATCAGATCGGGGCCCGCGCCGTTGAGCGCGACCTGACCCGCGCGCAGCCGCGAGGCGACGTCGCGCACCTTGGCGAAATCGCCGCCCGAGACATAAGCCGCAAGACCGTATTCGGTGTCGTTGCCGATCTCGACCGCCTGATCGACGGTGTCGTAGCCGATGATCGACAGCACGGGCCCGAAGATCTCTTCCTTGGCGATCGTCATGTCCGGCTTCACGTTCGCGAAAATGGTGGGCTTGACGTAATAGCCCTTGTCGAGCCCTTCCGGCTTGCCCGGTCCGCCTGCCACGAGCGTCGCGCCCTCCTCGATGCCTTTCTTGATGAGGCCCTGAATCTTGTTCCATTGCGTCTCGGAGACGACCGGGCCCATCTGCGCATTGCCGTTCGGATCGCCGACCGTCGTGGCTTCGGCGGCCGCCTTCGCGATCGCGACGACCTCTTCCATCTTCTTCTTCGGCGCGAGCATGCGGGTCGGCGCATTGCAGGACTGGCCCGAATTGGTCATGACCGCGCGCACGCCGCCGGTGACGGCGGTTTTCATGTCGGCGTCTTCCAGAATGATGTTCGGGCTCTTGCCGCCGAGCTCCTGATGCACGCGCTTGATCGTGGGCGCCGCATTGCGCGCGACCTCGATTCCGGCGCGCGTCGAACCGGTGAAGGACACCATATCGACGCCGGGATGCGAGGATATCGCCGCGCCGACGCCCGGACCGTCGCCATTGATCATGTTGAACACGCCGGCCGGCACGCCGGCGGCTTCCAGAACTTCGGCGAAAATCTGTGCGGAGAACGGCGCGATCTCGGACGGCTTCAGGATCATCGTGCAGCCGACCGCGAGCGCGGGCGCGACCTTGCACGCGATCTGGTTCAGCGGCCAGTTCCAGGGCGTGATGAAGCCGCAGACGCCGATCGGCTCCTTCACGATCAGGGTCGTGCCGCGCTGCTTCTCTTCGAATTCGTAGGACTTCAACACCTGAAGCGCCGTGCCGAAATGCGCCGCGCCCATCGCCGCCTGCGCGCGCTGGGCGAGCCACACCGGCGCGCCCATTTCCTCGGTGATCGCCTTCGCCATGTCCTCGTGGCGTTTCTTCAATTCGCCCATGATGCGCGTGATGACGTCCATCCGCTCCTCGCGCGTCGTGCGCGACCAGGTTTCGAAGGCCTTGCGCGCGGCTTTCACCGCGGCGTCGACGTCGGCGGCGGAGCCCAGCGAAATCTTGCCGGCGACCGCTTCCGTAGCCGGATTGATGACGTCGAGCGTCCGCGCGCTGGCGGGAGCGACCCACTTTCCGTCGATGAAGAATTTCGTGTAGTCGCGCATGATTTCCTCCTGATCCAAACGCTGCCCCTTCGGACGTCGGGCGGCACAATAGCGGCTCGGCGCGCCCCGGCAAACCCGGCTCGACACCCCTTCGCGCCCGGCGTAACCATGGCTGAATGAGTGGGGATTTTGCAGCGGTCGCCTTCGCGGGCGGCGGCAATCGCTGTTACTGGCAGGGCGGCTTCTGGGACGCATTCGCCGGGTTGCGGCCGCAGCGGCCGGATTTCGTGGTCGGCGTGTCGGCCGGGGCGTTTCAGGCCTGCTTCTCGCTCATCGGCGCGGGCAAGCGCGTACGCGAACGGGTGTTTGCGGCCTGCGCCGAAACGAGGACGGGAATCGACTGGGCGCGGCTCGCCAGCGGCGCATCGCCATTCCTCGTAGGAGACATGTACCGCACGCTGCTCGCGGACGTTTTCGGCCCCTCCGAATGCGAAGCCTTGCAAAGGGCGCCTGAGATTCTGATCCAGGTCGCCCATCCGCCGCCCTGGATGCCCGCCGCAATCGCCGCGCTGTCGTCGATCGCCGTCTACCAGATCGAAAAGCTCGTGACGGGCGCCGCCCATTCGAGCGCCGGACGATATGTCGGCCTCACGCCCGACTGGGTTTCGACGCATCGCGCCGCCGGCGCCCCGGATATCGTCGAAGCCCTGATGGCGACCGCCTCCGTGCCGCCCTTCATGCCGATCGGCCGCGTCAACGGGCGCGCCGCGCTCGACGGCGGCCTCGTCGACAATCCGCCGCTCGAAAAGCTGGGCGACGTGGAAGCGTCCGGCAGGCGCACGCTCGTGCTGTCGACGCGATCCGCCAAGCCGCTGCAGTCGACGGGCGCGCGCACGGTCGTGCGTCCGTCGCAGCCGGTGACGATCGACAAGTTTTCCGTCACCGACGCCGACGGACTGCGTCGGGCCTTCGAACTCGGACTGCGCGACGGAGAGGATTTCGCGCGACGGCTCGCCCGCGGTTAGGATGCAGCCATGCCCGCCTTCGCCGCCAATCTCTCGCTCATGTTCAACGAACGCCCCTTCCTCGACCGCTTCGATGCGGCGGCGGAGGCCGGCTTCGCTGCGGTGGAGTTTCTGTTTCCCTACGAGCATCCGCCCGAAGCGATCGCGGACCGTCTTGCGCGCAACAAGCTGACGCTCGCGCTCTTCAACATGCCGCCGGGCGACATGTCCGCCGGCGATCGCGGCCTCGCCGCGCTGCCGAGCCGCTTCGACGAATTCCGGTCGGGCGTCGATCGTGCGCTCGACTACGCGCAGGCGACCGGCGCCGGGCGCATCCACATGATGGCGGGGCTCGCGCCCGCGCGCGACGCGCAGGCGCTCGTCTCCTATCAGGCGGCCCTCGATTATGCGGCCGGGCGCCTCGCGGCGCGCGGCCTCGACCTCCTGATCGAGCCGATCAACCCGCGCAGCATGCCCGGATATTTCCTGAACGACTTTGCTCTTGCACAAAAAATCATCAACGCCTGCGGCGCGCCGAACGTGAAGCTGCAGTTCGATTTCTTTCATCGACAGATCCTGCACGGCGACGTGACGACCGCGTTCCGCGCGCTTCAGCCGATGGTTGGCCATGTCCAGATCGCGAGCGTTCCCGCCCGCCACGAGCCGGACGGCGAGGAGCTGAACTATCCGTTTCTGTTCACGGAGCTCGATCGCCTGGGCTACGACGGTTTCGTCGGCTGCGAATACAACCCGCGCGCGCGCACCGAAGACGGGCTCGCCTGGTTTGCGCCCTACAGGCGGACGTGACGACATTGCTGCAGCGCACACATCCGGACCTCGCCGAGCCGCGTTCCAGGCAAGTGACGATTGCGGCGATTTCGGCTATAGCAAGCCTCGGCAGGAGGCCGGACAGACGCAAGGCGGATGAGCAGAGGTTGCCGCGTGGGAGCGCCACTCGCGAAAATTCTCGTCGTAGAGGATGACGACTCCGTCCGGGCGGTGCTGCGCCATGCCTTCGAGAGGGAAGGCTATCAGGTCGCCGAGGCCGACAACGCGCCGGACGCCTTGAGCGCGCTCGACGCCGGCAAGATCGATCTGGTCACCATCGACCTCCTCCTCAAGCAGGGAAACGGGTTGCAGCTCGTCAGGGAGATTCGCGCTCGTCTCGACATCCCCGTCGTCGTGATCACCGGCGTCGAATCCGCGGACGACCGTCTGACCGGCCTCGAATGCGGCGCAGACGACTACATCGTCAAGCCGTTCAACCTGCGCGAGGTCGTGCTGCGGATCCGCAACGTCCTGTGGCGCGCGCGGGCGCCGCGATTTGTGGCCCTGTCCGAATCGTCGAGCCGCTACGCGTTCGGCGACTGCGTGCTCGACATGAAGAAGCGGGAGCTGGCGCGGGACGGATCGTCGGTCGCGTTGACCGACCTCGAATTCCGCCTGCTGGCGTTCATGCTCGAAAATCCCGCGCGCGTGCTTTCGCGCGAAGAAATTTCCCACGCGCTGAACCTGCACAATCGCGCGCCGCAAGACCGCAGCATCGACACGCATATCGCGCGTTTGCGCCGCAAGCTCGAACCGCTCGGCGGCGAGCCGACTCTCATCAAGAGCGTGCGCGGCGTGGGCTATGTTTTTGCGGGCGACGTTTCGAGCTCCCGCCTCTCGTCCTGACGACCGCCGGAAAAAGAAAAAGGCCCCGTCGCTGGTCGGGGCCTGCTTCTCTGGAGCGAAGTAGCCGAAAGCTAGGTCACATTGTTCGCGATGTTCTGGAACTTCTGCGACAGGTTGGTGCCGAGCTTCGTGACGGCCGTGATGATGACGACGCCGATCAGCGCAGCGATCAGCGAATATTCGATGGACGTCGCGCCGGCTTCGTCCTTCAGAAAGCGAGAGAACACAGAACGCATATTTGACTCCTGACTGCTCGTCCGGCCGGTTCTGGCTCGAAGCCGGCTCGGATGGCTCCAGATGACGGCATAGCGCTTGCGAGGCGGTTAATCTCCGACCGAAAATAATCTTTCCGCAGCGGCGCCTTGTTTCGCGCGAGCAGGATGCGGGTTTCGGCCGGGCGCAAAATGCGTCTGACTTTTCAATCGAATTTCGTTTGGACGAACGGCCGACAGACAGATCGGCGCGCACGCAAAAATTTTTGTGAATTTTTGTGATGACCGCGGTTCGGGCAGCGTCCGCGCGCTTCAATGAAGCTCGAAAAGGCGGCGCTGCCCCAACGGAAGCCCTATCCCTTCACCGCGACGCCGCCGCCGAACTTCTGGCGCAGCTCTGTCTTCAGCAGCTTGCCGGTCGCGGTATGCGGGAGCGAGTCGACGAAGACGACGTCGTCGGGCATCCACCATTTCGCGATACGCGTCGACAGGAAGTCGAGGATCGACGCCTTCGTCGGGTTCGTTCCGGGCTTCGGATGAACGATCAGCAGCGGACGCTCCTGCCATTTCTCATGCGGAATCGCGATGACGGCCGCCTCGAACACGTCCGGATGCAACAACGCGAGATTTTCGATCTCGATCGACGAAATCCACTCGCCGCCCGACTTGATCACGTCCTTCAGCCGGTCGGTGAGCTGGACATAGCCGTCCGGATCGATCGTCGCGACGTCGCCGGTTCCGAACCAGCCGTGCTCGTCGACCACCTCGCCGCCCTCGCCCTTGAAATAGCCGGAGATCACCCAATTGCCGCGCACCTTGATCTGGCCGACCGACTTGCCGTCGTTAGGCAGCTTTTTACCATCCTCGTCGAACACGCCGAGTTCGACGCCGCACACCTGCCGACCCTGCTTGACCTGCATGTCGACGATTTCGGCCTGCGAGGCGCCGCTGTGTTTCGACAGCGGCGAACCCAGCGTCACGAGCGGGCTCGTTTCGGTCATGCCCCAGGCGTGAAGCAGGAACGCGCCGAGCAGGTCGTGGAACTTCTGGATCGTGGCGCGCGGCGCGGCCGTGCCGCCTGAGAACACGAGTTTCAGTTTCAGTTTCGACAGATCGAGCTTCGCCTTGTTCGCCTCGAGCCAGGCGAGATAGTTCAGCCAGATCGTGGGTATGCCGCCGGCCTTCGTGCAGCCCTCGGTTTCGAGCAGCAAATGGATGCTCTCCGGATCGAGCTTCGGACCGGGCAGCACGAGTTTGGCGCCCGCCATCGCGCCCGAGAACGGAATGCTCCAGGCGTTGGCGTGGAACAGCGGCACGATCACCAGAATCGTATCCTGCGCGCCGAAGGCGAAACCGTCGGCGGCGCAGGCGGCGAAGGCGTGCAGCAGCGTCGAGCGATGGCTGTAGAG
>JAGWTW010000087.1 GCA_028868735.1 Hyphomicrobiales bacterium | reverse complement strand
CTGGATTCCCGCTTTCGCGGGAATGACACGGCGCGATTGCGGCCGAGATCATACGCCGCTTCAGACGGCGCGTCATGGCCGGGACAAGCCCGGCCATGACGCGCTACCGGTGCAATTGTCCGCCAACCGCCCGTTGCAGCCCTTGGGCGTGTCCGCTTCCGGCGCGCCGCTCGGCTCCGGAGCGACCGTCTTGCGCGGGCGCCCGGCGATGGGTCCGTCGGAACCCCTATTTCAGCTCGGCAGCGAAGAACTCCATCGTCCTCTCGAGCGCCGCGTCGGCGGCCGCCTTGTCGTAGCTTTCGCGCTCGTCGCAATTGAAGCCGTGATCGGCGTCGTAGACGAAGACCGGAACCGTCGGCTGCGCGAGCCTGATCTTCTCGACATCGGTGAGCGGGATATGTTTGTCGAGCGCGCCGAAATGCAGCATGACGGGCGCGCGCGGACGTTCGCTCGCAATTCCGGCGATGCCGCCGCCGTAATAGCCGACGGCGCAGGTAACGCCGGAAAGCCGGCAGGCGCCGAGGAAGGCGAGCGTGCCGCCCCAGCAATAGCCGACGAGGCCGACCTTCCCGCCCTCTTTCGCAAGATCGATCGCCGCCTCGATATCGGCGAGCGTTTCGGGGACCTTGGTCTTGCTGCGCGTATCCATCGCGCGCGGGCGATCATCCAGGCCGTATCCGAGCTCGACATTGCGCTCGATCCGATCGAACAGAGCCGGCGCGACGGCGACATAGCCTGCCGCGGCGAAGCGATCGGCGACCGCGCGGATGTGATGATTGACGCCGAAAATTTCCTGCAGAACGACGAGCCCGCCCTTCGGAGCGCCCGCGGGCCTCGCGACATAAGCGCCGATCGTCACGCCGTCCCTGCATTTCAACTCGATATGCTCGCCCATGCGGCTTTCTCCTTCTGCGCGGCGCCGCCAGGCGTCGCCCTTCTCGATGATCTGAAGTCCCGAGGCGTCGACATTCGCCAACGCGTCGCGGACGCTCGTTGCGCCGATCATGGCGTCGGCGGCGATTTCCGCAAGCGGCGCGAGTACGAAAGCGCGCTCCATCATGCGCGGATGCGGGACGGTAAGGTCCGGTTCGCCGAGGGTTTCATCGCCGTAAGCGAGAATATCGATGTCGATGACGCGCGGCCCCCAGCGTTCGTTCATGACACGGCCCATGTCCGCTTCGATGGCCTTGACCGCTTCGAGCAGGGCGCGCGGCGACAGCGCGGTTTCGACGAGCGCGCAGGCATTGAAAAAGGCGGGTTGCGCGACCGGTCCCCAGGGCGGCGTGCGCCACAGCGACGAAAGGGCGACGATGCGCCCGACGCGGCGCGCTTCCAGTTCGCGCAAAGCCCGCGAAATATTGGCGGCGCCGTCGCCGATATTGGAGCCGAGGCCGAGCGCTGCGATCTCAGGCATGGTCGATCGCGTCCAGAACAGCGAACGCCGCCTTGTGCTCCGCGACGTCATGCACGCGAAAGATGCGCGCGCCGCGTCTGGCGGCGTCGATGTTTGCGGCAAGCGTGCCGACGAGCCGCGCATCCATATCCGCGCCGAGCAATGCGCCGAACATGGATTTTCGGGAAACGCCGATCAGGATCGGCAGTCCGAATGCGTTCGCAAGCTCGTTCGTCGCCGCGAGGGCGCGCCAGTTCTGCGCGCGGGTCTTGCCGAAGCCGACGCCCGGATCGAGCACGATGAAGCGCTCGGGAACGCCGGCCGCGCGCGCAATGGCGAGCGATTTTTCGAAAAATCGCTTCATGTCCTCGGCGATGTCGATCGATTCATCGCGCGTTTCGCGATTGTGCATGATCACGAGTCCGGCGCCGGCCTGCGCGACGACGTGCGCCATATCGGGATCGTGTTGCAGACCCCAGACGTCGTTGACGATCGCGACGCCGAGGCCGAGCGCGAATTGCGCGGTTTGCGCCTTGTAAGTATCGATCGAAAAGGGCGCGTCGACGTTCTCGACGAGCCCCGGCAGAAGACCCTTCAGGCGCGCGATTTCTTCCGCCGCCGACAGAGGCGTGTGGCCCGGCCGCGTCGATTCGGCGCCTACGTCGATAATATCGGCGCCGGCTGCGGCCAGCGCGCGCGCATGCGCCAGCGCGGCGGCGGGCGAATCGAATTTCCCGCCGTCGGAAAAGGAATCGGGCGTAACGTTGAGAATTCCCATCAATGCACGGCCGCGCGCGACCGCTTCGAAAAATGCGTCGCGGCGCATGTGCGCGTTCGGCGGAAGAGTCATGCCGCGACCTTCGCTCCGAACTTCGGGACGCCAGCGCGGAAACTGGCCCTGATGCTGCTACGGCGATCGTGATCGCGCGGCGGGCGCCCAGGACGGGTGTCGGCGATCGTCGGACAAATCTTCATTCACGCGTCATACTTGATATAGGCGCTCGCCGCATCCTGCGGCGTTCCTTCCAGAGCGCCGCCCTGCGGGCGCCAGCCCACGACCTTTTCGATCTGGGCGGCCAGTTCGAAATCCTTGTCGGTCACGCCCCCGGCGTCGTGCGTGTTCAGCCGCACTTCGAGCGAGGGATAGTTCAGGATCATTTCCGGATGATGCCAGGCGGCTTCCGCGAGGTGCGCGACCGCGCCGGCCGCGAGCAGCGTGGCTTTCCAGGATTGCGTGCGGAACGTGCGCACGATCGCCCCATTTTCGTAGCGCCAGCGCGGATTTTCGCGCGCGAGGCGTTGCTCGATCTCCGGTATCCGATAGACGCGCGCGCCCATGCCGCCCTCCTGCTCCACAGCATCCTATCTATTCGCGGTTCGGCGCCGGGCAAGCCTCGCCACGCCGATTGCGCATAATGGTCCATTCGTGTTGCATGGGCGGATCCGAGACAGAGATCCGACATGCCCGCCCCGAAACCGCCCGCCTTCGAAACCCTGAGCCTCCACGCCGGCCAGCATCCAGACCCGGCGACAGGCTCACGCGCAACGCCGATCCACCAGACGACGAGCTATGTTTTTCGCGGCGTGGACCATGCCGCCGCGCTGTTCAATCTGGAAGTCGGCGGGCACATCTATTCGCGCATCTCCAATCCCACCGTCGCGGTGCTGGAGGAGCGGCTCGCCGCGCTCGAAGGCGGCTCGGCCGCGGTCTGCACGGCGAGTGGACAGGCCGCGCTGCATCTCGCCATCGCCACGCTGCTCGGCGCGGGCGATCACATCGTCGCCTCCGCCTCGCTCTATGGCGGAACGGTCAATCTGCTCGCGCAGACGCTGCCGCGGTTCGGAATCACGACGACGTTCGTCAAGCCGCGCGATCACGCCGGCCTGCAAGCTGCGATCACGCCGCAGACGAAGCTTGTCATCGGCGAGACGATCGGCAATCCCGGCCTCGAAGTGCTCGACATCGCCGCCGTCGCGGGCATAGCGCATGCGGCCGGCCTGCCGTTGCTGATCGACAACACGTTCGCCACGCCCTACCTCTGCCGCCCCTTCGATCTGGGCGCCGATATCGTCACCCATTCGATCACCAAATGGATCGGCGGCCACGGAATCGCCATCGGCGGCGTCGTGGTGGACGGCGGCCGGTTCGACTGGCGCGCCTCCGGCCGGTTCCCGACCATGACCGAACCCTATGCGGGCTACGACGGACTCGTTTTCGCGGAGGAATACGGGCCAATCGCCTTCGCCATGCGCGCGCGGGCGGAGGGCTTGCGGGATTTCGGCGCCTGCCTATCGCCCACCCACGCCTTTCATCTGCTGCAGGGGGTGGAGACGCTGCCGCTGCGCATGGAGCGGCACGTGTCGAACACGGCTGATGTGCTCGCCTTCCTGCAGAAGAACGACGCCGTCGCCTGGGTCAATCACCCCACGCTCGAAACGCATCCCGACCACGCGCTCGCAAAACGAAACCTGCCGAAGGGCGCCGGTTCGATCGTCACCTTCGGCATCAAGGGCGGGCGCGCCGCGGGCGCGAAGTTCATCGAGGCGCTGCAGCTTGCCAGCCATCTCGCCAATGTCGGCGACGCCAAGACGCTGGTCATCCATCCGGCTTCGACCACGCATCGCCAGATGAACGCCGAGCAGCTCGCGAAGGCCGGAGTCGGCGAAGACATGATCCGTCTGTCGGTCGGGCTCGAAAACGTCGCCGATATCACGGCCGATCTCGGCCAGGCTTTGCGCGTTTCGCAGAAGGGCTGAGCGATGGATATTTCCTTTCAGGGCAAGAATGTCCACGCCTCGACCGGCGGCGTCGCCTTCGATGCGTCGAAGCCGGCGATCGTCTTCCTGCATGGCGCGGGCATGGATCACACGGTCTGGTTCCTGCAATCGCGCTGGTTCGCGCATCGCGCGCGCGCCGTGCTCGCGCTCGATTTTCCCGGACACGGCGGGTCGGACGGGCCGGCGCTCGAGTCGATCGACGCCATGGCGGACTGGACGGCGGCCCTGCTCGACCAGATCGGCGTGAAGGCGGCGGCCTTCGTCGGCCATTCCATGGGCGCGCTGGTCGCGGTCGCGCTCGCCGCGCGGCATCCACAGAAAGCGCGCGCGCTCGGTCTCGTCGGCGCGGCGCTCGCCATGCCGGTCTCGAAGGATCTGCTCGGCGCGGCGGCCGCCGATCACCACGACGCGATCGACATGGTCAACCTCTGGGGCCACGGTTTTCACGCCGGTCTCGGCGGCTGCGAATGGCCGGGCGTGTGGATGACGGGCGCGAGCGAGGATCTGCTGGAGCGCGCGCGGCCCGGCGTGCTGTCGAACGATCTGGCCGCCTGCAACGCTTATCGAGCCATGGCCGAAAACGCCGCGACGGTTTCCTGCCAGACGCTGGTCGTGCAGGGGTCGCGCGACATGATGACGCCGCTGAAGGGCGCGCGCGCTCTGGCTTCGGCAATCAAGGGCGCGCACATCCAGGTCATTCCCGGCGCGGGGCACATGGTCATGATCGAGCGCGCGACGGAGACGCTGGAGGCGCTGGCGAGCGCGATGTGAACGCTCAAAGCAGCGTTCGCAGCTCTGCGCGACACGCGTTGGCGAAAGCGGCGATCACATCGGCGTTTTCCTGGTCCATCAGCGCGCGCATCTCGCTATCGTTGCGGGCAGGGGCGATCGAGAGGTCGACGACATAACGGATCGCCTTGTTGGCCGCATCGGCGACCGCGTCGCTCGCATACAGCGCGATCTTGCCGTTGAGCGCATAGGCGCTCGCGAGACGTTCGTAGTCGACGCCGACGGTCGTCAGCGCATTGGCGTAGAGCCGCGACAATTCGTCCATGAAACGGCCATAGAGATCTTCACGCTTGGCTGTCTCGGCCGCCAGACGCTCGGCGCGCGTTTTCGACTGCGCCGTGATCCAGGTCGTTCCGAGCGAAGAAATCGCGCCGACGGTCGTCCCCGCGAGAGCCGCCAGCGTCGAAAGAACACCCGCATCCATCGTTCAATCTCCGTCGAATCGGCTCATGCCGAACGCCGCAGATTGCAACGATGGCAGGGGCGGCCGTCAATCCGCGGGCTCGAACATCTGCACCCTCTGCCCGTTTTCCGCCGGAACGAACGTCACCTTTACGCGCTGACCGATGCGAATCTTGTCGAAATCGCAATTCACGATGTTCGTCATGATGGCGGGGCCTTCGGCGAGCGACACCCAGGCGATGGCGTAGGGAACCTGCGCGCGTCGCATGACCGAGAAGGAATAGATTTCGCCCGTTCCCTTCGCCTCGACCCAATCCGTTTCGCCGTAGCAGAACGGGCAGAGCGCGCGCGGGTAGAAATGGTGCTGGCCGCAGGACCTGCATTTCTTCAGGAGCAGCTTGCCCGCATTGGCGCCGTCCCAATAGGCCTGCGTCTCCACATTCGGGACGGGCGCTGCGATCTTGCCTTGCGTTGCCGACATCATGCGCGCTCCAGAATGAGGGTGGCCGCGCCGTGCCGCGTGCCGAGCGAACCGCCCGTGCCGCTGGCGAGCGCCAGGTCGCAATTTTTCACCTGAACGGCGGGATGCGCCTCGCCGCGCAATTGCCGCACGGCTTCCAGCACTTTCGTGAGGCCGCCGCGATTGGCGGGGTGGTTGGAGCACAGACCGCCGCCGTCCGTATTGAAGGGCAGCTTGCCGACGCCGGAGATGAGATTGCCGTCGGACACGAACTTTCCGCCTTCGCCCTTCTTGCAGAAACCCAGGTCCTCGAGCTGCATGAGCACGGTGATGGTGAAACTGTCGTAGATCGAGACGTATTTGATATCTGACGGCGCGACGCCGGCCTCCGCGAATGCGTCGCGGCCGGAAAAGCGCACGCCGCAATAGCTGAGGTCCACTTTGCCGCCGTCGGTATGTTTCGGCGCCTCGCCCGCGCCGCGCACGTTGACGACGGGCTTCTTCAGGCCTTTCGCGATCTCCGGGCGCGTGACGATGATCGCGCCGCCGCCGTCGGTGATGACGCAGCAGTCGAGGCGATGCAGGGGATCGGCGACCAGCGGCGAGTTCACGACCTCCTCGACGGTGACGACGTTGCGCATGAGCGCGTGCGGATTGTGCTGGGCGTGATGGGAGGCTGCGACCTTGATCCATGCGAGTTGCTCGCTGGTCGTGCCGAATTCGTGCATGTGGCGCATCGCGACCATCGCGTACATGTTGGCGATCGTCGGCGCATAGGGTTGCTCGAATTGCGCGTCGGGCACGGTCGGCGCCACGATGCGCGGCGCAGTGCCCGTCGCCATGCCGTCCGACCGCGGCTTGCCGGCGAGCGTGATGAGGGCGACGTCGCATTTGCCCGCAGCGATCGCCTGCGCGGCGTGGGAGACGTGCAGCAGATAGGAGGATCCGCCGGTGTCGGTCGAATCGACATGGCGCGGCTTCAGGCCGAGATAATCCACCATCGACAGCGCGCCCAGGCCCGGCGCATCGCCGGCGCAGAAATAGCCGTCGATGTCGTCTTTCGAGAGACCGGCGTCCTCCAGCGCGCCTTTCGCCATCTCGGCGTGGAGCTGGGCGAGCGATTTGTCGGGCGCATGCCGGGTCGGATGTTCGAATATGCCGGCGATCGACGCCGCGCCCCTGATGCTCATGCCGTTTCTTTCCTCCCGTGACCCGTCGTGCGATCATAGGCGGCAAAGACTGCGCTTCGCAATGCGAAGCCGGCAATGACCCCATGCGGGAGGAGCGGATGAAAAAGGCATTCGGCGGCCTGAGAGTGCTCGATTTTTCGACGACGATCGCAGGGCCCTATTGCGCGCGGCTGCTTGCCGACCTCGGCGCGGATGTCGTCAAGATCGAGTCGCATGAGGGCGACGTCCTGCGCTCGCGTCCGCCCATGCGCAACGGCGCCAGCACCGCCTACGGCCAGCTCAACGCCGGTAAACGGAGCATCGTGCTCGATCTCAAGAAGCCGGCGGCTGTGGAGGCCATTCACCGCCTCGCAGAAAAGGCCGACGTTCTCGTCGAAAACTTCAGGCCGGGCGTCATGAAGCGGCTGAAGCTCGACTATCCCGCGTTGCATGCGACCAATCCGCGCCTCGTCTATTGCTCGATGTCGGGTTACGGCCAGACCGGACCGGGCGCGGAAAAGCCCGCCTATGCGCCGGTCGTGCATGCGGCGTCGGGCTACGATCTCGCGCATCTGGCCTATCAGGGCGGACGCGACCGGCCGGATTTCTGCGGCATATTTCACGCCGACGTCGTCAGCGGCGTCTACGCCTACAGCGCCATCGCGACCGCGCTCTACCAGCGCGAACAGACCGGCCAGGGCCAGCATATCGACGTGTCGATGATGGAATCCATGCTGAGCCTCACGCTCAATGAATTGCAGGGCGCGCAGTTCGACGTGGTGAAGCCGTCGCGACCGATGTTCGGTCCCGTCGAAACGAAAGACGGCTACGTCATGGTCGCCGTCGTCACCGAGCGCGCGGTCACGAATTTCGTGGCGGCGGCCGGCCGGCTCGAACTTCTCAGCGATCCGCGATTCGTCGATTACCCGGCGCGCAGAAAGCACTGGGGCGAGCTGATGGAGGAGCTGGAGAAATGGTCGCGCACGCTCACGCGCGACGAATGCATCGCCGCGCTCGAGAAACACGATGTGCCCTGCTCGGCCTATCGCACGGTCGCCGAAGCGCTTGCGGACCCGCAGCTCGACCATCGCGACGCGCTCGCGGACGTGACCGACGCCGGCGGCGTTTTCAAGGCGCTCAATCCGCCGTTCCGCATGTCCGACGCCGTCACGCGGGTCGGCAAGCATTCGCCCGCGCTCGGCGAGCATACCCGCGCCGTCTTGCAGGAAGCGGGCTTCGATCACGACGCCATCGCCAGGGCGACAGGACGCGCCTGACGCGCGTCAGGCCGCTGTGGGACAGGCCGCCCGGACGTGCGCGAGCAACGCTTCGTGCGTCGCGGTCGGGCGCCATCCGCGCCTGATCGTGAGACCGATGCGCCGCGCGCTTCCGGGCGTCGCCACCGGCAGCGGCGCGAGCAGGCCGAGCTCCATTTCCGTCACGATCTGATTGGTCGAGATCAGCGTCAGACGGTCGCTGCGCAGAAGCGCGCCGCGCATCATGACGAGCGAACTCGTC
This sequence comes from Hyphomicrobiales bacterium, assembly GCA_028868735.1. Lineage (GTDB taxonomy): Bacteria > Pseudomonadota > Alphaproteobacteria > Rhizobiales > Beijerinckiaceae > JAJXWB01. Next base: position 11,327 of record JAGWTW010000087.1, on the reverse strand, counting down.
TCGACCAGGCCCGGCAGCTTTTCGCGCGCCGCAGCCGAGAACATCTGATCGAAATAGCGCCGCGTCGGCGCGCCGGGCGGCGAGATCGCCCAAGGGTAGGCCATGAGATCGGCCTCCCCGATCTTCTTCTTCCCGAACAGAGGATGGCCGACGCGCGCGACGACCGACAACGGATCGTCGAAAAGCGGTATCTGTTCAACGTCGTCGATCGGCGCCGGATCGCGCAACGCGCCGATCAGCACGTCGATCTCTCCGTGGCGCAGCCCATAGAGCAGATCCTCGTAGGGGCCGTCGTAAATGCGGACATTGACGTTCGGCCGGTCGCGCGTCAGCCGGTCGATGGCTTCAGGCAGGATGTGGCTGCGCGCGAGCGGCATGGCGCCGATCACCACGCGCCCGGCGTCGCCGCCGAGCAGTTCCGCCACCTCGGCGAACCCGTGCTCGACCTCGACGAAGGCGAGCCGCGCCTGCTGCGCCAGAAATTCCGCGGGGCGCGTCAGTTCGATGCCCTGCCCCTTGCTTTCGAACAAGGTCACCCCGGCGAGCCGCTCGAGCTCCTTGGCCGCGCGATGGATCGAGGGCTGCGACAGGCCCACGGCGCGCGCCGCGAGACTGAAATTGCCGGCGCCGGACACCGCGATCAACGCGCGCAATTGCGCGACCGTCATCAGCCGGTCGAGATCCGGCGCGGCGCGGCCGCGGCCCGCGGCGCGAGCGACCTCGCGCGCGCCCGCCTGCAAAAATTCCAGCGCCCGCAACGAGCGGACGCAGAACAGGCGTCCCGCGGCCGTCGCCGCCATGCCGTCCGCGCCCTGCTCGAACAGGGGCGCGCCCAGCCTGGCCTCCAGTTTGTCGATCGCCTGCGTGATCGCCGGTTGCGACAGATGAATGCGCTCTGCCGCGCGGCTCACGCTCCGGGTTTCCGCAACCGTGCAGAAAGCGCGCAAATGGCGAAGATTCGGAATTTCGGACATCGAGGCGGCGGCGGCTCCTCCGTGGGCGATGCTACTATAGCCAGAACTTATGCGCCGCCGGGAAATTTGAAATGGCCGGCGGCCGCGTCCGCCCGATAATCCCCCGCAAAACGACGGGCCGGCGCGCAAGGCGCATTTTCCGCCGTCTCACAGAGGATGAAACGCCCATGCCCATCGTGCGCACCAAGATCGAGCGCGCCCACGCGGACGTCATCGAGGGGCTCGCCGCCTGCGGCGTCGCCACCGTGCACGAGGCGCAGGGCCGGATCGGCCTGCTCGGCGCCTATATGCGGCCGGTCTGGCGCGGCGCGCGGCTGGCGGCCTCCGCCGTCACCGTCTCCGTTCCGCCCTGCGACAACTGGATGATCCATGTCGCCGTCGAGCAGATTCACAAGGGCGACATCATGGTGGTCGCGCCGACCTCGCCGTCCGACGCCGGCTATTTCGGCGACCTGCTCGCCGGCTCGCTTCAGGCGCGCGGGTGCAAGGGGCTCGTGATCGACGCGGGCGTGCGCGACACGGCCGATCTGGAAGAGATGAAATTTCCGGTCTGGTCGAAGGCGATCTCGGCGCAGGGCACTGTGAAGGAGACGCTCGGCGACGTGAACATTCCGGTGGTCTGCGCCGGCGCGATCGTCAATCCCGGCGACGTGATCGTCGCCGACGACGACGGCGTCTGCGTCGTCCGGCGCGAAGACGCCGCCGACGTTCTAAAGAAGGCGCAGGCGCGCATCGCCAACGAGGGCGAAAAGCGGGAAAAGCTCAATTCCGGCGTGCTCGGCCTCGACCTCTACAAAATGCGCGAGGCGCTTGCGGCGAAGGGCCTCAAATATGTCTGAGGGCGTTCGCTGCATGTGGATGCGCGGCGGCACGTCGAAAGGCGGCTATTTCCTCGCATCGGATCTGCCCGCGGACACGGCCGCGCGCGACAAATTCCTTCTGGGCATGATGGGTTCGCCCGACAAGCGCCAGATCGACGGCATGGGCGGCGCCGATCCGCTGACATCGAAAATCGCGGTGGTGAAGAAATCCGAGCGGCCGGGCGTCGACGTCGACTATCTCTTCCTGCAAGCTTTCGTCGACAAGCCGGTCATCACCGATGCGCAGAATTGCGGGAACATCCTCGTCGGCGTCGGGCCATTTGCGATCGAGCGCGGGCTCGTGAAGGCCCGGGGCGAAGAGACGCCGGTCATCATCTACATGGAAAACACCGGGCAGATCGCTGAGGCGTTGATCCGCACGCCCAACGGCATGCCGACTTATGCAGGCGACCGCGCGATCGACGGCGTGCCGGGCACGGCGAGCCCGATCCCCATCGAATTCCGCGACACCGCCGGCTCTTCCTGCGGCGCGCTGCTGCCGACGGGAAGGCCGTTCGACGTGATCGACGACGTCGAATGCACATTGATCGACAACGGCATGCCGGTCGTCGTCATGCGCGCAGCCGCCCTCGGCATATCAGGCGAGGAGACGCGCGACGAACTCGACAATTACACCGAGTTGAAAAAGAAACTCGAATCGATCCGGCTGCAGGCCGGTCCGATGATGAACCTCGGCGACGTGAAGGACTTGTCGGTGCCGAAAATGACGCTCGTGTCGGCGCCGCGCGCCGGCGGCGCCGTGTCGACCCGCACCTTCATCCCGCATCGTTGCCACGCTTCAATCGGCGTGCTCGGCGCGGTGAGCGTCGCGTCCGCCTGCATGATCGAAGGCTCGCCAGCCGCAGGAATCGCCAATATTCCGGCGGGCGATCCCAAGACGCTCGACATCGAGCATCCCTCGGGCGCGACGACGATCCGCGTCAAGGGTTCGGGCCCTTCGGCGACCGCGGCGATCGTGCTCACCGCACGCAAATTGTTCGACGGAACTGTTTTCGCGCCCTGATATCAGAGCTCGATGACGCCGATTTCGCTGCGGTCGAGCTCTTCCTCGATGCGATGAAAGGCGTCGTCGCCGATCTCGCCATTACGCCGCAATTCGTCGAGCCGTTGGCGCGCGGCGGAAATGGCGCGCTCGCGCAAGCGATCCTCTTTCGAAACCGCAGGCGCGTAAGCGTCGGGGTCCGCGTCGGCGACGGCGAGCAAGCCTTCGTATTCAGCGCGCACACGCGCGGACGCCTCGCCGTCCTTGCCCTGAAGGCTTGCGAGCGCTGCGCGGATCGCCTCGGTGCGCGCAAAGCCGCTTTCGACGTCGAACTGGCGGTCTTCCGGCAGGTCGAGCGCGCGCAGGAGCGGACCAAGCGTGAACCCCTGCAAGACGAGCGTGCCGAGAACCACGAAAAAAGCGCAGAAGACCACGAGATTGCGGAACGGAAACGCATTCGGCAACGACAATGCGGCGGCGAGCGTGACGATGCCGCGCATGCCGCACCAGGAGACGACGAGGCCCGAACGCCAATTCGGCCGCACCGCCGGATTGATCGGGCTGAAGCCGCGCAATCGCCCGTAAACGACGACGCCGGCGCCGTTGAGGAACACCCAGCCGAAGCGCACTGCGACGATCGTCGCCAACACGGCGCTACCGACCGAGAGATAGCCGATCCGCTCCTCGGCGGTGAGGTCGTCGAGAATCGGCGCGAGTTGAAGCCCGATCAAAACGAAAGCGAGCACGTTCGCAAGAAAAACGACCGTTTCCCAGACCGCGAAAGACGGCAGCCGCAGCCGCGCAGGCATTTGCGAGACGCGCGAAGCGGTCGCCGCGAAAGCGACGAGTGTGAGCACGCCGGACAAATGAACATGCTCGGCGGCGATCCAAATGCCGAATGCAGCGACGAACTGCGCGATGATGCTGGTCGGCGCGTCGACGATACGGGAGATCAGGCGCGGCAGAAGATAGCCGACGCCTGCGCCGACCGCGATCGATACGGGAACGCTTGCAGCCAGCATCGGAATCGTCGATTCCGAAAAGGACATGGCCGCGGCGACAACCGCCGCACGAAAAATGACGAGCGCGCTCGCATCATTGAACAGACTTTCGCCTTCGAGAATGGCGACGAGCCTGCGCGGCGGCGCCACGTGCTTCAGGACCGCGGACGCTGCTACCGCGTCCGGCGGCGCGACAATCGCTCCGAGCGCAATAGCGGCGGGCCAGGGCATGCCGGGTTCGAACCAGCGCGCCACGAACGCGACCGCTATCGTGGTCGCGATCACGGCGCCGACCACGAGGCTCGTCACCGCAATCCAGTCGCGCTTCAGATCGCGGATCGACATGTCGAAGCCGGCGTCGACCAGCACAGGCGCCAGAAACAGGGCGAGAGCGAGCTCAGGGTCGAGTTCGACGTGCGGCGCGCGCGGCGCCACGGCGAGCGCGACGCCCAGCAGGGCGAGAAACGCCGGATAGGGCGCGCCGATGCGACGCGAAACGGCCGCGAGCGCCAGGGACAGCGCAAGAAGAGCCAAAATAGATTCGAACAGAAACAGCGCGCGTCTCCGGGGTGATGGCGAAAGCCTAACTAGGGCGCGCCCGGGCGTACGGCTACGTCTTGTTCTTCTTCTTGAACCCCGGCCTCTTTTCGTGAGCGGGGGGCGGCGGGGCTCCGTCGCGATTTGCGGATTTCGCCGCCTTGCGCTTCTGCTTCTTGTCGCGCGGGCGATCGAAACCGGCGCCTGCGCCCATGCGTTCGACGCGCACATTGTCGCCGCCCGGACGGCGCATCGACACGAGGAACTGATCGGCGAGGGACTGCGAGACCTCGAATTGCGTTTCGTGATCGAAAATGCGGATCACGCCGATGTCCTGTCGAGTGACGCCTCCCTTGCGGCACAACATCGGGAGCAGCCATTTCGGATCAGCGTTGCGCGAACGGCCGATGTCGAGCCTGAACCAGACCGCATCGGGCATGGCGCGCGGCCCCTTCGGCGTGCGCGCAGGCGCGGCGTGCCTGGCGCGAAAGTCGGGCATCGCCGACTGGCCGGGATCTTCGACGTCTTCGACCGACGGCAACCGCGCGCGATAGATGCGCACGAGCGCGGCGGCGAGTTCCTCCGCCGGACGCTCGGAGAGAAGCTGACGACCCAGCGCAACGTCGTCTTCCGACGCGGGGTCGGTCAGCAGCGGATCCTGCATCATGCGCTGGCGATCGAGGTCGGCGATCTCGGCCTGCGTCGGCGGCCCGCTCCAGCGCGCCTCGATTTCCGAATTGGCCAGCAATTGCGCGGCGCGGCGCGCGCGGGAGGGCGGCACGATCAGCGCGCTGACGCCCTTGCGGCCGGCGCGGCCGGTGCGGCCGCTGCGATGCTGCAAGGTCTCCGCATCGTTCGGCAATTCCGCGTGGATCACGAGTTCGAGGTTCGGCAGATCGATCCCGCGGGCCGCGACGTCGGTCGCCACGCAAACTCGGGCGCGGCCGTCCCGGAGCGCCTGCATCGACAGATTGCGCTCGTGCTGGCTGAGTTCGCCGGATAACAGAACGGAGGAAAAGCCGCGCTCGAGCAATATCGCCTGCAGATGGCGCGTCGCCTCGCGCGTGTTGCAGAAGACCATGGCGGTCGGCGCTTCCATGTAGCGCAGGAGGTTGACGACGGCGTATTCGACCTCCTTCGGCTGCACTCGGATCGCACGATATTCGATGTCGGCATGGCCGCGCGCATCGCCCTCGACCTCGATCCGCAGAGCGTCGCGCTGGTAGCGGCGCGCAAGCGCGACGATCCCGCGCGGCATGGTTGCGGAAAACAGAAGCGTGCGTCGTTCGGCCGGCGTCGCGTCGAGAATGAATTCGAGGTCCTCGCGGAACCCCATATCGAGCATCTCGTCGGCCTCGTCGAGCACGACGGCGCGCAAGCGCGATACATCGAGCCCCCGCCGCTCGATATGATCGCGCAGACGGCCCGGCGTGCCGACGACGATATGCGCGCCATCGCTCAACCTGCGGCGTTCCTGACGCGCGTCCATACCGCCGACGCACGACACAATGGCGCAGCCCGCATATTGATAAAGCCATCGCAATTCTCGCTCGACCTGCATGGCGAGTTCGCGCGTCGGAGCGATCGCCAGCGCGAGCGGCGCGCCTGCCTGTTCGAAGCGTTCGCGCCCCTGCAGAAGCGTCGAGGCGAGCGCGAGGCCGTAGGCGACGGTCTTGCCGGAGCCGGTCTGGGCCGAAACAATGATGTCGCGGTCGTCCGCCCCCTCCTTCAAGACTGCCGCCTGGACGGGCGTGGGTTCGGAATAATTGCGCTCCGCAAGGGCGCGGGACAGCGCGGGACTGGCGTCGAAAAATGTCACTTTTTGTTCCTGCCGGCGTTCGGCCGAGGCACAGCGCCTGCAGCAGACGCAGGATTGGCGGGCGCCTTTCCTGCCGGGTCGCCGCGTTCCATACGATCTTATCGGCGAAAGCGCCAATGAACGGGTTCGACGCGCGCGGTTTTGAACTCTAAAATCGACGCCGGACAGAAATTGGATCGCATTCAGAATGAACGACGTCGTGGTTCGACCGATCGAGACAGTCGCGCAGGCGCGCGCGCTCGAGGCGCAGGCGCAATTATTCGAGACGCCGTGCGGCGACGGCAGGATGATCTGGCGCGCCTGGGGCGCAGGCGACGAATCACGCGCGCCTGTCGTGCTGCTTCACGGCGGTTCGGGAAGCTGGGCGCATTGGGCGCGCAACATCGCGCCGCTCGTCGCGCGGGGCCGCAAGGTGTTTGCGCCGGATCTACCGGGGTGCGGGGATTCCGACCGACCGCCTTTCGGAGAGGACGGCGACGTATTGCCGCCCTGGATCGAAGTCGGCGCCGCGGCGCTCGGCCTCGCCCAGTTCGATCTCGTCGGCTTTTCTTTCGGCGCAATGGTCAGCGGCTTCTATGCGGCGGACTATCCGCACCGCGTGAAAAAGCTCGTGCTCGTCGGGCCGCCGGCGTTGTCGGACAAGCCTTCGCCGAAGATCGGTCTGAAGGAATGGCTGCGCCTGCCCGATGGGCCACAACGCGAGGAGGCCTTCCGCCACAACCTGCGACTGCTCATGCTCGCCCGCGACGAAAGCGTCGACGATCTATCGATTACGCTCTACGTCGAAGCCTTGAAGAAGGACCGTCTGACGAAGCGGCGCATCGCCGGGACGGACGTGCTGCTGCGGACCATGCCGCGCATCGGCGCGCCGGTCTGGGGCGTGTGGGGCGAGGACGACATTCTCTATCGCGGCCGCCTTGCGACAGGCGAAGCAGGCCTCGCGCACGCCCCGGATTTTCGTGGCGTGACAAACCTGCCCGGCGCAGGCCATTGGGCGCAGTTCGAGGCGGCGAACGCTTTCAACGTCCTGCTCGCCGGCGTTCTTTCGGCCTGAATTGGCGCCAGAAACGTAACACTGTCGTTCGCCGTCGATCTCGGGTGATTTTTCGCTACCACTCGTCCAATCTGCCGACTTTCATGGACAGGAGACAATGCATGGCGTTCACGATCGCCGACGCGCCGGAATTCGAACTCGACGGCACGCGTGAGGATGTTCATGCCTATTTCCGCGAAATTCGCGAAAAGGCGCCGATCGCGCGCACCAGGATCGGGCACGTGCTCGCCTTGCGTCATCGCCACCTCGATCTGATCACGCGCGACGTAACGCGGCAGATCGAAACCGAGACAAAGATGATGCAGGGCATCACGTCCGGACCGATCTACGATTTCATCGCGAACGGCATGCTGTTCGCCAACGGCGACGCGCATCTGCGCCGGCGCGCGCCTGTTTCCCGCACCTTCGCTTTCAAATTGATGGACGCCATGCGACCGAAGGCGGCGGCGCTCGCCGCCGAACTCGTGAGCGAACGAATCGGGCGCGGTCCAATCGATTTCGTCAATGAAATCGCAGCGCAAATTCCGGCGCGCATCATCGCCGACATTCTCGGCATTCCCCGCGCCGATCTGCCGGTCTTCATGCAGTGGATCGCAGATACGGCCGAGGCGCTCGGGTTCATCGATCTCGAGCGGCGCGCGAAAATCGAAAAGAGCCTGGTCAATTTCAACGCCTATGTCGAAAATCTGCTGATGGAGCGCCGCGCGCATCCTCGCGAGGATTTCCTCAGCGATTATGTGCGGGCGACGGCGACCGACGGCGTTCTGACCGAAGACGAGATCCGCACGCAGATCGTCGGCCTGATCCTGGCCGGCTCCGACACGACACGCGGTTCGCTCTGCATGATTCTGGCGCATCTCCTGACGCGGCCGGATCAATGGGCGGCCTTTCGCGCCAACCCGGATGCGCTGAAGCGCGGCGCCGTCGACGAGGGACTGCGCTACGATCCCGTCATCTCCGGCATCCCCCGCATCGCCTTTAAGCCGTTCGAGATCGACGGCTACGCGATCCCCCCGGGCACGCCCGTTTCGGTCGCGGTCATCTCGGCCATGCGCGACCCGGAAGCCTATTCGGAGCCGGACCGGTTCGACATTTTTCGCACCGACCACCCGAAATGGCACCCGATCTTCGGCGGCGGGGCGCATCGCTGTGTTGGCGAGGCGCTCGCCCGCGCCGAAATGGAGGAAACCCTCGCCGCGATTGCCCGGCTTGCGCCGGCAACGGCGCTTGTCGGCGCATTCCCGCGGCTCGCGCCCGGCCCGATCCGTCAGGTCGGGCGGATGGAGGTCGCCTTCGCCTGAGCGCGGCGGGCGCCGCCGACGAATCGTGCTATGTTCACGATATGGACCAAATCGTTTTTCTCGTTTCCGGAACGCCCGTCCGCCTGATCGACCTGGTTTTGGGGGCCGGCGGTCTGGCGCTCGTCCTGCTCGTGATCGTCACGGTTGCGCTCCTGCGCGTCTCTCGCGCCCATGCGGTCGGCGCCGCCGCCTCGGCCGAGCGCCAACGCGAGATCGACGACAAGATGGCCGAATTGAACAAGGCGAGCGCCGAACTCGCCGGCCGCATGCAGACGGTCGCCGAGGTTCTGGGGTCGCGCCAGTCGGATCTGGCCCGTCACGTGTCCGAGCGGCTCGACGCTGTCGGCCATCGCGTCGGCCAGGGGCTCGAACAGGCCGCCCGCACGCAGACCGAGAATCTGGGCAAGCTCAACGAGCGGCTGGCGGTGATCGACGCCGCCCAGACCCGTCTCAGCGGCCTCGCGCAGGAGGTGGTCGGGCTCAAGGACATTCTCGCCAACAAGCAGGCGCGCGGCGCCTATGGGCAGGGGCGTATGGAAGCCATTGTGCGCGACGGCCTGCCGCCGTCGGCCTACGACTTCCAGGCGACGCTTTCATCGCGCGTGCGGCCCGATTGCGTCGTGCGTCTGCCGGGCGACGAGCGGGTGCTCGCGATCGACGCAAAATTTCCGCTCGAAGGGTTCACGGCCTTCCGGGAGGCGAAGTCCGACGACGAGCGCACTCGTGCGGCGAGCCGCGTCAGGAGCGACATTCTCAAGCACGTGAAGGATATTTCGGAGAAATATCTGATCCCCGGAGAGACGCAGGATCTCGCGGTTCTGTTCGTGCCGTCGGAAGCCGTCTATGCCGATCTTTCCGAACATTTCGACGAGATCGTGCAGAAGGCGCATCGCGCGCGCGTCCTGATCGTGTCGCCATCGCTGCTCATGATGGCGATCCAGGTCATGCAGGCGATCGTGCGCGACGCGCGCGTGCGCGAACAGGCGCACATCATCCAGGACGAGGTGCGTCGGCTGGTCGACGACGTGAAGCGGCTGCGCGACCGCGTCGGCAAACTCGACACGCATTTCCGGCAGGCGGGAGACGATTTGGCGGCGATCGTGGTCTCCGCGGACAAGGCGCTCAAGCGCGGCGACCGGATCGACCAGATGGACTTTGCCGAGCCGGCCGCCCTGCCCGCCCAGCGCGATCTTCTGGGCGGCGCCCGCGCCGCCGCCGAATAACGAGAACCGGCTGCGCGCGGCCGGGCGTTCCCTCGCCCGGATTTTCTGGTAACCACACGGAAAATCGGGAGAGACGCCGTTGAATTTCGACCTCAGCGAAGACCAGACCGCCATTCGCGAGATGGCGCTCGACTTTGCGCGCGAAAAGCTCGCGCCCCACGCGCTGGAATGGGACGAAAGGAAGCACTTCCCGATCGACACGTTGCGCGAGGCGGCCGGCCTCGGCATGGGCGGCATCTACATCAAGGACGACGTCGGCGGCTCCGGCCTCACGCGCCTCGACGCCGCGCTGATCTTCGACGCGCTGGCGACCGGCTGCCCGACGGTCGCAGCCTATATATCGATCCACAACATGGCCGCGTGGATGATCGATTCCTACGGGTCCGACGAGCAAAGGCGCAAATGGCTGCCGGCGCTCTGCACGATGGAGAAGCTCGCTTCCTATTGTCTGACGGAGCCCGGCGCCGGTTCCGACGCCGCCGCATTGCGCACGCGCGCCGTGCGCGACGGCGACCATTACGTGCTGAACGGGCAGAAGCAGTTCATTTCAGGCGCCGGCAATCCGCATGATTTCTACGTCGTGATGGCGCGCACCAGCGACGACGGCGCGCGCGGCGTTTCGACGATCGTCGTGGAAGGCGGCACACCCGGCCTGTCGTTCGGCGCGAACGAAAAGAAGATGGGATGGAACGCGCAGCCGACGCGCGCCGTGATCTTCGAGAATTGCCGCGTGCCGGTCGAAAACCGCATCGGGCCGGAGGGCATCGGCTTCAAGATCGCGATGGCGGGCCTCGACGGCGGACGCCTCAACATCGGCGCCTGCTCGCTCGGCGGCGCGCAGGCCGCACTCGACAAGGCGGTCGCCTACATGGGCGAACGCAAGGCGTTCGGCAAGACGCTCGCGGAATTCCAGGCGCTGCAATTCAAGCTCGCCGACATGGCGATCGATCTGGAAGCGGCGCGCACGTTCCTGTGGCGGGCGGCGAGCGCGCTCGACGGCAAGACACCGGACGCCACGCGACTCTGCGCCATGGCCAAGAAATTCGCGACCGACGCCGGTTTCGAAATCGCGAATTCCGCGCTGCAATTGCACGGCGGCTACGGCTATCTCGCCGACTACGGGATCGAAAAGATCGTGCGCGACCTGCGCGTGCACCAGATCCTCGAAGGCACGAACGAGATCATGCGGATGATCGTCGCGCGGGGGCTGGTGGGGCGCTAGGCACGTTCTGTCGGCAATTGTGGGAAACAACGGCCTACCGCAACCATCGCAATTAAACCGGGCTTCGCGAAAGCTTCGCTTAGATCATATCTCAACTGAGAGGCTACCGATGCACTCCGAAGATGGAGTTCACATGGAGTTCCAATTTGAAAATTGGGCCTCGTGTCACGACCAACTGGAAACCTTCCGTACAGAGTATGCCAACAACAAAATTGGAATCCTATTCAGGGGGCAGGCAAATAGCAGTTGGGGTCTGGATACGACATTGGAGCGGGCAACCCATGCGCCCGTTCCCGTAAGAAATTACTATAAATTGCTCTCAAATATCGTTCC
>JAGWTW010000086.1 GCA_028868735.1 Hyphomicrobiales bacterium | reverse complement strand
CCGCGCGCGCCGCCGCGACGACCGCGCGCGCCTCGTCGTCGTCGCGCGCCTGCGCCACGACGGCGAGCGCGCCTGCGAAATCGGCCGCGGACCAAGCACGCCGAAGCAGCGCAACCTCGGGCCGGGCCGCAGCGAGACGCTCCATGCGCTCGGACGGATCGAGGGCGAAAACGTCGACCCTTGCGCCGGCGGCCGCCAGCAGTTCAGCCTTCCAGGCGGCGCCGTCGGCTCCGCCGACGACGATCATGCGCCGGCCGCGCGCTCGCAGAAATACAGGCAGCGTTTCCAGAGGCCGGATCAGATCCGGGCCCGCGTCGCCATCCTCGCCGTCCGTCATCGCCAACCTTCTCCTGGTGCAGCGCAGCATCGGCAATCCGTTCACGCCCTTGCGCAGTATAAGGAATCCGGACGGCGTTGCTCTTGTCACATCTGCACAAAGCGGGCATGAACGCCGCCCGAAGCAATAAGCCGAACGCACCCCCGGCGTTCGCTTCAAGGGGAGAAAAAAGTGAAACTCAAGACCTTTCTCGTCGCGCTCGTCGCAAGCACCGCAATGACCGGAGCGGCCATGGCCGCCGACACGATCAAGATCGGCCTGTCCGGCCCGTTCACGGGCGGCTCGGCGTCGATGGGCGTCTCCATGCGCGACGGCGTCAAGCTCGCCGCAGAAGAAATCAACAAGGCCGGCGGCGTGCTCGGCAAGCAGATCGAACTGATCGAACGCGACGACGAAGCGAAGAACGAAGTCGGCGTGCAGGTCTCGCAGGAACTCATCAACAAGGAAGGCGTCGTCGCCACGCTCGGCTTCATCAACACCGGCGTCGCGCTCGCTGGCCAGCGCTTCTACCAGGAAGCGGAAATTCCGGTCATCAACAACGTTGCGACCGGCACCGTCATCTCGACGCAGTTCAAGGCGCCGAACTATGTCTTCCGCACGTCGGCCTCCGATGCGATCCAGTCGGTGATGATCGCCGACGAAGCGATCAAGCGCCAAGGCTTCAAGAAGCCCGCGATCCTCGCCGACTCGACGAATTACGGCCAGCTCGGCCAGGCCGATCTCATCAAGGCGCTCGACAAGCTCAGCGTGAAGCCGGTCGCGACCGAGAAATTCAACATCGGCGACACCGACATGACCGCGCAGGTGCTGCGCGCGAAGGAAGCCGGCGCCGACGTGATCCTCACCTACGGCATCGGTCCCGAGCTCGCGCAGATCGCGAACGCGATGGCCAAGCTCGGCTGGAAAGTGCCGATGATCGGTTCGTGGACGCTTTCGATGGCGAGCTACATCGACACGGCCGGCGCGAACGGCGACGGCGCGATCATGCCCGAGACGTTCATCCAGCTGGCGTCGACGCCCAAGCGCAAGGCTTTCATCGAGGCCTATCAGAAGAAGTACAATATCGATCGCATGCCCTCGCCGGTTTCCGCCGCGCAGGGCTACGACTCGGTCTATCTGCTCGCCGCCGCGATCAAGCAGGCGGGCTCGACCGACGGCCGCAAAATTCGCGAAGCGCTCGAAAACCTGAACACGAAGATCGAAGGCGTCGTGACGACCTACGATCATCCGTTCAGCGCGACCGACCATGAAGCCATCAGCCCGAACATTCCCGTGATGGGTCTCGTCAAGGGCGGCCGCGTGGTGCCTGCGCACGACGAGGACGTCCAGGGCGACAAGGCGGTGCGGGTAAAGCCGAAGGCCTGAGCGTCTTCATCGAGGATCGGCGCGTGATGCGCCGGTCCCCTCTTTCGACGCCGCGCTCGCGATGCGCGGCGTTTTCTTGATCGGCGATCCCATGGACATACTCGCGCAACTCGTCGTCAGCGGCATTTCCGTCGGCATGATCTACGCCGTCATCGCTTTCGGATATCAGCTCACCTTCGCGACTTCCAAAACGCTGAATTTCGGACAGGGCGAGGCGCTGATGATCGGCGCGCTCGTCGGGCTGACGACGATCAATTTCCTGATCGGCCAGGCGATCGGCACATTCTGGGCCTATCTGCTCATGCTGCCGGTGGTGCTCGTGTTCGGCCTCGCGCAAGGCGCGTTCGTCGAATGGCTCGGCGTCAGGCAGGCGATCCGCACGAAATCCGAGGCGGGCTGGATCATGGCCACCATCGCGCTCGGCATCATCTTCAAGAATCTCGCCGAGAACATCTGGGGACGCGATCCACTGAAATTCCCGTCGCCGCTGCCGGAGGCTGCGCTACAGATCGGGCCGGTGCGCATGCAGCCGATGGAGATCGCCATCATCGTCGGCGCGCTGCTGTTGATGGCGGCGGTCGAGGTCTTCAACCGCCGCTCGATCTTCGGCAAGGCGGTCGTCGCCACCGCCAACGATCGCGACGCCGCCGGCCTGATGGGCATCAACACGTCGCGCGTGATCACCTTTTCCTACGCGCTGTCGTCGCTGTCGGCGGCTTTCGCGGGCGTGCTCGTCGCGCCGGTGACGCTGACCGGCGCAGCGATGGGCGCCGTGCTCGGGCTGAAAGCCTTCGCGGTCGCCATCATCGGCGGTCTTTCCTCCGGCGTCGGCGCGATCGTCGGCGGGCTCATGCTCGGCATCGTCGAGACGCTGACCGGATTTTACATTTCGACCGGCTACAAGGACGTTCCCGGGCTCGTGCTGCTGCTGCTCGTGCTGTCGCTCAAACCCTCTGGCCTGTTCGGCCAGGCCGCGATCAAGAAGGTCTGAGCGATGCGCCGGCTTCTCCCGCTTCTGGCGCTCGTCGCGCTCTTCGTCGTCCCCTTCGCGGTGACGAGCCCGTATTACTTGCACCTCCTGCAGACGATCGCGATTTTCGCGATCGTCGTGCTTGGTCTCGACATCGTGTTCGGATACACGGGCGAAGTGTCGATCGGCCATGCGGCGCTGTTCGGCGTCGGCGCCTATACGGCCGGCGTGATCGCCCTGCACGCGCCCGATTTCGTTTCCGCGCATCCTTTGTGGGCGCTCTGGATCAGCCTTGCGATCGCGCCTGTCGTCGCGGCGCTTTTCGGCGCGTTGCTCGCGCTGCCGGCGCTGCGCGTGACCGGCCCCTATCTGGCGATGGTGACGCTCGCCTTCGGCACGATCATCCAGATTCTCATCAACGAAGTGACGCCGCTGACGAACGGTCCGCTCGGCGTGAAATTCTCCACGCCGGCCCTGTTCGACTGGCGCGACTATTCGAATGTGCTGCCGTTCCTCGACATGTCGATGAAGCGCATGAAGGAAGCGCAATTCTTCATGCTGTCCGGCGTGGCGCTCGTCCTCGTCGTCGTCGTCATCAACCGCATCCTCGCCTCGCGCTATGGCCGTGCGTTCGAAGCCTTGCGCGACAGCCCGATCGCCTCGGACTGCATGGGCGTGTCGGTCTACCGTCACAAGGTCATCGCCTTTGTCGTCAGCGCGGCGTTCGCAGGCTTCGCCGGCGTGTTCTTCGCCTATTCCGAGCAATATATCGCGCCGAACAATTTCTCGTTCGACCTTTCGGTGCTGTTCCTGCTCGCCGTCACGATGGGCGGCCGCAAGTCGCGCGTGGGGCCGCTCATCGGCGCGGCGATCATCGTCTACCTGCCGAACCTGCTCGCCGACATCAGTCTGTTCCGGATTGTCGCCGGCGCGATCGCCGCGGTCGCGGTCGTTGCGGGCGGCATGTCCGCCATTCGAAACCCGGAATCGCGCAGACGCGTCGCCGTCCCCGTCGCGCTCTGCATCGCGTTTTTCGTCTTCGCGCTGTTCCTTCAGAAGATCACGGACTTCAAGCTCACCGTGTTCGGCATGATGATCCTGTTCGTGGTCTATTATCTGCCCGATGGGATCGTCGGCTTCCTGAAAACGAGTCTGGCGCAGGTTGCGCCCGCGCTGTTCGGGCGTCAGCAGATGTCGACGAAAGGCGGCGCGGAAGGCGACGCTTTCGTCGCGGCGCCGGCAGTCGATCGCAGCAAGCCGCTGCTCGACGTGCGGCGGATCGTGATGCAGTTCGGCGGCCTGAAGGCGCTCGGCGGCGTCGATCTGTCGGTGGCGCCGGGCTCGATCCACGGGCTCATCGGGCCCAACGGCTCGGGAAAGAGCACGATGATGAACGTGCTGACGGGAATCTACACGCCGACGTCGGGCGAGGCGGTATTCGAGAGCGGCGACCTCGCCGGCCTCAAGTCGCCGGAGATCGCGTCGCGCGGCGTCGCGCGCACGTTCCAGAACGTGCAATTGTTCGGCGAGCTGACGCTGACCGAGAACGTGCTCGTCGGGCTGCAGCATACATACAGGTCCGGCATATTCTCGATCGCGCTCGGTCTGCCTGCCGCGCAAGCCGACGAAGCCGCGGCGCGCACGCGCGCGGCCGCGATCCTCGATTTCGTCGGGCTCGCCGCGCTCGCCAACGAAGAGGCGCGCAACCTGCCTTATGGAAAGCAGCGGCTGCTGGAAATCGGCCGCGCGCTCGCGCTCGACCCGAAACTGCTTCTGCTCGACGAACCGGCCGCCGGCCTCACCGCGCCAGACATCAAGGATCTCGTCGCGATCATTCGCAAAGTGCGCGATCACGGGATCACCGTGATCCTGATCGAACATCACATGGACGTCGTCATGAGCGTTTGCGACCGCATCACCGTGCTCGACTTCGGCGAGAAGATCGCGGAGGGCAAGCCTGCCGAAGTGCAGGCCAATCCGCGCGTGATCGAAGCCTATCTCGGCGGCGCCGCCGCCACGGCGGCGTGAGGGCCATGCGATGCTGACCGTCGAAAATCTGGTCGCCGGCTACGGCAAGGTGCAGGTGCTGCACGGCGTCTCGCTCGAGGTGCAGCAAGGCCGGCTCGTCACCCTGATCGGCTCGAACGGCGCCGGGAAGACGACGACGCTGCGCGCGGTGTCCGGCATGATCAAGCCCGCGTCCGGATCGATCAGGCTCGCGGGCGCGGAAATCGCGGGCGAGCCGGCCTACAAGATCACGCGGCGCGGCCTCGCCCATTCGCCGGAAAACCGCCGCGTGTTCACCACGCTTCCGGTGCGCGACAACCTGCTGCTCGGCGCCTTTCCGCGCCTGACCGGCGCGCGGCCGCGCGGCGAGGTCGAGCGCGATCTCGATCGCATGTTCGATCTGTTTCCGCGTCTGGCCGAACGACGCGACCAGCTCGCCGGCACGCTGTCGGGCGGCGAGCAGCAGATGCTGGCGATGGCGCGCGCGCTGATGCTCGATCCGCAGGTGCTGTTGCTCGACGAACCGTCGATGGGGCTCGCGCCTCGCCTGGTGGAGGAAGTGTTTTCCACGATCGCGCGCCTGAAGCAGGCGAAGGTGACGATGCTGCTGGTCGAGCAATTCGCCGCCGCCGCGCTCAATGTGGCGGACTTCGGATATGTGCTGGAGAACGGCGCGATCAGCGTTTCCGGCCCCGCCGAAAAGCTGCGCAACGATCCGGCCGTGCAGGCGGCCTATCTCGGCGCCGCGCATTGACGGCGCAATAAAAAACCCCGCCGCGAGGGCGGGGTTCGAAACGCTCGAGTAAAAGCGATTACTTCTTCGTGCCGTCGGCCTTGAACTGCGTGATATAGGCCCACACGTCGTCGCGGTCCTTTTCGTTCGGCAGGCCGGCGAAGATCATTTTCGTGCCGGGGATGTCGGCTTTCGGATTCTCGATGTACTTTTTGAAGTTCGCCTCGTCCCAGGTGATGCCCGAGTTCTTGTTGGCGTCCGTGTAGCTGTAGCCCTCGACGGAGCCGGAATGGCGGCCTTCGAGGCCGTTCAGGATCGGGCCGATCTTGTTCTTGGCGCCTTCGCCGATCGAATGGCAGACCGCGCATTTCTTGAAAACGGTTTCTCCCGCCGCAGGATCGCCGGCGCCGGCGAATGCGGGGGCGGAAGCGATGGCGAGGCCGAGGCCGACGACAAGACCAATGGCGAACTTCATCCGAGATTCCTTTCCTGTGCGGCTCCCGAACGGCGGAGGCAAGCGCCTGAGGGTCGAGTTTTGTCCGGAAGGAGCGCCCGTATATGCTTTGACAAATCTCAAAAGACAACATGTGAACAAGGCGGTCCGCACTGCTCTTTGGGAGAACGGGCAGGGCAAAAAGCGCGAAGAATCCAAGGAGATGGCGACAATCCCGGACATCTGCGGCTTTATGCCTCATACTTTTTGGCGCCGCCGGCGCGACCGAAAGGCCAAGCCCGAGGCGCGCGCCGCATGACGCTGCTCGTCTTCGATTGCGACGGCGTGCTCGTCGATTCAGAACCGATCGCGAATGAAATCCTCGCCCGGACGCTGACGTCGCTCGGCCGCCCGATGAGCGCGGCCGAAAGCATGCGCACGCAGGTCGGGAAATCGCTGGTCGACATATTGCGGGAGACCCGCGAAATAACCGGCCGACACATTCCCGACGACGTCGGCGCCGCGATGAACCGCGAGCTGTTCGCGCGCTTGCGGACCGATCTGCGCGCCATGGACGGCGTGCGGGAAGCGCTGGCGGCGTTGCCGCAGCCGCGTTGCGTCGCGTCGTCCTCCGTTCCCGAACGGATCGCGCTCGCGCTCGAAACGACCGGGCTCGCGCCCTTCTTCGAGCGCTGCTTCAGCGCCGTCGAGGTTCGCCACGGAAAACCCGCGCCCGATCTGTTCCTGCACGCGGCCCGCGCATTGCGGTCCGCGCCCGGCGATTGCATCGTGATCGAGGATTCGGTCGCCGGCGCGCGCGCCGCAGCGGCCGCCGGCATGCGCTGCATCGGCTTTACCGGCGGCGGCCACGCCAACGACGCGCTCGCAGCGCGGCTGACCGACGCGGGCGCGGCGATCGTGATTTCGCACATGCGCGACCTGCCGGACGCCGTCGCGCGCCTCTGCTAGAGCAACGCCGGCCGCGCCCGGCGCTCACCCCATTTCGGCGAGCCTGGCGCTGAGTTCCGCCACCCGCAGTTCGCCTTCGCGCGTCTGGCCGCCGTTGCTGAGGAAGGCTTCCATTTTGCGCCGCGCGTCCGGCGTACGGAACAGGCGCTGAAACAGGAAATTCTCTTCCTGCAATCCCTCGTCGAGCGGCCCGATCGACCCGTTCACGGCCTGCTTTGCGAGGCGCACCGCCTCTGGCGGAAACGAGGCGATACGCTTTGCAAGAAAGGCGACGTAGGAACCGATTTCGTCAGCGGGCAAAGCCCGGTTCAGATAGCCCCAGGCCGCCGCCTCCTCCGCGCTGATGTCGACGCCGCCCAATATGACCTCGAGCGCGCGGCTGCGGCCGATCAGGCGCGGCAGAAGCTGCGTGCCGCCGCCGCCCGGCAGGATTCCGAGCGGCGTTTCCATCTGATTGAGCGTGGCTTTGCCGATCACGCCGAAGCGCATGTCGAAGCCCATCGCAAATTCGCTCCCGCCGCCGCCGACCCTGCCCTCGATCTGCGCGATCGTCGCCTTGTCCATGCTGCGCAACCGGTTCGCCATGGCGTAGAACGGATGCCGCGCGACATTTCCGCGCGCGGGCGGTTTGTCGGTCGGAAATTCGAGAATCGCCGACACGTCGAAATGGGCGAGAAAGAAATCCGGGTTCGCGCTCTTGAAGACGAAGACGAGACAATCCGGATCGGCTTCCACCTCGGTCGTCATGCGCTGGAGCTCGCCGAGCAATTCCATTGTGATGACGTTGACCGGCGGCGCGTCGACGGTCGCCGTCACGACCGCGCCGTCCCGTGAAAATGCGAGCAATCGATAATTGTCGTAGCTCAAGGCGCCGTCCCTCCCGTTCGCCGGCCGATCGGGCGCGTCTTCGTCGCCCGCGCGCCGCACATTTCGCGCGTCGTCCGGAATATTTTTCCGTCGGTCGCGGCGCTGTCAAATCGAGCGTTTCGCCGGCGCCGAGAAGTCGCTTGCGCCAAGGCGAAAGCCCGGAGCATTCTGGCGGTCATCAACGATCGGGCGCCCGCGAGCGGTTCCGGTCGAAACCGGATCGAAGGGAGACCAAACGTGGAGGCGGAAAAATACGGCGCCGGACGCGACCGGCTGAAGGATCGCGTCGCCATCGTCACGGGCGCGGGCTCGCGCGACGACGGCATCGGCAACGGCCGCGCGGCCTCGATCCTGCTCGCGCGCAACGGCGCGCGCGTCGTGCTCGTCGACATGAAGAGGGAATGGGCCGAGAAGACGCGCGAGATGATCGCGGCCGAAGGCGGCGCCGAGGCGATCGTCGTCGTCGCCGATGTGACGAAGCCAGGGGATTGCGAGGCGATCGTGCGCGCGGCGACGGAGCGCTGGGGCCGGCTCGACATTCTCGTCAACAATGTCGGCATCGGCGGGCCGCCCGGCACCGCCGTGGAGGTCGATCTCGAGGCGTGGAACAAGGGGCTCCTCGTCAACGTGACCTCGATGATGCTGATGGCGAAATATTCCATTCCGCAGATGATGAAGGGCGGCGGCGGCTCGATCGTGAACATTTCGTCGGTCGCCGGCATGCGCGGCGGCATCGGCACCCTGCTCTATCCGACCTCGAAAGGCGCGGTCATCAACATGACGCGCGCAATGGCGGCCCATCACGGCCGCGACAATATTCGCGTGAACTGCATCTGTCCGGGCATGGTCTACACGCCGATGGTCTATGTCGGCGGCATGAGCGAGGAGATGCGCGAGCAGCGCCGCAGGCGCTCGGTTCTGCAAACCGAAGGTTCGGGCTGGGACATCGGCGCCGGCGTTCTCTATCTCGCCTCCGACGATGCGCGATGGGTGACGGGGATCGAACTGCCGATCGACGCGGGCGCAACCGCCGTCACCAGCGTTCCCTCGACCGTCGGAAAGATCGCGTGATGCCGAACCTGCCCCTCGTCACGAACAACGAAGACCCGCGGATCGCGAAAATCTACAACGAGCTTCTCGCGCAGAAACGCGGCTTTCCGAACCTCTACCGGCTGATCGGCAATTCCGGGCCGATGCTGCAGGCCTGGTGCGATCTCGCCTGGCCGTTGCGCCATGCGGCGACGACGCCGCGGCGTTTACGCGAACTCGTGATCCTGCGCGGCGCGCAGATCATGGGCGCGGACTACGAATGGACGCATCATCTGGAAATGGCGCATGCGGCCGGCGTGCCGCAACAGAAGATCGACGCATTGAAGGACGGCTGGAAATCGCCCGCCTTCGACGCGAAGGAGCAGGCCGCGCTCAGGCTCGCGGAAGAGATCACGCACGGGCCCGGCGCCTCGCGCGAGGCGATGGCGCAAGCGCGCGACCATTTCGGCGACGACGAAGTCGTGGAGCTCGTGCTCACATCGTCCTTCTACGCCTGCGTCGGACGCATGCTGCATTCGCTGGACGTGCCGCTGGAGAAGTGAAGCGCGATCAGCGCGGCCGCACGCCGGATCATCAGGACGGAACGTCCGGTTTTCCGGCGCGGCGTCAGCGTCGACTGGCGAGCGGTGGCGGACTTTCCGCCGGAGCGATGACACGCGAGCGCATGCCGTCTTCGTCTATAGCTTCGCTTCAGCAAGAAAATTGAGATTGACATCCACCGGCCGCGCCGCGCTATGATTTCGTTCATGGGGATGCGGTCTCCCCACGAGGCGACAGCCCAAGCATCGCGCCCACGTTGCAATCAAAGGGCGCATCATGTCGTCGCTAAACTCCATTCCATCTGAAAAACTGCTGCGCCTGATCGGCGTGCCTCACGGTCCCGTGCTTATCGACGCGCGGACCGACGACGACTTCGCGGCAGACCCGCGTTTCATCCCCGGCGCAATCCGGCGGTCGCACTCAACCGTGTCCGACTGGGCGGCCGATCTGAAAGGCCGCTCCGCTGTCGTCATTTGCAATAGGGGGCAGAAGCTCAGCGAGGGCGTCGCTGCGTGGCTGCGTCATGCGGGCGCGTCTTCCGCTGACGTGTTGACTGGCGGACACGCAGCATGGGCCGATGCCGGCCTGCCGCTCGTGCCCGAAGCAAAGCTGCCAACGCGCAATGCGCAAGGACACACCGTCTGGGTGACACGGGCGCGGCCAAAAGTGGATCGCGTCGCCTGTCCGTGGCTGATCCGGCGCTTCGTCGATCCGCAGGCAGTGTTCTTGTTCGTTGCGCCGGCGGAAGTTCCTGCCGTCGCCGAGCGGTTCGGTGGCGCTCCATTCGACATCGAAGGCGTGACCTGGAGCCATCGCGGCGAGTTCTGCACGTTCGACACGATGGTGGACGAACTGGGCCTCCAAATTGAGCCTTTGAAGAAATTGGCGGTGATCGTGCGCGGTGCAGATACCGGACGCCCAAACATTGTCCCCGAGGCTGCGGGCCTGCTTGCGGCCTCACTTGGGCTATCCCGCATGTTCGCCGACGACCTCGAACAGCTCGAAGCGGGCATGACGCTCTACGACAGCTTCTATCGTTGGTGCCGCGACGCGACCGACGAGACGCACAATTGGCCGACCAACAAGCCGGGGAGGTTGGCATGAGCGCGCCTGCGACCATCGAGGCAGAGACGGGCGGCCACGGCGTCGCCATGCGCGAGGCGTTCCGGGTGTGGCTGCGCGTGGCCGCGCTCAGCTTCGGCGGGCCGGCCGGTCAGATCGCGGTCATGCACCGGATCATCGTCGAGGAGAAGCGGTGGATTTCCGACGACCGCTTCTTGCACGCACTCAACTACTGCATGCTCTTGCCCGGCCCCGAGGCGCAACAACTCGCCACGTACATCGGATGGCTGATGCACAAGACGCGCGGCGGCATCATGGCCGGCGGCCTTTTCGTCGCGCCGGGCATCGTCGCCATTATGGCGCTGAGCTACGTCTACGCGCTGTTCGGCAACGTCGCGATCGTCTCGGCCCTGTTTTTCGGACTGAAAGCGGCCGTACTCGCCATCGTAGTGCAAGCGGTTCTGCGCGTCGGCAAGCGTGCGCTCAAGAACCGTGTCATGCAGGCGTTCGCCGCGATTGGTTTCGTCGGTATCTTCTTCTTCGCCCTGCCATTCCCGCTAATCATCCTCGTCGCAGGACTGGTCGGCTTCTTCGGTGGCCGGGCCGGAAGCCCTGCGTTCGCGGGCGGCGGCGGACACAGTGGAGGCAGCGGGCCGAAGGTGACTGAGAGCCTGCTCGGCGACGCCGTTCCCGATCATGCAAGGCCGTCGCTCGTCGGAGCGCTGAGGTCAGCGGCGATCTGGCTGTTACTTTGGCTCGGGCCTGTAGCATTGCTTTTAGTCTGCCTTGGCGATGCGAACGTATTCAGCCAGATCGCGGTGTTCTTCAGCAAGATGGCGGCTGTGACGTTTGGCGGCGCTTATGCGGTCCTCGCCTATGTCGCGCAGCAGGCGGTCGAGCGCTATCATTGGCTGAGCGCCAAGGAGATGCTTGACGGGCTCGGCATGGCGGAGACGACGCCCGGCCCGCTGATCATGGTGCTCCAGTTCGTCGGCTTCATTGCGGCATACCGGGCGCCGGGCGCGCTTTCCCCGCTGCTGGCCGGGACGGTCGGTGGCCTGCTCGCCACGTGGGTAACGTTCACGCCCTGTTTCCTCTGGATATTTACCGGCGCGCCGCTGATAGAGATGCTACGAAACCACAAACCCCTGACCGGCGCGCTATCTGCGATCACAGCGGCGGTCGTCGGCGTAATCCTCAATCTCGCGATCTGGTTCGCGATCCACACGATGTTTCGCGAGGTCGTCGCGATCCGCGCTTACGGCCTTGCGTTCGATGCGCCGGTGCTGGCCAGCGTCGATTGGTGGGCTCTCGCCTTGGCGGTCGGCGCGGCAATAGCGATCTTCCGCTTCAACTTGGGCATGTTGCAGACCCTCGCCGGCTGTTCGGCAGCGGGAATAGCCCTGCTCTTGGCCGATCTGATTTCGCCGTAAACGGCAGTCACAGGGTCGCCGACCAAATGTCCGCTAACCGCCCCTTCCTGCCGTTCGCAACGCCCGCTCGCCGTCGATCTCTTACGGCGCGCGAAAATGTTTCGAGAGCTTCAGTCCCTGCGCCTGATAGTTCGACTTCAGATCGGCGCCGTAGAGGGCGCGCGGCTTCTCGGCCATGCGCTCGTAGACGAGGCGGCCGACGGTCTGGCCGTCCTCGAGGATGAAAGGCACGTCGTGCGAGCGCACTTCGAGCACGGCGCGCGCGCCTTTTCCGCCCGCCTCGCTCGCGCCGAAGCCCGGATCGAAGAAGCCTGCGTAATGGACGCGGAATTCGCCGACGAGCGGATCGAACGGCGTCATTTCGGCGGCGTGGTCGGGCGGCACGCGCACGGCCTCCTTGGAGGCGAGAATGTAGAACTCGCCGGGGTCGAGCACGAGTTCGCGCGCGCCGCGCGAAAAAATCGGCTCCCAGAAATCGTGCGGGTCCTGCGCGCCGGGCTTGTCCACGTCGATCAGCCCGGTGTGGCGCTTGGCGCGCCAGCCGACGAGTCCCGAGGCGTCGAAGCCCGCAAGATCGATCGAGACGGCGACGCCGCCGCCGGAGATCGACGGCTCGGACGAGGTCACCAGTTTTTCGCGCGCATGCAAGGCGCGATGCTCTTCGTCGTCGAGGCGCGCATGGCCGCGCCGGAACCTGATCTGCGAGAGCCGCGAGCCGGTGCGCACGAGCGCCGGAAAGGTGCGCGGCGAGACTTCCGCAAACAAAGGCCCGTCGTAGCCCGCGGGAATTTGATCGAACTCGCGCGCGCCGTTGCAGATGACGCGGGTGAAAACGTCGATGCGGCCGGTCGAGGATTTCGGATTGGTGGACGCTGCGATATCGTGCGGCAGCGCGAGGCCTTCGAGAAGCTCGCAGAGATAGACGCAATCGGTTTCGAGCACGGCGCCGTCGCAGAGGTCGATTTCGTGCAGCGACAGTTCGGCGGCGCGTTCGGCGACCTTGCGCCCGCCAGGCAGAAAGCTCGCGCGCATGCGCCAGGCGCGTTTGCCGAGCCGCAGATCGAGGCTCGCCGGCTGCGCCTGGCCGGCGGCGAAAGGCGGCGCCAGGATGGCGCCGGACGCGGCCAGCGCCTCGATCTGACGGTCGGCGAGGATGCCGCGCGCTTCGGTCTTGGTCTCGTTCGCCACAGGCGCCGCCATCCTCTCGACTCGTCAGCCCCGCGAAAACGGGAACCATTTCCCCGCTATCGATCGCGGCGCAGCTCAATCCCCGCTATCGCGGGGATGACATCGTTTCTCGTCAGGCGCCGTTTCCGCCGACGTCCGGAAATCTGCTACCGGATCGCCGCGTTGACGCCAAGCCCGCCGTTCTGTAGGGATTGCGCGTGGCATTTTGAGCCGGTCGGCTTGCCCGCCACGTAAAACATGGGGCTAAAAGGCCGGGCTTCCGCAAAGAAACCCGCGTCTTGTCCTGTGCATAAGTCCGATTCCGGCAGTCTGGCCGGTCGATCGCGGAGACAAGATGAGCGCGTCCGATACCCCCGCCCGCAAACTGCGGCCCGCCACCCGCCTGGTCCACGGCGGCGCCATGCGCTCGCAATTCGGCGAAACCTCCGAGGCGATGTTCCTGACGCAGGGCTTCGTCTACGACAGCGCGGAAGCCGCGGAGGCGCGGTTCAAGAATCTCGAGCCCGGCTTCGTCTATTCGCGCTTCTCCAATCCGACCGTCGCCATGTTCGAGGAGCGGATGGCGTTGCTCGAGGGCGCAGAAGCCGCGCGCGCGACCGCGAGCGGCATGGCGGCGGTCACGGCCGCCATGATGAGCCTCCTGCGCGCGGGCGATCATGCGGTGGCGGCGCGCGCGCTGTTCGGCTCGTGCCTCTACATCATGGAGGAATGGCTGCCCCGTTTCGGCGTGGAGACGACGCTGGTCGACGGAACCGACCTCGACGCATGGCGCGCCGCCATGCGGCCGAACACGAAGGTCTGCCTGATCGAGAGCCCGACCAATCCGCAGCTCGAAATCCTCGACATCGCCGCGATCGCGGAGATCACGCACAGGGCCGGCGCGAAGCTCGTCGTCGACAATGTTTTCGCGACGCCGCTGTTGCAGCAGCCGTTCGATCTCGGCGCCGACCTCGTCGTCTATTCGACGACGAAACATATCGACGGACAGGGGCGCTGCCTCGGCGGCTGCATCCTCGCGTCGAAGGAGATCATCGACGGCTCCGTCCACAACGTGCTGCGGCAGACCGGTCCCTCGCTCTCGCCGTTCAACGCCTGGGTGATGCTCAAAGGGCTCGAGACGCTGCCGCTGCGCGTCGGGCAGCAGAATGCGAATGCGGCCAGGGTCGCCGATGCGCTCGCAGCGCTGCCGGGCGTCGCGCGCGTGCTCTATCCGTTCCGCGACGACCATCCGCAGGCCGCGCTCGCGCGCAGGCAGATGTCGGGCGGCGGCACTGTGGTCGCGCTGGAGCTCGCCGGCGGCAAGGCGGCGGCGTTCCGTTTCGCCAACGCCTTGCAGGTGGTCAAGATTTCCAACAATCTCGGCGACGCCAAGAGCCTCGTCACCCACCCCGCCACCACGACGCATCAGAGACTCACGCCCGAAGCGCGCGCGAAAA
Organism: Hyphomicrobiales bacterium; assembly: GCA_028868735.1. Taxonomy (GTDB): domain Bacteria; phylum Pseudomonadota; class Alphaproteobacteria; order Rhizobiales; family Beijerinckiaceae; genus JAJXWB01. The sequence continues at coordinate 5,535 of JAGWTW010000086.1, read as the reverse complement.
TGGGGATCAGCGAGGGGCTGCTGCGGCTGTCGGTCGGCCTCGAGGACGCAGACGACCTGATCGAGGATGTGACGATCGCAGCGAAAGCCGCGCGCGGCTGACGCGCACAGCCGTAGCGCGAACGCCGCGAGTCCAGCTATAATCGGGCCATGTACAAGGCGGTCACGCACGACATCCAGGTGACGGTCATGCCGGCCTATCTGCCTGACCAGTCCGATCCCGACGAGAACCGCTTCGTGTGGTCCTACACGATCGAAATCGCCAATCTCGGCGCGGCGACGGCGCAGCTCGTCTCGCGCCACTGGATCATCACGGACGGCGCCGGCAAGCGCGAGGACGTGCGCGGCCCCGGCGTCGTCGGCGAACAGCCCATTCTGCGGCCGGGCGACGCCTTCCGCTACACGTCCGGCTGCCCGTTGACGACGCCCTCGGGCATCATGGTGGGAACCTATCGCATGGTCGACGAGAACGGCCGCGCCTTCGACATCGACATTCCCGCCTTTTCGCTGGACTCGCCGTTCAGCCGCAAGGTTCTGAACTGAAGGCTCGCCCGTGAACGCCGCCGCAACGCTCGAACGCGCGCTTGAAATCGCAGAAACGCTGATCGCCTTCGACACCGAGAGCGCAAAATCCAATCTCGCGCTGATCGATCATGTCGAAGCGCTGTTTCGCCGCTACGGCGTCCCTTTCGTGCGCGCGCCGAACGAACGCGGCGACAAGGCCGCGATCATGGGCACGATCGGACCGATGCGCGACGGCGGGATCGTGCTGTCGGGCCACACCGATTGCGTGCCGGTGGAGGGGCAGAAATGGACGGGCGACCCGTTTCGCCTGCGTCGCGCCGACGGCCGCATCTACGGGCGCGGCGCCTGCGACATGAAGGGGTTCGACGCGATCTGCCTCGCGATGATCCCGGAATTCCAGGCGGCCGGCCTGACGCGGCCGATCCATATTCTGCTGAGTTACGACGAAGAGACGACTTGCGCCGGTTCGCTCGACATCGTCAGGCGCTTCGGCGTCGACCTGCCGCGCCCTTCCGTCACGCTCGTCGGCGAACCGACGTCGATGCAGGTCGCCGACGCGCACAAGAGCGTGTGCACCTACCGCACGCGCGTGCGCGGCCACGAATCGCATTCGGCGAAGCTCCATCAGGGCGTCAGCGCCGTGCACGTCGGCGCGCGCCTCGTGATGGCGCTCGAAAAGATCGGCGCGGAGATCGCGGAAGAGACGGCGAACTCGGATCGGTTCGATCCGCCGTTCTCGACGGTGCATGTCGGGCTCGTTTCAGGCGGAACGGCGCGCAACATCATGGCGCGCGATTGCGAATTGCTCTGGGAGTTTCGCGGGCTGCCGGGCGTGTCGCTGCGCACGGCCTACGACAAGTTCCTGCTCGCCTGCGACGAGATCGCGCAGCGCCGCTTCAAGGGATTTCCCGATTGCGAGATCGTCACGCAGATCGAAGTGGAAATTCCCTCGCTCGCGCCGGAGCCCGGCTCCGCCGCCGAGACGCTCGCGCTGCGGCTCGCGCGCCAGAACCAGACGGTCGCCGTGCCCTATGCGAGCGAGGCCGGGCAATTCCAGCTGCAGGGCGTGCCGACGGTGCTCTGCGGTCCCGGCTCGATCGAGCAGGCCCATCAGGCCGACGAATATTGCGACATCGCGCAGATCGAGGAATGCATCGCCTATCTCAGGCGGCTGGCCGGCGAACTCTCCTGAGGCCGCGCGCGCATGGCGCGGGCGCGCGGTGCGGCGCGCCTACGCCAGCGGATCGCGGGAGACGTCACGGTTCTCCCGCATCTCGCGCTCTTGCGTTGCGCCCCGGCTCCCACAGTCTTTCAGGCGCGCCGTTCCGGTTTTCGACACGCGCGAGAACGAACAGAAGATCGGACAGTCTATTGAGGTATCTGATGATCGCCGGCGTCAGGGGATCCTGAAAGGCGACCTCGACGATTTCGCGCTCGGCGCGACGAACGACGGCGCGCGCCGCGTGCAGATAGAGCGACGCCAGCGAACCCGAAGGCGTCACGAAGGAATCGAGCGCGGGAAGCCCAGCGTTATGAGTCGATATCAGATCGTCGATCGCCTCGACCTGCGTTTCCGTCAGCCGCAACGCCGCTTTCGTGACGTTGCGCTGCGGATTGCAGAGATCCGCGCCAATGTCGAACAAGTCGTTTTGTACGTGTTCGAGCGCGGCTCGCGTCCCGCTGGCGGCGAAATGAGCGGCCAAACCGATGAAGGCATTGGCTTCGTCGATCGAGCCGAGCGCGGCGACCCTGACGTGGAATTTGGGGAGCCGGGCTCCGTCGCCGAGCGCAGTTCGTCCATCGTCGCCCACGCGTGTGGCGACTTTGTTGATCTTGACCATACTTGTCTCGAGGAAGCGCCGTTCGAGTGGATTGCTCAAGCCGGCGCCTCGAAGAGTTTTGCACCTGCCTCGCCGCAAATCAAGCGGGCCGCGCCAGAGCGCATTCGCCGGCCGTCGTCAGCCGCGGCGCTTCAGCCGAAAGCCTTCGGATCGAATTCGCGCTTCTGCGAACAGAATTCGCAGGTGACGCCGATCATGCCGTCGTCGCCGATCATGTCGGCGCGTTCCTGCGGCGTGAAACGTTGCAGCATGGCGCGGATCGAATCCGTCGAGCACCGGCACTGGTCGCGCACCTCTTCCGCCGCGAACACGCGCACGCCGCGCTCGTGGTAGAGGCGATAAAGCAGCCGTTCGCCCGACAGCGAGGGATCGATCAGTTCGTGATCCTCCACCGTCGCCGCGTGCGACCTGCCTTCGATCCAGGCTTCGTCCTCGGCGATGTCGTGGGCTGGCGTTCCTTCCGGCGCATCGCCGGGATGAAGATCGGCCTGACGTCGCCGCTCGTAGGATTCGGGCAGGAATTGCACGATGAGCCCGCCCGCGCGCCAGTGCGGGCCGCCGGCCGTCACGATCTGTCCGACCGCAAGCCGCACGAGCGTCGGAATCTGCTCGGAGCGATGGAAATATTCGTGCGCGGCGGCCTCGAGCCCCTCGCCCGAAACCGCGACGACGCCCTGATAGCGCTGCATGGCGCCGCCGGGATCGATGGTAAAGCCGAGATGGCCCGCGCCGAGCAGTTGCGCCGACGAGGCCGCGCCGCCCGCTTCCGCCGCGGCGAGCCGTTCGGCGTCGAAGCGCGCGAAGGCGCGCAGGCGGTCGGGCGAGTCGAAGTCGACGACGATCATGTCGACCACGCCGTCGGTTCGCGCCTGTAGCTGGAAGCGGCCCTGCTGCTTCAGGGACGAGCCGAGCAGCACGGTGAGCGCCGCCGCCTCGCCGAGCAGGCGCGCGACCGGCGGCGGATAGCCGTGACGGGACAGGATGCCGTCGATCGAAGGCCCGAGCCGCACGAGACAGCCGCGCAGGTCGAGCGCCTCGACCGCGAAGGGCAGAACCGCGTCGTCGATCGTCTGGTCTGATACGGGGCGGCTGTCGCCGCCCGTCATCGCGCCGCCTCGAGACACCAGGCGAGCACGCCCTTTTGCGCGTGCAGGCGGTTTTCGGCCTCGTCGAAGACGACGGATTGCGGGCCGTCGATCACCTCGTCGACCACCTCCTCGCCGCGATGGGCGGGCAGGCAATGCATGAAGATCGCGTCCTTGGCGGCCGCCGACATCAGGCGCGGATTGACCTGATAGGGCGCGAGCAGATTGTGGCGATGGGAATCTTCCGCGTCGCCCATCGACACCCAGCAATCGGTGACGACGCAATCGGCGCCGCGCACGGCTTCGAACGCATCGACGCCGACGTTCACCTTCGCGCCGCCGCTGCGCGCCCAGTCGATGAGGCGCGTAGGGGGCGAGAGTTCGCGCGGCGTCGCGATATTGATCGTGAAGCCGAACCGTTGCGCCGCCTGCACCCAGCTCGCGAGCACGTTGTTGGAATCGCCGGACCAGGCGATCGTGCGCCCGGCGATCGGCCCCTTGTGCTCCTCGAAGGTCATGACGTCGGCCATGACCTGGCAGGGATGAGTCGCTTTCGTCAGGCCGTTGATGACCGGCACGGTCGCGTGGCGCGCGAGTTCGTCGAGATCCTCGTGGCTGAGGATGCGGATCATGATGGCGTCGACATAGCGCGAAAGCACGCGCGCCGTGTCGGCGATCGTCTCGCCGCGGCCGAGTTGCATCTCGGCGCCCGTCAGCATGATCGTCTCGCCGCCGAGTTCGCGCATCGCGATGTCGAAGGACACGCGCGTGCGGGTCGAGGGCTTGTCGAAGATCATCGCCAGCGTGCGGCCGGCGAGCGGCTTCGCGCCGCCGGCGCGCGCCGCGGCGCGGTTCTTCTTCAGCTCGACGGCGATGTCGAGGATGCGACGAAGTTCTTCCGCCGAAATCTGGTCGAGATCGAGGAAGGACCGGCCCTTGCGTGCGAGCGGCTTTGTCATCCTGCCGCTCCCTGCTTCGGCATGCGCGCTTCGAGCGCAGCGCACGCCTTCTCCATCCGCCGCACGCCTTCGGCGATCTCTTCGTCCGAGACGGTGAGCGGCGGCAGCAGCCGCGCGACGTTTTCGGCGGCCGGGATCAGCAGGAGATGCGCCTCGCGCGCCGCGCCGACGAAATCGGCGACATTGCCTTTCGTCTGCACGCCCATCATCAGCCCCTCGCCGCGAACGCCCGCGATGACGTCGGGATGGCGGTCGCGCAATTCGGCGAGCTTCTGGCGCAGCAGCAGGCCCTTGCGCGCGACGTCTTCGAGGAAGCCCGGCGCGAGCACGATATCGAGCACGGCGTTGCCGACCGCCATCGCCAGCGGATTGCCGCCATAGGTCGTGCCGTGCGTGCCGGCCACCATGCCCTTGGCGGCTTTCGCCGTCGCAAGGCAGCCGCCGAGCGGAAAACCGCCGCCGATGCCCTTGGCGAAGGCCAGAATGTCGGGCGTCACGCCGGTCAACTCGTAGGCGAACAGCTTGCCCGTGCGGCCGACGCCGGTCTGCACCTCGTCGAACACGAGCAGCATGCCGCGCTCGTCGCAGAGCTGGCGCAATGCGCGCAGGAAAGCGGGATCGGCGACCTTGATGCCGCCTTCGCCCAGGATCGGCTCGATCAGGATTGCGGCCGTGTCCGGCGTGACGGCGGCTTTCACCGCCTCGATATCGCCGTAGGGAACCTTGTCGAAGCCCGGCGCCTTGGGGCCGAAGCCCTCGTAATATTTCGGATTGCCGCCAGCGGCCACCATCGCGATCGTGCGGCCGTGGAAGGCGCCCTCGAACGTGATGACGTGATAGCGCTCAAGATGACCCTCGGCGGCGTGATATTTGCGCGCGGTCTTCACGGCGAATTCGAGCGCTTCCGCGCCGGAGTTCGTGAAGAAGGCCAGGTCGGCGAAGCTGGCGTCGACCAACCGCTGCGCGAGACGCTCGCCTTCGGGAATCTTGTAGAGGTTCGAAGTGTGCCAGAGCTTCTTGGCCTGCTCCGTCAGCGCCTCGACGAGGTGCGGATTGCAATAGCCGAGCGAAACCACTGCGATGCCGCCGCCGAAATCGAGATATCGCTCTCCCTTGTCCGACACGA
>JAGWTW010000085.1 GCA_028868735.1 Hyphomicrobiales bacterium | reverse complement strand
CGCGAATCAAATTTTGCGCGCGAGCCATATTGGGACGCTTTCGTCCGTCTCGTAAGTTGGGCAAAGAAGAACACGGTCTCGACCATCTGGTCTTGCCTTGCAGCGCACGCCGCCGCGTTTCAGCTCGACGGCGTCGAGCGACGCGCCCTCTCGCAGAAAAAATTCGGCGTTTTCAAATGCGATCGGGTGGACGGGCATGCGATGATGCGGACAATGCCGGCCACGATAGAGATCCCGCACTCGCGCTGGAACGAACTGAGCGAAACCGATCTGCTCAACGCGGGTTACACTGTCCTCACGAGCTCTCGCGAAGCCGGCGTCGACATGTTCGCCAAGAGAGCCGACAGCCTGTTTCTATTCATGCAAGGTCATCCAGAATACGATGCGCATTCGCTGTTGCTGGAATATCGCCGTGACGTTGGCCGATATCTGTGCGGATCGAGAAACGACTATCCGGGATTGCCCTCGAATTATTTCAGCGAGGAGGCCGTAGCGGCTTTGCGGGTCTTCGAAGCGACGGCGCTTCACGACCGCAGTGAAGGTCTCCTGACGCAATTTCCTACGGCGCTCGCCGCCAAGTCCCTTACAAGTCGTTGGCGTCCTCACGCCAAAGCAGTCTTTGCCGCGTGGCTCGCTGAGATCGAGAATGCGCAGAGCCGGCGTCGGCCGTGAATCCGTCATGATGGCGCGCACCGTCGAATAGGCGTCAGCGAAACCCCTAATTCCCAGCATTTTCGGCGACGTCGCAATTTGCCGTGACCATTGCCTCCACCCCGTGGCACGCCCGTTGCTGCAGGTTCGTTGAAGTCTCCATGCGTGCCATTTCGGCACGTATTCGTACTGCTGGAAGTCGAACCTCAGACCGCTGGATCAAGGGGGTGACATGGGTCTCGCCGCGACATCTGCTGCAAAGCAGTCCGCCCGTGGTTCAGGCGTTGATATGGCGCCTATCGTATTTGCCGGGTCCATCGGCACCATCATCGAATGGTACGATTTTCTGATCTACGGCACCGCGGCTGCGCTCGTCTTCAACAATCTCTTCTTCCCGAATTTCGATCCGATGACCGGCACGCTGGCGGCGCTCGGAGCCTATGCCGTCGGATTTTTCGCGCGTCCGATTGGCGGGGTCCTGTTCGGTCATTTCGGCGATCGGATTGGACGGAAGGCGACGCTGATGATCACCATGATCGTGATGGCGCTCGGAACCTTTGCGGTCGGGCTGCTTCCCACCTACAAGGATATCGGTGTATGGGCGCCGATTTTGCTGGTTACCCTGCGCGTCATACAGGGAATCGGACTTGGCGGCGAATGGGGCGGCGCATCGCTTATCGTTATCGAACATGCGCCCGCGGACCGACGCGGCTTTTACGGCAGTCTCGTGCAGATCGGCTTTCCCCTGGGCATGGTTACGTCTTCGGCTGTTTTTGCCGTCGTCACGATGCTGCCGGAAGCATCCTTCCAATCCTGGGGGTGGCGCGTTCCATTTTTGCTCAGCATCGTTCTTCTCGCAGTCGGTTGGTTCATGCGCCGCCGCGTGCCCGAGACGCCGGTGTTCGAGGCGATGAAGGCGAGCGGCGAGATCGCACGGGCGCCCTTCCTCGAGACGGTCCTCCGCAATCCGCGCAGCTTTCTCGTCGCGATTGGCCTCAAGATCAGCGAAGTCTCGCTCGTCTATGCATTGACTGTGTTCGCTGTCGTCTACGCGACGACGAAACTGGGCATTCCGAAAAAATCGATGCTTGACGCGATTCTGATCGCAGCCTTGATCGAAACGCCGCTAATTCCCTTGTTCGGCTGGCTCAGCGACATCGTCGGACGTCGCACGCTCTATTTTGTCGGCGTTGCTTTCACGGTCTTGTTCGCCTTTCCGTTGTTCTGGATGATCGAAACGCGCGATCCGAACATGATCACTCTTGCGATCTCGATCGCGCTATGTATCGGACACGGAACCATGTTCGGCCTTCAGTCGACATATTTCCCCGAATTGTTCGGAACGCGCGTTCGCTACACCGGAGCGTCCTTCGGCTTCCAGCTCTCGGCCGCTATCGGCGGCGGCCTGACGCCGATCATTGCAACCTCGCTGGTCAACCGCACGGGCGGCGCGTCGGGGGTCTCGATCATGCTGATTGGTCTCGCCCTTGTGACGTTTGTTGCGACGCTTTTTGCGAGAGAAACAAAGGGCGAGCGTCTTGGCGCGTGAGAAGCGATCAGCGCGCGATGAGGGTGTATATCGAGGGAATGACTGAAATGAGCGATGATGGCGTCACCCGCACGCAATTTTCAAGGACATGGACTTTTTTCGAAGGCGCATGGCGCGAAGGCAACGCGCCTATCATGGGGCCGCGTACGCATGCCGCCTGGCTCGGCTCGATGGTGTTCGACGGCGCGCGCGCCTTTGATGGCGCAACGCCGGACATTGATCTGCATTTCGCGCGCGTAAACAGATCGGCGAGCAACTTCGACCTCCTTCCGAAGGTGTCCGTCGAAGCATGGCTCGATTTGGCTCGTGATGGCCAAAAGCGATTTGGCCGAGACGCCGAACTCTACATTCGTCCTATGTACTGGGCCGAGAACGGGCCGCCGGGCGGCATCCGTCACGATCCAGAGACGACACGCTGGTGCCTGTGCATATACGAAGCGCAGATCCCTCGCGGCGCCGGCGCATCGATTACATTGTCGCCGTTCCGCAAGCCGACGGCCGACAGCGCACCGGTCGATTCGAAGGCTGGTTGCCTCTATCCGATCAATACGCGCGCACTGATGGAGGCGCGCAAGCGCGGCTTCGACAATTGCCTGATGCGCGATCAGTATGGCGATATCGCGGAATTGGGCACGGCAAATATCTTCCTTGCGAAAGACGGCGTTGTCTACACGCCGATCCCGAACGGCGTGTTCCTCGATGGCATCACGCGGCAGCGCGTCATTGCGCTGTTGCGGGGCGCAGGCGCGACCGTGATCGAGAAGCGGCTCTCCTACTCCGATTTCCAGACTGCGGATGAAATCTTTTCGACCAGCAATTTCTCCAAGGTGGCGCCGGTCGCCCGGATCGACGACCGCGTGCTGGCGAGTGGCCCATTCTATGCGCAGGCGCGCGCTCTCTACTGGGACTACGCGCATTCGACGCACATTGATCGCAGCCTGGACCGTGCGTCGTGAAAATCGCAAAAGACCGCGCCCGTTACCGGACGATCGTCGTGCGGCGAACCCTATGACGATCCTTGCAGAGACGAAACCGGCCGCGCCTTTCGCGGCCTTCGACATCAATTTGGTGTCGATCCCGCACGCGATCATGACTGTTACGCGGGCGGTGCGCATGCAGCGCGGATTCGTCTTTTGCACCGTCAATCTGGACCATCTCGTCAAATTGAGAACCAATCCAGAGTTCCGGCAGGTCTATCGACGCGCTGAATTCATTTCTGCCGACGGCTGGCCGATCGTCTGGCGCGCACGTGCGCGTGGCGCGTTGGTCGAACGATCGACAGGCGCGGATCTTGTTGAACCCTTGTGCCGATCGTTCGCGTGGGACAGCATTCCAATCTATCTGATCGGCCCGTTCGCCGATGTGCAGGAAAGGGCGATCCGCAAGCTTCGGGCCATGATTCCGGAACTTGTCATAGCCGGCGCGGAGGCGCCCGTGATTGGGGCTTCGCCCGATCCTGATCTGGTATCCCAGATCGCAGATCGGGTGAACGCCAGCGGTGCGCGCGTTTGTTTTGTTTCGCTCGGAGCGCCCAAGCAGGAACTGCTGGCGGACGCGCTGGCGCGCGCATGTCCTGGCCGCGGGTTTATCTGTACGGGCGCAGCGCTTGCTTTCATCGGCGGAAGCGTCCGACGCGCGCCGGTCTTCGTTCAGCGCATCGGCCTCGAATGGCTTTGGCGGCTGGCAGGTCAGCCGCGGGCGCTGGCGCGTCGCTATTTGCGGTGCGTTTATGTGTTCCTACTGATCGCGATCGGCAAAGATCCCGTCGCAGGACTCTCATGATCGACGTCGACAAAATGCAGCTCGTGCGGAGGGTCGGAAGCGACGCGTTTCAGGTCCCGCCATCGTCGCTTGGATTTGGATGTGCGTCGCTTGGCTCGCGAATTTCTGGTAAAAAGGGGCTTGGCGCTCTGGAGGACGCCTTTGATCGAGGCGTTGTCTGGTTCGATATCGCCCCGGCCTATGGTGCGGCCAGCGCTGAGGAATGGCTCGGGCGATTCCTTCCCGGCAGACGCGAAAACCTGCTGCTGACCACCAAGGTCGGCATCGTGCCGCCAAAGCGACTTGGTGCAATGAAGCTCGCTTACAGCGTCGGCCGGCCATTTCTCGCCAAAGTTGGCGTCGCACGGCGGGCCTTCCGACGGTCGGGCGCAACGCGGAACGTTCGTAAGCCCCTCACTGCCGCGCTCGTTGAAACATCGATCGGCGCTTCGTTGCGTCGGTTGCGCGTCGATCACGTTGACGTCTACGCGTTGCATGACCCCATGCCCGAAGACGTCATGCGCGAAGATATCGTGCGGGCTTTGGAGAGAGTCCTCACTCGCGGTCAGGCGCGCGCGGTCGCTGTCGCAGGGTCATATGACGCCTGTCGCGCCGCCCTGGACGATGGCTTGCCATACAAAGTCATGCAGATGTGCGCGCGCGACGTCGCTGTCCATGGATCTGAATTTGTCCGCCGAGGCCGATTCCTTGTCACGCATTCGGTCTTCGGCGTCGGCGGTGAAGCCGATCATCTGGCTGCGCTTCTACGTCGCGATCGCGCGCGCCTCGCCGGACTCGTTGCACAAGGCTATGCTTGTGAGCCACAGCGCGCGGCGGCCGGCCTGCTGCTGGACGCTGCGCTGGCTTCGAACCCTTCCGGTGTAGTGCTCGCGTCGATGTTCGATGCGCGACGGCGAGAAGAGAACATCGAACGCGCGGGACGCCTTCCGCGCATGGATGCGCCGTCGATATTGGCCGATATTCTCGGGCCGCACGCACTCTCATCGTCCGTCGCTGAGGATGCCGCCTCATGCGGTTGATCGGCGTTCATAGGCTGCACCATCGAAAAGGCGGCGCAGAGGGCGTCCACCTCGATCATCTGACGCTTTTCAAGGACCGCGGCTGGACCTGCGCGGAGTTCGCGATGGACCATCCCGACAATGAGCCGTCGCCGTGGAGCCGCTATTTTCCCGAGCGATTCGATCCTCCGACGGGTCTGCTCGGCGTCAGCGCGCTGCCCCGCTTCTTTCATTCTTCGGAAGCGCAGGAAAAATTCGCGCGGCTGATCAGCGATTTCAAGCCTGATGTCATACATGCGCACGGAATCTATCACCATCTCACGAACGCAATTTTGAAGCCGGCGCTCGCGGCCGGCGTACCGATCGTGTACACCTTGCACGACTACAAACTCTTGTGTCCGGCTTACCATCTGTACACCGAGAAAGCCGGCGTCTGCGAACGATGCAAGGGCGGCCGCCAGTGGCGGTGCCTGACGAACCGGTGCACGCACGGATCGCTCGCGATGGACGCTGTCTACGCGCTTGACGGCTATATGCAATGGCGCAGTGGCATGTTGCGAAACGCTGTCTCGCGGTTCGTCGGGCCATGTCGCTTCATCGTCGAGAAATTCGCCGAATTCGGATTCGACACCTCAAAGCTGCGCTACGTCCCTAATTTCTTCGAAAGCGCGGATGACGCTCCGACTGACCCTGCAGTCGTCGCGCGTTTGCGGCAGGAGATCGGTCCGCATTTCCTGTATTTCGGAAGGCTTTCTCCGGAAAAGGGCCTGGACGTTCTCATAGACGCAGCAGCGCTCGCCGGAGCATCGCTCGTCATCGTTGGCGATGGTCCCGAACGCAACAAGCTCGAGTCATTGACCAAAGCGCGCGGTGTCTCGTGTACTTTCAAAGGCCATCTGAAGGGCGTCGCGTTGTGGGCGCAAGTCGAAGCCGCCGACGCCGTCGTGCTGCCGTCGGTCTGGTACGAAATCGCGCCAAAGTCGATTCTCGAAGCCCAGGCGCGCGGCAAAGCGGTCCTTACGACCCGGATCGGCGGTCTGCCTGAACTAGTCACGGATGGCGTGACCGGCCTGATCGCAGCGCCCGGCGATCGACTCTCGCTCGCCGAATGCATTCGGCGGTTTGTGGCGATGAGCGCGCCGGAGCGCGCAGCGCTCGGCGTTCGGGCGCGCACGCACGTGCGCACGGCTTTCACCCGCGATCGGTACTATCGAGAGATGACGGCGATCTATCAGGAGCTGCTCGGGGGGCGCGTGGCAGCATGATCCGGCCGTGGCGTTCGTGGGATATTCCGGATTCGGTCGATATCTGCATCGTCGGCTCAGGACCTGCCGGACTGACGCTTGCGCTTGAACTCGAGCGGCTCGGACGCCGTTCGCTCGTTCTCGAATCAGGCGACCGCGGCGCAGGACCCGCGCAAAGCCTGTCGGCAGCCGAAATCGTCGATCCGCGGCGCCACGACGACATGTCGATCGCCGCCGCGCGCCGCCTCGGCGGCACGTCGAACTTGTGGGGCGGCCGCAGCGTGCCGCTCGACCCCGTCGATTTCGAGCCGCGCGCCTTCGCATGCGGCGCGCGCTGGCCGTTCGCCTACGAAGAGCTCGAACCCTGGTATCGGGCGGCCTGCGCGTATGCGACCTGCGGCGAACCTTTGTTCGAATCGCCGTTCGATGGCGTTTCGGTCGTGAGCGACGAATTCTCGCTGTCACGCATCGAACGGTCGAGCAATCGCCCGCGATTTCAGAATGCACATTCCGAGCGGCTCGAGACCAGCGATCTGATCGATATCCGACTCGGCGCGACAATCGTCGATCTCACGCTCGGCGAGAACGGGCGTGTGTCGTCCTGCACGATCGCTGATGCCGGCGGCGCGAGGCGCGAACTGGAGGCGGAGCGATTCGTGATCGCGGCTGGCGGTCTCGAATCGGCGCGGCTGCTGCTGTTGATGCAGCGTCGTCGTCCCGATCTGTTCGGGGGCGCGGAAGGTCCGCTCGGCCGCTTCTACATGGGTCATGTGATCGGCGAGATAGCCGACATCTTGTTCGCCGACGCAAGAATCGAAAGCGCGTTCGACTTTCTGCGGGACGGCGCCGGCTCCTACGTCCGTCGTCGGTTCACGCCCGGCCGCGACGCGATGATAGAACATAATCTTCCGAATATCGCCTTCTGGCCTGTTGTGCCGCCGGTCGCCGAGCCACGCCACTGCAGCGGCGCGCTTTCCGCCGTAGCGCTGGCGCTGTCGACGCCCCTGCTCGGCTCCGCGCTCGCGCCGGAGGCGATCCGCACGCGTCATTTGCAGCGTCCGATCGCCTGGGGACCCCATATTCGCAATGTCATCGCGGACGCGCCGCAGACCATTGGCTTCGTCGGGCGCTTCGTGCGCGAGCGATATTTGTCGGAAGAGCGAATCCCCGGATATTTCCTGCGCAATCCTGCGCGTCGCTACGGTCTTTCTTATCATGCGGAGCAGAGTCCGCGCGCCGATAGCCGCGTTTCTCTTTCAAAGACGACAGATCTGTTCGACACGCCGCGCCTTGCGATCGACTTGCGCTTTCACCGTGACGATGCAGAAGCGGTCGTGCGCGCGCATGATTTGTTTCAACGCTGGTTCGAGGCGTCAGGCTTCGGGCGCATCGAATATCGCCAGCCTGCCGAAGAGAATGCCGAAGCTGTAGACGCGCGCATGTCGCACGGAACGCATCAGATCGGCGTCGCGCGGATGGGGGGGGCTCGGTCCGAGGGCGTGGTTGATGTTGATTTGCGTTGTTTCGACGTCGACAATCTCTATGTCGTGAGCTCTGCCGTATTCCCGACTTCGGGCCAGGCGAACCCGACCCTGACGATCGTCGCATTGGCCGCCCGGCTCGCCGCGCATCTCGCGACGATCGGCGTGAAGCCGATCCTCACGTCGGCGCCGGCCCATGCCTGATCACGGATTCGATCAGCGCATCGTATCCCTCGAGCGCCGCCTCGAGCGAAAAATCCCTTGCGCGGCGCTGGCGGGGGCCGGGTTCGCCCGGGTCGGCGAGCAGCGCGTCGAGCGAATCCGCGATCGCAGCCGCGTCGCCGACCGCGACGATGCGGCCGCACGCCGGCGCGACGACGATCTCGCCGGGACCGCCGCAGTCGGTCGCGACGACCGGAAGGCCGTGCGCCAGCGCCTCCACGCTTGCGAGCCCGAAACTCTCGCGCCGCGAAGCCAGCGCGAACACGCGCGCCGCCTCGAACGCTTCGGCTGGCGCCGCGACATAGCCGGGCATGGAGACCCGGCCGTCGACGCCGAGCGCCCGGGCTGTCTGCTCGAGCCTGGCGCGCAGCGGCCCTTCGCCGAGAATGACGAGACGGGCCTGCGGCGTGCGCAATCCGGCGAAAGCCGCAATCAGCGTTTCGAAATCCTTGTCGGCGACGAGACGCCCGATCGCGAGCACGACCGGCGCGCGATTGGTGAGATCCTCTTTCGTGACCGGCGCCGGCGCCGGTTCCGGCTGGGCAGGGTTGTAGATGACGCGCGTGCGCGCCGGCGGCGCCGCGAAGCGTTCGACGAGTTCGCGTCGCAACGCGTGAGAAACGGCGACGGTCGCCGCGCTCGAACGCGTCAGCAGCCGCGTCGCGCGATAGCCGATATTGCTGAGCCGTTCCGGCTCGCTCTCGTAGAAGCCGTGATAGGAGAGGATCGCGCGATCGGCGCGTCGCGCAAGGCGGGCCGCGATCGTGTGCTTCAGATTGGAGACAGACAAAGCCGAGAGGCTGGCATCCGGTTTTTCGCGCGCGAGCATGCGCGAAAGCGCGAGCGTGGCGCGGGCATGGCCGCGCGGCAAAACGCGAAGGTCGACCGATCGGTCGAGAAAGGCCGCATTGTCCTTCGCCTCGAAATCAACAACGAACACGACATCGTCGCCGCGCGCGGAAAATCCGGAAGCAAGCCGCGCCCATACGCGCTCGGCGCCGCCGCCGACGAGCGCGTGGGTGTAGAAAAGCAGCTTGCGTCGCCCCATTCCCTGCGGCCCGTGAGACATCAGACGTTTCGGCTTGTAGCCGAGGTCGGCGCGCCGGAAAAGCAACCGGCGGACGGGAGGCGCGCATGACCTCCGTCTGCCTGCGGTTGCCCGCCGACGGACTCCTGCGCTGGCACGAAGATCTCGTCGCCGCGCTACGCAAGGGCGGCCATACCGTCGGCGTCGAACTGCGCGCGATCGTTGCGCGCGAGCCGCCGGCGCTCTCGTTGCTCGGAGAGGTCGAGCGGCTGCTGTTCGTTCGTGGCCGCGCGGACGCGCTGAGCCCTTCGACGTCGCGGGACTGGGCGAGGGCGGAAGCCGGTCCATTCGATCTCGCATTCGACCTCACGGGCGCGGCTGCAATCGAACCCGGCGTTCTCGGTCTTTGCTACGACGGCGCGCTGGGCGATGCGGCGCGAGACGCCGCGCTGCTCGAGGGTCGCGCGCCGCGCGTCTCGCTCGCGCGCGCTTGCGTCGACGGGCGCATCGAGCGCCTTTCGGATGCGCTGCCGGCGAACGAACGCCCCGATCTCCTGCACGCCGGCCGCGTCGCCATCGCGTCGCGCGCAGCGCTGCTGATCCTGCGATTCCTGGACGGCGCGCCGCTTTCGTTTCTTCCGGCCGCGGAAATCGGATGCGGCAGGCCCGTCGCATTCCTGTCGGGCGCGCTGGTCGAAAAAGCGCGCAACCGCCTGCGCCGCCTGCTCGTGCACGATCGTCACTGGACGATAGCCTGGCGTCGGCCGGCCGAGCGCGACGCGCTCGCCGATGCGCGCGCGTGGCCGCGGGCGGACTGGCGCCGACTGGCCGACGATCGCCGCCGCTACTACGCCGATCCGCTGCCTTTCGAGGAGGAAGGCCGGCTCTTCGTCTTCTGCGAAGAATATCCCTACGCGACGCAGAAGGGCGTCATTTCCGTGTTCGAGATCGACGCCGCCGGCAGGCCGAGCGCGCCGCGCATCGTGCTCGAACGCCCCTATCACCTGTCCTATCCGTTCGTATTCCGATACGGCGGCGCGATCTGGATGATGCCGGAAACGTCGGCTGCGCGGACGCTCGAACTCTATCGTGCGGAGGCGTTTCCCGATCGTTGGACGCTCGATCGCGTGCTGATGCGCGACGTGGACCTCGCGGACGCGACGATCTTCGAGGCGGACGGCCGTTGGTGGCTGACGGCTGCTTCGAGCGAGGGCGGGTCGAGTTGGGATTGCCTTTCGATCTATGTCGGACCCGGGCCGCTCGGCCCGTGGCGCCGGATCGGCGAAGGCCCGGTCCTGATCGATGCGTCGTCGGCGCGGCCGGCCGGCCGCGCCATCAGGCGGGGCGACGCGTTCTGGCGGCCGGCGCAGGATTGCGCGCAAGGCTACGGCGGCGGCCTCGCGCTGTGCCGGATCGACAGGTTGGACGAAGCCGGCTTCGCGCAATCCGTGGAGACGCGCGTCGGTCCGCCGCCCGGCCTCGATGCCGTCGGCGCACACACGCTCGGCTACGCCTGTGGATTCGAGATCATTGATTTTTGCGCCGCGCGCGCGAAATTCGCCGGAGGCCGCGCATGATTTCCCGGCGCGCACTTCTCGCCGCAAGCGCAGGACTTGGCCTCGCGCGCGCCCGCGCTCAGCCGTTGGACGCTTCGCTCGGCGCCGACGCGCAATCGGCCGGCCTGCTGTTCGGCGCCTCGATCGGCCGGGAAGCTTTCGACGATCCGGCTTACGGCGATCTCTACCGGCGCGAAGCCGCCGTCGTGACGACCGACGTCGCGCTGAAGTTCGACTGGCTGCGGCCTTCGCCGGAGCGGTTCGAATTCGGCCCCGCGGACGCGATTTTCGAATTCGCGCGCGCCGCGCGCAAGAAAGTGCGCGGACATACGCTGATCTGGAACGACAATGCGCCGGCCTGGCTGAAGGCGCTGTCGCTGCGCGAGATCGAGCGGACGTTCGACGCGCATATCGAGCGGGTCGTCGAACGCTACGCGGGCAGGGTGCATTCATGGGATGTCGTCAACGAGCCGTTCTGGCCGATGGACGGCAAGCCCGGCGGCTGGCGCGACGGGCCGTGGTTCGCCGCCATGGGGCCGGCTTATGTCGAGCGCGCCTTCCGCCGTGTCGCCGCCATCGATCCGGCCGCCAAACTCACCCTGAACGAGGCCCAGTGCGACAACGACCGCGACTGGGGCCGTCAGATCCGGCCTCTGCTGGCGGGGCTGGTCGACCGGCTGCAACAAGCCGGCGCGCCGCTGCAGGCGGTCGGCCTGCAAAGCCACCTCCAGCCGCAATGGCCGGCCGATTACGCCGCCTTCGCCGCCTATGCGGCGGGCTTCGGCGCGCGCGGGCTCGAAGTCTACATCAGCGAATTCGACGTGAACGATCAGTCTTTCCCGGACGACGTCGCCGTGCGCGACGCCGCCGTCGCAGCCGTCGCCGGCAGGTTCCTGCGCGAGGCTTTGGCCGTTCCCGCGGTCAAGATGGTCGTCTGCTGGCAACTGGGAGACGGCTATTCCTGGTATCGCGGAATCTGGCGCCGCGCCCATCCCGGCGCGGCCAGAAACCCACGCCCGCTGCCCTTCGACGACGCCCTTCGCGAAAAGCCGCTTCGGAGCGCCCTCGGCCAGGCTTTCGCCATGCGCAGGGCTTCGTTCGAAAAGCCCGGATTTGCCCTGAAAAACCACGCCGGATAAGCACTTGGTAACCATAATTCCATACGTTCCAGCGTGCGGGGTCAGGCGTCGGTCGGCCCGAACAAAGGCGCGTTCGTTTATGGCCGGTTGGCGTGAGCAGGGTTGGGGGGCGCAGGAGGTCCGCGACGCCCGTGGCCCGCTCTCCATGGACGCCGGCGAACTCGCCCGCGCGGTCTGGTCGCGCGTGTGGCTGCTGCTGCCGTGTATGGCTTTGGCCTATGCGGTCGCCTTCGCCTACATCCTGCTGTCTCCGGGCGCCTATACCGCGAGCATGTCCATCCTCATCGATCCGCGCGAGCGCGTGCCGGTCGGCGTCGATGCGCAGCCCATGCCGCAGAACCCGGACATCGCGCTGGTGGAAAGCCAGATGCGGCTGATGACGTCGAAGGAGGTCCTGCGAGACGTCGCAGCGCGCGAAGGGCTCGATCAGGACGACGGCGGCGGCCTTGCCGCAACGCTCGCCGAAGCTTTGGGCGGCGCGCGGGACGCCTCGCGCGGCAGTCGTCTCGAGGCTGCGGCCGAACGCCTTTCAAAGATGGTTGCGGTCAAGCGCAACGAACGCAATTACGTGGTCGACGTGGAGGTGAAGGCGCCGACCCGCGAGAAGGCGACGCATATCGCGCAAACGCTGGCCGACGTCTTTTTCGCCTCCGGCGGACGGATGGGCGACGACGTTCTGAAGAAGCAGAAGGCCTGGCTCGATCAGCGCGTGGACGCCCTTCGGGCCCGCACGCAGGCCGCGGAAGCGGCGGCGCGCGCCTACCGGGATGCGCACAATCTCGTCGTGACCGACGGCCATACGCCGCCCGAACAGCAATTGAAGGACGCCAGCGCCGCTCTTGTCGCGGCGACCGGCAAGGCTTCCGAAGTCGCGGCGCGCTACGAGCAGATCAGGGCGGCGATGGCGGCGGGCCCCGGCGCCGATTCCGTCTTTTCCGGCCTCAATTCGCCGGTGATCGAAAAGCTGCGCGGCGATTACGCGGCGCTTGCGCGCGACGAGGCCTACGCGTCCTCCGTACTCGGCCCGATGCATCCGACCTACCTGACGGTGAAGGCGCAGGCCAAATCCGTCCAGGCGCAGATCGAGGCCGAACTGCAGCGCATCGCGGCGGCGACCCGGCGCGAACTGGCGGCGGCGAAAAAGTCCGAACAGGACGCGCGCGCGCTCGTGGACAATCTCGGCAAATCCTCCAACAAGCTCGGCGGCGATCTCGTGGCTGTGAACGAACTCGACCGCACGGCGGCGACGCTGCGCGCGAGTTACGAAAAGGCGCTCGCCGCCCGCGAGAACGCGCAGCGCGACATCGTGCAGTCGCCGCTCGCCGAAATGCTCGATCCGCCGGTCGCGAGCCTTTCGCGCACAAGCCCGAAAACGATCCCGGCCCTGATCGTCGCCTTCGCGATCGGCCTCAACCTCTGGGTGATCGCGGCGCTCGTATCCGAATTCCGCTCGCGCGCGCGACTTGCGCCGGGACGCGCGCCCGCGGGCAGGGGCCCGGACGCCGCGCCGGCGCGCGCCGCGCGCGGCGCAGAGCCCTGGCCGGTCCTCGTCACGCCGGGCCTTGCGTCGGAGCGCACGGGATTCGAGCATCTGCTGATCGGCGCGCGCGCGTCGCCGGGACCAGGCGCCATCGCGCGCATCATGCGAACGGACGGCGACTACGCGAGCGGGATCGGGCAGGTGCTCGATTTTCTGCGTGAGGGGTGGCCGCAGTCGCAGCGCGCGCCCTTCCTCGCTGTCGCCGGCGCCCACGCCGGCGCGGGCGCGACGACTCTCGTTCTTTCGCTGGCGCACGCCGCCTGCAATGCAGGCGAACGCGTGCTGCTGATCGACGCCAGTCGCCGCGGCGCGCTGCTGGCGCATGCGGCTGACGGCGACGAGGTGATCCTGCGTCGTTCGCAGCGGCCTGCGAAGACGCTCGCCAGTTCCGATGCGCGCGGGAAAATCTTCGTGATGGCGGCGGCGCCCGGCGAAACGCGCCGCGGCGTCGCGCGCGTGGACGACGAGGTCGATCTCGTCTTCATCGATTGCGGCGATCTCGCGGGCGCGACCCGGTTCGTCCGCTCGACGCGCATTGTCGACGGCGTGCTCGTTTCCGACGACGCGGATGGCGATCCGCAGACGCGCATAGCCGCCGTCCGTCGCGCCGGCCTCGACCGGCTGTGTCGCGCCGTCGTCCTGACGCGGCAATCCCGGCGGAGGGCCGCGTGAGCCCGTCCCGCGTCTCGCCATTGGTCGTCGCCCTCGTCCTTTCGATGACGCTGGTCGGATTCTGTGTGTCGGCGATGACGCTGACGGCGCTCGGGATCGCCTATGACGCGCCGGGCGGCAACGCCCTGCACAAGCTCCATCCGGCGACCTTCATCGCCGCGCTCGCCTTTCTCGCGCGCGTGACGACCGATCCGCAGCCGCTCGCCTATCTCGCGGGTCTGCCGTCCCGATTTCCCGGCGTCGCCTTCTTCTGCGTCATGTGGACGATGACGATCGCCTACGCCGTTCTCGAACAATCCGCGCCGATCATGCCTTTGTTCGACACGTTCTTTTTCGGGATGGTTTTTCTCGTGCTGTTCGACGAATTCGACGACGAGGCGCGCGGCAGGCTTCGCATTCTCGTGCATGCGGTCATGATCGCCAATGCGGCGCTCGGCATAATCGAATTCGCGACGCACTGGCGCCTGACGCCGTTCGTGACGGGCGGCGCGGCGATCGAGCACGACTATCGGTCGACCGCCCTGTTCGGGCATCCGCTTCTGAATGCGGCGACGACGGCGGCCTATATCGTCGCGCTCGTCTATCGCGCCGACAAGGGCGCAAATCCCCTGCTGTTCGCTGGCGTCATCGCCTTGCAGGGCGTGGCCATGGTCGCTTTCGGCGGCCGCACCGCGATCGTCCTCACGCTGGCGCTCGTCGGCTTTCATGCGCTGCGTCGCTTGGTCGGCATCGCGCGCGGCGGCCGCTTCGACATGCGCGCCGCGGGCCTGGCGCTGACAGCGGCGCCGGTCGTCCTCGCGCTCGCCGCGCTTGCGTACCGCGCCGGCTATCTCGACGAGATCGTGTCGCGTTTCACGAACGACAAGGGATCCACGCAAGCGCGCGTCGTCCTCTACGATCTGTTCGACTATTTTTCGATCGAGGATCTGTTGTTCGGTCCCGACCCGCAGCAGCTCGCGACGGCGCAGAACACGCTCGGCATCGAATATGGCGTCGAGAATTCCTGGATCGGCTTCCTCTTCCAGTACGGCGCGCTGATGACCGGCGCGTTCGTCGCCGGTTTCCTCGCGCTCTACCTCGAAATCTGGCGGCGCGCCGCCGCGGGCCGCCTCGCGCTGACGCTGATGTTCTTCGTCGAGGTGACGTCGGCCGCCGCCATTTCCGTCAAATCGTTCGAGTTCAATCATTTCGTCGTGATCGTGCTCGCGCTCGCCGGAGCGCGCGCCTCGAAATCGGCTGTCGATCGGGCCGTCGCCTCCCGTCCGCCGTATCTCGTGCTTCGGCCGGAGCGCGCCTGATGTCGCGCAGCCTCGTCGGAAACACGCTGCTCTATCTTCCCGCCCAATTGCTCGGGCCGCTCGCGCAATTTCTCGTCATCGTCGCCTGGACGCATCTGCTCGATCCGGCTTCGTTCGGCGTCGCGACGTTCATCGTGGCGGCGCAGGAACTGACGGCCACGGGCGGATATCTGTGGTGGACGCTCTATTTCCTGCGCTTCAACCGCCGATACGAATCGGACGGCGCCGAACTGTTGCAGGAGATGGATCGCAGGATGGTCGTGTGGGGCGCGGCGACCCAGCTGCTCGTCGCGCCTTTCGTCCTGCTCGTGATCGGCGTGACGCCGCAGGCCGCCGACACGGTCGCAGTCGCCGCCTATCTGCTGACGCGCATGTTGATCGCCCATTACAGCGAGCGCGCGCGCGCCGAGCATCGGATCGCGGCCTATACTTACGCGCAGCTGCTCGGGCCGCTCTGCGGCGCCGGATTGTCGCTGGTCGCGATCTGGCGATTCGGCCCGACGCCGGCCGCCGCGTTGACCGGGCTCGCGCTCGGTCAGGCGATCGGCGCGGTCGGTCTCATGGCCGCCCTGAAAATCCGGCCGGGCCTCGGCGCGTTCGATGCCGACGTGTTCCGGCGCGCAGGTCGTTTCGGCGCGCCGCTCGTCGTCTCCGGCCTGTTCGGCTGGCTCGCCGTCAACGGCGTGCGCATTCTGGTCAGCGCCGGCGAGGGCGTCGCTGGCGTCGGCATGCTTTCGGCCGGCTGGGGCCTCGGCCAACGGCTCGCCAACATGTTGGCCATGCTGTGTACGGCGGCGGCCTTTCCGATCGCCATCGACAAGCTCGAAGCCGGCGATCGCGGCGGGGCGCTCGAACAGGTCTCGCTCAACAGCGCTCTGATGCTGGGGCTGCTTGCGCCGGCGTCCGCCGGCGTCGCTCTGCTCGCAAAGCCGCTGGTCGGCTTGCTCATCAGCGCGAATTTCTATGAGGTCACGATCGTCACGTTGCCCATCGCGACGCTTGCGGGCGCGTTGCGCATGCTCAAGATTCACGTCGCGGACCAGTGTTCGCTTCTGCTCGAACGCATGCGCGCGCAAATGGCGCTCAATCTCGCCGACCTCGCCATGACGTTGGGCGCGGCGGCGATCGGCATGTATTTCGGCGGCGTCATCGGCGCCGCCATCGGATGCTGCATCGGTACGGCCTTCGGCGCGCTGACGAGCGTATGCTACGCCGTGTTCGCGCTCGGGCTGCCTTTCCATTCCCTAGTCTATGCGCGCATTCTTGCAGCCGTAGCGCTCATGTCCGCCGTGATCGCGGCCTGCCCGGCGGCGCAAGGCGCGGTCGCGCTGACGATCCAGGTCCTGCTCGGCGCGACCGCTTATGGCGCATCGGTATTCGCGCTGTTTCCCGAAGTGCGCGCCTTCGCCCGCGCGCGTATCGATACGCGAGGCGCCAGATCGCCCATCGGCGTGCGGCGGCCCGCAAATCAGGACATGTGAGGCGATGGACAAGCCCCTCTCCTCGCCTGCCCTCGTCGCGCGACGCAGCGCCATACGCGCGGCGCGGCCGGAAGACGCCGCGCGGCTGGCGGACATGTTCATGCGTGTTTTCCGGAAGGGGTCAGGGGCCGGCGATCCTGCGTTGCAGCAGGACATCCGCGACATTCTCATCGAACATCCCGATCGTCGCGAAGGCGTCGAAACGCTCGTCCTCGAGCGCGGCGACGGCGACCTTGCCGGCATGATCGGCTCCGTGCCGATACCCATGCGCTTCGATAACCGCGATCTGCTCGCTTCGGCCAGCAGCACCTGGATGGTCGAGAACCGCACACGCGATCCGCTCGCGGCTTCCCAGCTTCTGCGCGCCTATTTTCGTGGCCCGCGCGACATCACTTTCGCCGATACCGTCAACGGGACCACGCTCGAATTTCAGAAGACGATGAAGCAGAGCTTTCTGCCGACGATCAGTCTGCAGTGGGTTTTCCCGATCAATTATGCGGGCTACGTCGCCGCCGCCGCTGTCGATCGCAGCGGATTGAGCGGCGCGCGCGGCCTCGTCCCGCTCGCCGCGCGCGCCGAGGAAATTGCGCTTCGCCTTGCGCGCCGCGCGCGCACCCTCGACGATTGCGCCTATGAAGCGCGCGCCTGCGCGCGCGGCGATTTTGCGTCGGCCTGGTCCGATCTCGCGGCGGGGCGAAAGCTTCGGCCGCTTTGGTCCCAGACGCGCATCGAATGGATTCTCGGACACGCCGAGCGGCGCGCCAGTCTCGGACCGCTCGCCCTGCGGCGCGTCTGCGATGAACGCGGCGATCTTGCCGGTTGCGGCGCCTACCATGTCGGCGCGTCCGGGCGCGGCCTCGCGCTCACGATTCTCGCGCGACCCCACCTCGAGGCGGACGTCCTGCGCGCTTTGTTGCGGGACGCTCGCGCGCAAGGTTGCGTTCGGATGTGCGGCGCGGCGGACGCGCAGCTCATGCAGGGGCTCGCGCGGGTCGGCGGCGTCTTCTACAGGCATACCTGCGCGAGCGTGATCGACGCGCGCGATCCCCAGGTCCTGCAAACCGCGCTCGCCGGCGACGCCGTTTTCGGCGGGCTGGTCGGCGACGGGTGGAGCCCGCTCGCTACCGAAAGCTATGCGTTCCCCGACGACGCCGGCGGCCGCAAGCCCGACCTTGGGCGGGCCAGGCGAGGCCGAATTCCCCGTTTGGTAAAATAACCATTAATTTTGAATCAAATTGAACCAGCGCCCGCGCCCTGCAATCTGAAGGCAGGTCCAGACGGGAATGGTTCAGCTTGGCTCTGTCTCGTTCATCGGCGCTGTCGAAGCAGGTCCCCGCGCCTGCGCGGCCGGCGCATATTTCGCCGGGAGAGCGCCGGCATGGGTAGACGCTTCGACGTTCTCGCGGCCGATGCGATGCTCGCGTGGCGTTACGTCTGGCTTCTCGCCATGCATCGCCTGGCGCCCGACGCGCCGCCGACCCTGGCGCTCACCGCCGACGAGATAGCGCTCCTCGACCGCTTGTCCGGCGACCGCCCGGAGCGTCAGACCCTTTCCGTGTACAAGCGCAGGCTGGCCGCTGTGGCCGGCCGCAAGCGCGGGGCGACGGTCGCGCGCGCAGAGGCGATCGCGGTCTGGCGCGGCCTTGCCTGCCTCACGGACCTGGCGATCGCCGCCGAAGCGAGAGCGCAGAAATATCTCGCGCGCTGAACGCGCGTTCGCCTTCGCGCGTTGACCGTGTCGACAAGCGCAGGAGGACCGCCATGATCAGGAAGCTCAGGTCGGGCGAATATCGTCTCTACTCCCGCAAGGCCGATCCGAAAACCGGCAGGCGACGCAACCTCGGCACATTCAAATCGCGCGCGGCGGCGGAGAAGCACGAACGCGCAGTGCAATATTTCAAACGCCATTGACGCGCGTCGGCGACGTCGGCGCGACCGATCGCGGCCACCGCGCTCGGATTTTCTTGATATCGGTCAATTACTCGTCCATTCGGCCCAAAGCTTTACGTTCAGCTCCGCCAATGGCAGCTTGCGTCGATGATCGGTGC
Organism: Hyphomicrobiales bacterium; assembly: GCA_028868735.1. Taxonomy (GTDB): domain Bacteria; phylum Pseudomonadota; class Alphaproteobacteria; order Rhizobiales; family Beijerinckiaceae; genus JAJXWB01. The sequence continues at coordinate 1,480 of JAGWTW010000085.1, read as the reverse complement.
AGAAACGGACGGTCGGAGCGGCGGCCTGTCCCGTCTGCTGATGGCGACGCGCAGGCTGCGTCGTCGTCCGGCGCTCGGGATTTCGGCTTCGCTCGCGCTTTTTCTCGTTGCTTTTGCCGTCCGGCTTGCGCTCGGACGGTTCGGCCTCGCCTCGCCGGTGCCCTTCGGCATCTTCGTGCCGGCCGTCCTGATCGCGCCGCTGCTCGGCGGCCTGCCGGGCGCGCTCGTCGTGATCGTGCTCTCTGGCCTCAGCGCGTGGCTGCTTTTCCTTCCGCCGAGCTATCGCGCCGCCGACGGCTCCGCCGTGGTGGTCGGCGTGACCTACGCCGTGTCGTCCCTGATCATCATCGGGGTCATGCGCCTGCTCGACGTCGAGTTCGAAAGGCTGATCGCGGAGCGCGAACGCTCCGAGCAGCTCTATCAGGAGCTGCAACACCGGATCGCGAACAACCTCCAGACCGTCTCGACCATTCTTCGCCTGCAGGAGCGCGACGTGGTCGACGCCGAAAGCGGTCAGGCCGCGCTTCGTGACGCAGGCGGCAGGCTGGCGACCATGGGCGCGTTGCATCGGCGCCTCTACGATCCGAAAGTCCAGACCGTCGACGTCGCCGATCAGCTGACCTCGCTGTGTGGGGAGATCCTTTCGGCCACGGCCGCGAGCAACGTCGTCTGCAAGGTCGAGGCGTCGCCCGGAATCGCCCTGCCTTCGGCGCGCGCGCTTGCGTTGTCGCTGATCGTGAACGAGGCGGTCACCAACGCCTTGAAATATGCATTCCCGGCCGGACGCGACGGCAAGATCCTCGTCTCCCTGGCCGAAGACGAGACCGATTATCTGCTCGAGGTTTCGGACAATGGCGTCGGGCTGTCGTCCGCGTCGCCGTCCGATGGTAGCCTCGGCACGCGAATCGTCTCGAGCCTCGCAGCCCAGCTCGGCGGCGCGCCGGAATGGCGCTCTGGCTCCGGCGCGACTTTTTCGCTGCGGTTTCCCAGGTGATTCGCCGGCGCCGCCTGTCGCATCGACAAGCGCCGGCGCTGCTGTTAGACCCCCGCCGATCCGCAGCCACGGGCCCAGCCAATGACGATCCGCTTTCACGAGGGCGACCTGCCAGCCGGCGCCGATTTCGGCGCGGCGGTCGCCGTCGACACCGAGACCATGGGCCTTCATCCGCACCGCGACCGACTTTGCGTCGTTCAGCTGTCGCGCGGCGACGGCTCCGCCGATGTCGTGCGCATCGCGCGCGGACAGGCGCGGGCGCCCAATCTCGAAGCCCTGCTCGCCAATCCCGGCGTGGAAAAGATCTTCCATTTCGCCCGGTTCGACGTGGCCGCGCTGTTCAACCGGTTCGGGGTTGCGACCGCGCCCGTCTATTGCACCAAGATCGCCTCCAGGCTCGCGCGCACCTACACGGACCGGCACGGGCTGAAGGACCTCCTGCGGGAACTGCTGGGCGTCGAAATCTCCAAGCAGCAGCAATCCTCC
>JAGWTW010000084.1 GCA_028868735.1 Hyphomicrobiales bacterium | reverse complement strand
CGAGGACGCCGCCTGGACCAAGCCGCTCGACATCGGCTACGAGGAGTGCCTGCCCAAGATCGGGCTGAAGGTGCTCGACCACATCCGCTTCTCGCCTGACACCACCGACTTCACGCCGATCTTCAACAAGATCGAGGGCGCCAAGCCCGACGTGATCATCACCGGCATCTCGCATGTGGGCACGCAGCCGACCGTGCAGTGGAAGAGCCAGCAGGTGCCGATCCCGATGTTCGGCATTTCCTCTCAGGCCACGAATTCGACGTTCTGGAAGGATACGAACGGCGCGGTCGAAGGCGTGTTCTACAACGCCGTTTCGGGGCCGGGCGTCGCGGTGACGCCCAAGACGCTGCCGTTCGTGGACGCCTACCAGAAGAAATTCGGCAATTTCCCGTCCTACGCCGGCTACACGTCCTATGACGACGTGTACATGATCGCCGATGCGATCAAACGAGCCGGCGGCGTCGACCCCGACAAGATGGTCGATGCGATGGAGAAGACGGATTATGTCGGCACCATCGGCAAGATCGCCTTCAAAGGCAAAGGCGATCCCAATCCGCACGCGCTGAAGACCGGCAAGGGCTTCATCACGGGCCTCATGCTGCAATGGCAGAACGGCAAGCAGGTCAATATGTGGCCGGCCGAGGTCGCGACCGGCAAGGTCATGTGGCCTTCCTTCATCAAGTTGAAGGCCGCGAGCAACTGATCGGATAAAGGGCCGTCCGCAGGGCGGCCCTTTTTTATCGGCTCAGCGCTCCATTCCGAACGTCTCGCGGTTCCCGACCGATGCTCTTCTGGCAAATCCTCATCGACGGCTTCGCCGTCAGCGCGCTCTATGCGCTTGGCGCGACCGGTTTCACACTCATCTTCGGCGTTTCCGGCGTCCTCAATCTCTCGCACGGCGCGATCATGGTGGGCGCTGCGGTCGCAGCCTGGGCCGCGTCCGGCGAACTGGGCGTGGGGCCGTATGTCGGCGCGCTCATCGGCATCGCGACGGGCGTGCTCCTGTCGTTCGCTACCTATTTCATAGCGGTGCGGCCGATCCAGCTTTCGCCCAAGATCGCCGAGGCGGAGAAGGAGATTTTCATCCTCACCGCGACGCTGCTCTGGGGCATCATCATTCAGGAAGCGATCGCCTATCTCTTCACGAACAACGCCAAGACCGTTCTGCCCATCATCGAGGGCGTGGTCACGTTCCTGGGCGTGCGAACGCCGGCGAACGAATTCTTCACCGCGGCGGTCTGCTGGGTCGCGATCTTCTTCCTGTGGCTGCTCGTCAACAAGACGCGGCGCGGCAAGGCTGTCATGGCGGCCTCGATGAATCCGAAAGGCGTGACCCTGCTCGGCATCGAGCTTTCGTCGATCTATCTGACGGTCTGGGCGATCTACGGTCTGCTCGCGGGCATCGCCGGCATCCTGCTCGGCATGTTCCTCGGCGTCTCGTCCTACAGCGTGGGACCGCTGACGGCGAGCGCGTTCTCGATCGTCGTGCTCGGCGGCCTCGGCAGCGTGTCCGGCTCGCTGATCGCGGCCTATGTCGTCGGCTATCTCGAAACCGCGACCGCTTACCTGATCTCGCCCGCCTATCGCACGATCCCGGCGCTGCTCCTGCTCGTGATCGTCATGTATCTGCGCCCGCAAGGGCTGTTCGGGCGGAGGTGAACATGCGCGCTCTTCCTTCCTCTCGCCTGTTCTGGATCGGCCTCGCCGCCTTTCTCGTCGCGATGGCGCTGCCGCTCTACGTGTCCGGTTACGTGCTCGGCCTGCTGACGGTGGCCTATTACACCGCGGTCTTCGCCATGTCGTGGGACCTGCTGTTCGGATTTGCGGGCGAAGTGAATTTCGGCCCGACATTCCTCATCGGCGTCGGCGCCTACACGGCCGGCATCCTGGACGCACAATTCTCGCCGGGCATCTCGGTCTATCTCTGCATTGTCGCGGGCGCATTCGCCGCCGTCGTCGGGGGCGTCGTTCTCGCATTGCCGGCGCTTCGCGTCAGCGGGCCCTATTTCGGCCTGACGACGCTCGTCGCCGTCCTGATGCTGCAAAATTTCGTGATCGTCGCAGCAAGTCTGACCGGCGGCGAGATCGGCCTCGCTGTGCCGGACGTTCTCTCAATCGACGCGACGACCAATTACTGGATCGCCTTCGTGTTCATGGCTGTCAGCGGCGCGATCCTCTACGGCCTGTCGGTATCGCCGATCGGCCTCATTCTGCAGGCGAGCGGACAGGACAAGGTGCAGGCCGGCGCGCTCGGCTTCAACGTGACGAAACACAAGCTCGCCGCCTTCATCGTCAGCGCGTTCTTCTCCGGTCTCGCCGGCGCGCTGATGGTGTTCTACATGGGAACCGCCTCCGTCGGGACGTTCATCGACGTCGCCGTCGCGGTGCAGATCATCATCGCCGCCGTGATCGGCGGGCGACGCACCGTGATCGGCGCGGCGATAGGCGCGATCTTCCTCATCGGCATGGGCGAACTTCTGCGGCCGCTCGGCGAACTCGCGACGCTGATCGTCTCCGTCATCGCGCTCGCGGTCATCCTCTTCTTTCCCGACGGCTTCGTCGGCATGCTGCGCGGAGGCGCCAAGGCATGACCGACGTTCGAAACGCACCCATGCTCGAAGTCACAAATCTCACGAAACGCTTCGGCGGACTCGTCGCGGTCAAGAATCTGTCCTTCTCGATCAGACCCGGCGAGATTCTCGGCCTGATCGGACCGAACGGCTCGGGCAAATCCACGGCGATGAAATCGATCATCGGCGTGGAGCGGCCGAGCGCCGGGTCCGTCAAGCTCGACGGCGAGGAGCTTGCCGGACTCCCCTCGCACAGAATCGCGCGCAAGGGCGTCGGCCTCGTGTTCCAGCACTCGCGTCCGCTCGCGCGGCAGACGGTGCTCGAGAACATCAAGGTGGCGCTGCTGCCGGACAAGCTCACGCGCGTTTTCGCCGACAAGGACGTTGACGGAAAGGCGCGCGCGATCGCCGGACGCGTCGGTCTTTCCGGCGTGCTCGACCGCAAGCCGCCGACGCTCGCTTTCGCGGATCTGAGGCGCCTCGAACTCGCCAAGGCGATCGCGCGCCATCCGAAGCTCGTGCTCGTGGACGAACCGTTCGCCGGTCTGACCGCGTCCGAGGTCGCCGATTTCTCGGACCTCATTCGCGAGTTCCGCGATGAAGGCTGCGCGGTTCTGCTCGTCGACCACAACGTCAAGAGCGTTTCCGCCCTCGTCGACCGCGTGCTCGCCATGTATCTCGGCGAATGGATCGCGGAAGGAACCGCGGCGGAAGTCATGCAGAACGAGACCGTGCGGCGCGTTTATCTCGGCGGCGCGCTCGTCTCGACGGCGCGGCCCGAATCGAGCTTTTCGGACAAATCGCCCGCGCTGCAGGTCGAAAACGTCGGCGTCACCTATGGAAAGGCGCTGGCCCTGCAGGACGTGTCGCTGCACGTTCACGAGGGCGAATTCGTCTCGCTCGTCGGCCTCAACGGCGCCGGCAAGACCACGCTGTTCAACGCCATATCCGGCCTCGTGCCCCATACCGGCGAAATCAAATGGGCGGGCGCGCCGCTGCGCGGCGGCACGCCGGCCCAGATCGCGCGCTCGGGAATCGTGCAATGCCCGGAGACGCGCGAATTGTTCGGCGACATGAACGTGCGCGAAAACCTCGATCTCGGCGGCAATGCGCTCGACGACAAGGAACGAACGGAACGGCTCGAATGGATGTTCGATCTGTTCCCGATCCTGAAAGCGCGGCAGACGCAGCTCTCGCGCACGCTGTCGGGCGGCGAGCAGCAAATGCTAGCCATCGCCCGCGCGCTGATGATGAAGCCGAAACTGCTGATCCTCGACGAGCCGACGCTCGGTCTTGCGCCGGTGATTCTCGAAACATTGTCGAAAGCGCTGGACCGTTTGCGCGAAACGTCCGACATCACCGTGCTGCTCGGCGAGCAGAACGTGACGTTTGCGCTGCCGCACGCCGACCGCGTCTACGTGCTGGACCATGCGAAAATCGTGTGGGAAGGCCCGCCCGACCGGTTCGAGGCGGAAGCGGCCGAGCACTACCTATGACGCCTGCGATTACCCGGGAGGAACGATGAGCACGGCCCCGCAGGTTTCGATCGACGTCGCGGCGTTCTGGCGCGATCCCTATCCCGTGCTGAAACGCCTGCGCAACGAGGCGCCGATCGCCTTCGTACCCGAGCTCGGCGCAACGCTGTTCACGCGGCGCGACGACATCTATGTCTACGAAAAGCAGATCGACGTGTTCAGTTCGCATCAGCCGCAAGGCCTGATGAACGTGCTGATGGGCCACAACATGATGCGAAAGGACGGCGCGCCGCATCAGGCGGAGCGCGCGACGATCTTTCCGTCCATTTCGCCGAAGACGGTCCGCACGCACTGGACGGCGGCCTTCCAGGCCCATGCCGACCGCATCGTCGCGGACATCGCGCCTAAAGGCGCGGCCGACCTCTTCAAGGAAATCGCGCTGCCGATCTCGGGGGAGTGCCTAAAGAGCCTGACCGGCCTCACCAACATCCGCTATCAGGACATGGACGCCTGGTCGCAGGGCATGATCGACGGCATTGCCAACTACACCGGCGACAAGGCCGTCGAAGCCCGCTGCCATGCGGCGACGGCGGGAATCGACGCGGCGATCGACGACATGGCGCCCGTTTTGCGGAAGGCGCCGGATTACAGCCTGCTCGGGGTGATGCTGCAGTCGGACATGCCGATGGACAGCATTCGCGCGAATGTGAAGCTCGCGATTTCCGGCGGCCAGAACGAACCGCGCGACACGATCGCCGGGGCAGTCTGGGCATTGCTCGTCCATCCCGAACAGAAGCGGCGCGCGCTCAGCGGCGAAGTCGGCTGGATGCAGGTGTTCGAGGAATATGCGCGCTGGATTTCGCCGATCGGCATGTCGCCGCGCCGGATCGCGAAGCGTATTGCGATCGGCGATATCGTGCTCGATCCCGACGACCGCATCTTTTTCATGTTCGGCGCCGCCAATCGGGACGAAGCACATTTTGCCGATCCCGACCGTTTCGACGTCGGGCGCGATACGCAAAAGAGCATCGCCTTCGGCGCCGGGCCGCATTTCTGCGCGGGCGCCTTCGCTTCGCGCGCGATGGTCGCCGACGTCGCGTTGCCGACGATCTTCAAGCGGCTGCACGACCTGCGTCTCGACGAGTCCGAGCCCGTCCGTTTCGGCGGCTGGGCGTTCCGCGGACCGCTCAATCTGCCGGTGCGCTGGACCTAGCGCGGGAAACGGCGTCGGAGTCGCATCGCGCCAAATGGCAAACGGCGCCGGCCCGAAAGCCGACGCCGTGCGCTGCCCGATATCGGGGAGACGTCAGGCGACGCCTGACTATCCTACTTCGCCGCGGCGAGGAGTTCGTCGACCCATTTGGGGTCGACCTTCGTCTTCAACCAGTCAACGACCGGTTTTTGCGCCAGCGACTTGAACTGCCCCATTTCGTCGGCGTTCGGCGTATAGACCTCGACGCCCTTGTCCTTGAGCGTCTTGACGCCAGCGGCCGTGAACGCGCGGTTGGCCTTGCGCTCCGCCGCGCAGGCGGTTTTCGCCGCGTCGCCGACGACCTTCTGCAGGTCAGGCGACAGGGACTTGTAGAACTTGTCGCTGAGGACGAACCAGTCGACGCCATAATTGTGACCGTCGAGGGTCACGTGCTTCTGCACTTCGTACAGCTTGGCGAATATGATCGTCGGGACAGGGTTCTCCTCTCCATCGACCACCCCGGTCTGCAGCGCCGTGTAGAGTTCCGGAAATGCGATCGGCGTCGGCTGCGCGCCGAGGGCCTTCATCTCGGTGATGTAGAGCGGCGTTTCCTGAACACGTATCTTCAGACCCGCGAGATCTTTCGGCGAATGCACCGCCGTCTTGCCGCTGGTGAAATCGCGATAGCCGACTTCGCCAAAGCAGAGATTGTGCATGCCCGTGACCTTGTTGAAGTCGGCCGACAGCTTGTCGCCGAACGGTCCGTCCATCACACGGTCGGCCACCTGCTCGGAGGCGAACAGATAGGGAATGTCGGTAATCATCGCCGGCGCATAAAAATTGGCCATCACGCCAGAGGCGAGACCCGCCTGAATGAACCCGTTCTTGACGCCTTCGACGATCTGCTGCTCGCCGCCAAGCGCGCCCGCGCCGAAGACCTGCACATCGATCTTTCCGCCGCTCTTGGCTTTCACTTCCTTGGCGAACACATCCGCCATGACCGCCTTGCGCGAACTCGTCATGTCAGCGGAATCGGCATGAGCGATCTTCAGCACGAACTTCTGCTGCGCGTTGGCGGACATGCCAAACATGCAGGTCAACGCGGCGACCGCAGACGCCAGCTTGAACGATTTCCTCATTTGAACATTCCCTCTGTTTGCTTTTTTTGGTCTGATATCGAGGCAGCTACCTCAGTCCGAACGCATGCGGCAGTGACAGGCTTATGGATGGAAATGCGGCAATGACCACAAGTCCAGCGAGAAGCACCGCAAGGTAGGGCAAAAACCGCGGCGTTACCTTTTCGACGGTTGTCTCCATGACCGAACAAGTCACGAAATAGCAGACCCCGAACGGCGGCACGAAGGTTCCGATCCCCATCGCAATGATAATGACAATGCCGAAATGCATCGGATCGATTCCATAATTTCCTGCCAGATGCAACAGCATCGGACCGAAGATCAGCAATGACGGCAATCCCTCCAGAATCGATCCCATGATCGCCATCAGCACGATCGAGAACGCCATGAATGCGAGAGCGGAGCCGCCGAGCAGATCGACGAAATTACCGACGATCGTCTGCAGCCCGCTGACGGCCAGCGTCCATGAGAAAGCGCTGCCCGCGCTCACCATGAACAGAACCATGCCGGCCATGGCGCCCGAATCGGCCACGGTCGTGAGGAACGCGCGCGCTCCCATGCCGCGATAGATGAATTTCGACACAAGAAGCGAATAAACGACCGCAATCGACGACACCTCCGTCGTCGTGGCGATCCCGCCGACAATGCCGACGATCAGGATGATCGGCACCAGCAGCGCCGGAAACGCCTTGATGGTGATCTTCGCGCGGTCGGGCCACGAAACCGCCGCACAACGCGGCCAGTCGAATTTCCGCGCCCGTCCGTAAACGATCGCCATCAGACACAGGCCGAGCAAAGCGGCGGGCACGACGCCCGCGATAAAAAAGGCGCCGACGGACAGCGTCGTGATCGACGCGAGCACCATCATCACGAGGCTCGGCGGAATGGTTTCGCCCATAATGCCGGCGGCCGAGAGAACGGCGCCGCTTTCCGCAGGGTCATAACCCTGTTCCCTGAGCATGCCCCTGAGCGTCGTGCCGACGGCGGCGACATCGGCGATCTTCGATCCCGATATGCCCGAGAAAATATACATTGCGACAACGAGCGCCTGCAGAAGACCGCCCTGCAGCCTGCCGACCATGGCCGTCACCCAGTCGGCCAGCGGGCGCGTCAATCCTCCGTCGGTCATGACATTGCCGGCCAGAATGAAGAACGGCACCGCAAGTAGAATGAAGCTGCTTATTCCGTTCGTCATCGCGAATGAAACAGCCATCGGGTCGGCCTCGCCGGATCCGAAAATGTAGATGTAGGCGGCCACCGACAGGACATAGGCGATCGGAACGCCGGAAAACACAAGGATCAGAAGCAGAAGAAGCGCGAATGCGATGCCGGTCGGGCCATCCCACGGGCCGGTGAAATATTGCCCGAGACACCACGCGAGCCCCAGAGCAAAGACCGCCGCGCCGGCGACCAGATTGTCGCGAAGGCCATGTCGCCTGAGTTCCGTGATCGCGAAGACCGCCGTCAGCGCCATGCCTGCGAAGAACGGAATCAACGTCCAGGATTTCGAAACCTGAAGAACGACCGTGAGATTGCTCCACGAATTGTTCCACATCGGAACGATGTAGAACAAGCCCATCAATGCCGCCAGCAGCACGAAGTAATGCCGTGCGCATTCCGCATATTTCCTGAGAGGTTGCGGCAGGGCGTCAACGACGAATCGGACAACGAGATGGCCGCCGCGATGGTAGGCGATCGCCCCGCCGATGAAGGCGAGGCTCGTCAGCGCATATTCCGCGATCTCGTTGGCCCACACCAGCGAATAGCCGGTCAACGACCGTAACGCGGTGTTGCCGAAGAGAAGCAGAAGCTCAGCGACAAGCACGAATGCGAGAAATGCATCGAACGCGCTCTCGATCCATGGCGCAAACCGTTGGTGGCTGAAATCCAGGGACTCCAGCGATTCGAGAGCGATCGCGTGGTGAACGCCTTTTTCGTCAGCGATTGAATTCGCCATTCTTGTTTCCCAGAGCGCTTATTCCCGGCCGACGCGCGAGCGACCCTTGCGACGCTGATCGCCGCAGCCTCCCTCGCCGCTCGGCGCCGGTCTGGACTCTACAGCAGGTTCTGCGCCTCATCCACTTCGGCGTGCAGCGGTTTCCGTCAGACGCCGCGCGGTCGAAGGCGACGGCTGCGCACTACGACTGATGCGCGCCCCACCGCTGCAGCGCGGCGCGGCCGCCCTCGGTCAATCCGTAGACGCCGCGCTCGACGCGTTCGAACCAGCCGTAGACATTGTGCTGAAGAATTTTCGGCGCGTCCGGCAGGCTCGTCTTGAGATCGCGCGGACGCCGCGGCGCGTCCCGCATGGCGGCTGCGCAGGCGAGCGCCTGCTGACGATAGGCGGTCATGATCGGACGCCGGGTCGAACCGCCGGCGGTCGGATCGCCCTGTCGGCGCCGATGTTCGGCCATGATGCGCGAGCGCCGCTTGTTGTCGGGCCTCGGCCTCCAGGGCTCGGGAGCGACGAGCAGCTCGACGCGGCCGGAGGCAAACACGCACATCAGCCCGACGCCGAGGCGCCTGCAGAGCTTCAGCGCCCGTCGATCGCGCTCGCGGCCGCGACCTGTGGGCGAGGCGCGCACAGCGAGCCAGACCTCGTCGCAGGCAGCCATCCGGTCGACCGCTTGCAGGACCAGATCGAGATTGAAGGCGGTCTTCAACTCGGCGACCACGAGCGCAGCGCGCTCGCCTTCGCGCAGCGCGACGATATCGCACCCGCAGACTTCGCCCTTCACCTCGAACCCCAGTGTTTCGAGGTAGCGTTTGACGGGCGGATAGAGGTCCGTTTCCACACAGCCCCGCGAATCACCAGATGAACGTTTATATCCTGCCGGCACAGACATTCGCGACGCCTTAACCGGGAGGCGCGCGCACGGGCTTCGCGCCCGGCAGTTAACGCCCGCGCGACGGGCTGCTTATCAAAAACGAAAGAATCTCAGCGCAATTTGCCGCACTGGCCCCTGCGCGTGCGCCGACCCCGTCCGCTCAACTGCCCGGTGCGATCATGTTCCAGAGCCGTCGCCCTCCCGGCGCCCGCTACATCGATCTGAAAAATCGCCTGCGCAAGCTCGAGGCGATTTATGACGACTCGGTCAAACTCGACCGCGTGCTGGCCACGGGGCGATATTTCAAACTGGCGGTGGCCACAGCGCGCGCGCACGAGAAAATCGAGCGCGAATTCGGCGCAGGCGCCCCGAAGGCCGGCGATCCGCCGGCCAATCTCGATCGCCGCAGGAAACAGGCTTCCGCTATTTCTTGTCGACGCCCCAGTAAACCGTGACCATCGAACTCGTGTCGCCGGTTACGATGTTCGAACGTACGGCGGTGACGTTCCAGAACTCGCCGAGCGGGATCTGCGTCACAATCCTGGCGTTGAGGACCTGGGCCGCTTCGGCGGCCTTGAAACGCGCCTCCGGCGTCGTCGCGACGGCGTAATCGTCGCGCAGCCGCTCCATGGCGGCGTCGCACGGCCAACCCGGGCGGGCCTTGTCGCAATTGGCGGCAAGGAAAGCCATGGTCATCGGATTGAGAATGTCGACCTGAGCCCAGGCGGTGAGATAGGCGTTCCACCCGCCTTCCGAGGCAGGCCCTTTCTTCACGACGCGCCCGACCATCGTCTGCCAGTCCATGGCCTGCACGTCGACCTTGAATCCCGCGCGCTCCAGTTGCGATTTGGCGACCGGCGCCAAATTCGCGAGGACGGCGAGATCGGTCGGCTGGAGAATGACGACCGGCGTACCGTCGTAGCCGGCCTCCTTTAGGAGCGCAGCCGCCCGCGCGGAATCGCCGTTCAGCATGTCCTTCATGCCTGCGTCGGTCGCCAACGGCGTGCCGCATGTGAATAGGGCTTTGCAGGACGCGTAATAGCGCGCATCGCCGACCGCAGCCTTGAGGAAGTCGCCCTGGCTCATCGCGATCATGGCGGCTTCGCGAATCTTGGGATTGTCGAAAGGTTTGATCAGCCAATTCGGGCGGAACGTATACTGGAATGCGCCGCTCGACTTGATCGTGCGTATATTCGGGTCTTTCTCCACGAGCGGAAGAAGATCGTGCGGCACGCTCTCGATCATGTCGAGCTCGCCGGCCTGCAAGGCATTGACCTGCGTCTGCGCATCGGGAATCCAGATCATTTCGACGCGGTCGACAAGCGCGACCTTACCGCCGGCGAGGCCGGAAGCGGGCTCTGCGCGGGGCTTGTAGTTCGGGTTCTTTACGTAGACGACCTTCTCGCCAGGCTTCCATTCGTCGGCCTTGAACATGAAAGGCCCGGAGCCGATCGTCTCCGTGATCTGCTTGAAGGGGTCGGTCTCGGCGACGCGTTTCGGCATGATGAACGGCGGAACGCCGCTTTGCTTGGATAGCGCGTCGATGAGCGCGCCGAATGGTTTCTTCAAAACGATCTGAAACGTCTTGTCGTCGACGATCTTGTATTCGGCGAGAACTTCGTTGAGCTTCTGGCCCATGCTGTCGCGCGCCGACCAGCGTTTCAGCGAGGCGACGCAATCGTCCGAGGTCACGGGCTTGCCATCGTGCCACATGAGCCCGTCTCGCAGCTTGATCGTGGTGACGAGGCCGTCGTCGCTCGTCTTCCAGAACTCGGCCATCTGCGGCTGCGGCTGCAGTTTCGCATCCTGCGCCAGCAGCGTGTCGTAGATGAGATAGCCGTGGTTGCGGACGATATAGGCGGTCGACCAGATCGGATCGAGAATTTTCAGATCCGAGTGCTGGACGACGCGCAGAACCTTCTCGGCGGCGGCCGGCGCGACGATCGCGGCCAGCATGGCTGCGGCGAGGCCGAGGGGTCTGAAAAACCGGAAGAAAGCCATAATCGGACTCCTTGCGCCTTCTCGGGGGCGCGTGCGGATCAGCTTCGCCGGTCTCGCGCCTGCATGCAACCGGTCCGGCTTGCGAAATGGTTGCGCGCGACGGAGGCGCATTGCATGGTCCGCCGATGAAGACGCGCACGGTCCCGTATCGCGCACGCGGCGCAATCGCGAAGCCGCGGCCGCCCGGAGCGGACGGCGCATGAAAGGCTCCACGGTCGAAAAGGCGATCCTGTTCCGGTTTCCGCGGGAGCGACGGGCCGCGCTTTTGCTCGCGTTTTTCCTGGCTCTCTGGGGCGCGGCCGCCTATCTGATCCTGCCCTCCTTGTGGCGTCGCTACGAAGGCGCTGGCGCCACAGGCGGCGCGGCCCTGGCGTCGCGCACCGCCTTCGGCGTTCCCGGCGATCCGATCAACGTCGCATTCGCCGGATCGCAGGACGACATCGATTGCGCGTTCCGCGCAGCCGGCTGGAACGAAGCGATCAAGATCACCTGGCGCTCCAGTCTAAAGATCGTGGAGAGCGTCATTCTCGACCGGCCCGACCCCGACGCGCCGGTGAGCCCGCTCTACTACGACGGTCGTCCGGAAGACTTGGCGTTCGAAAAGGCCGCCGGACGAAGCCCCGACAAGCGGCATCACATCCGCCTGTGGCGAACGAATTCGCCCGTGCAGTCTGCCGATGTGATCTGGGCCGCCGCCGCCACGTTCGACATGGGCGTCGGCCTTTCGCGCTACACGTTCGAGGTCACGCATCACATCAACGGCAACGTGGACGCCGAACGCGCCTATGTGGTCGACCAGCTCCGGAAAATCGGGGCCGTGCAGGACGAATATCTTGCGGCCGGCTCCGGTCCGACGCTCGACGGCCGCAACGGCGGCGGCGACCGCTACTATACGGACGGCCAAATCGCCGTCGTGACGCTCGCCAATGTCTGCGGGACGGCCGCGCACGCGGCGCCCGCCCCCGCGCCACAACGCGCGCAGGAGCGTCGCGATGCGGTATGGCGGGCGCTCAGGCCCGCGCGATGACGCCTCAGCCGCGCGCCTTCTCCCAGTCGGCGATGGTCTTGCCGCCGTTGGCCAGTTCGACGAGGAGACCGGCCGGCTCCCAGTGCATGGGGCCGAAGCGGTCCTTGTATTTCAGCATGCCGGCAAGCACCTTCTTCAGGCCGACCGTCTCGGCATAGTGCATCGGGCCGCCGCGATAGCGCGGGAAGCCGTAGCCGGACGTCCAGACCACGTCGATGTCGGCGGCGCGCTGCGCGACGCCTTCTTCGAGAATGCGGAAGCCTTCGTTGATGAGCGGATAGAGGCAGCGCTCGACGATTTCTTCCTCGGAATGCGCGGATTGCGGCACCTGAAGCTCGCGCGCGCGCTTGGCCAGAATTTCGATCGCGTCCGGATCGTCGTAACGATTGCGATCGCCTTTTTCGTATTTGTAGAATCCCTTGCCGGATTTCTGTCCGTAGCGGCCGTGTTCGCCGAGCGCGACCTCCGCCTGGTAATAGGTCGGATCGATCGGATATTTGTCGGCGTTCGCCTTATGCACGTTGATGCCGATGTCGACGCCGGCCATGTCGTAAACCGCGAGCAGGCCCATCGCCATGCCCCATTTCTCCATGGCCGTGTCGATCTGACGGGGCGTGGCGCCTTCGAGCGTCATACGCTCGGCCTCGCGACCGTAAGGCTCCATCATGCGATTGCCGACAAAGCCGTAGCAGACTTTTACGAGCACCGGCGTCTTCTTGAGCGGGCGCGCGAGATCGACCGACGTCTTGATCGTCTCGGCGGAGGTCTTGTTCGTGCGCACGATCTCGAGCAACGGCATGACATTGGCCGGCGAGAAGAAGTGAAGGCCGATCACGTCCTGCGGCCGCTTCGTCGCCGTCGCGATCTCCTCCACGTCGAGCGTCGACGTGTTTGTCGCAAGCACGCAACCCGCTTTTGCGACCTTGTCGAGTTCGGCGAAAATCTTCTTCTTGACGTCCATGTTCTCGAACACGGCTTCAATGACGACATCGGCCTCGGCGAGAGCCTTGTAGTCGAGGGCGCCGTTGATGAGCGCCATGCGCTTGGCCTTGTCTTCCGGCGAAAGGCGGCCGCGCTTGACCATGGATTCGTACGTAGCGTCGACGACGTTCAAGCCACGCTTCAACGCTTCCTCGGTCATGTCGAGGATCGTCACCGGAATTCCGGCGTTGGCGAAGCAGATGGCGATGCCGCCGCCCATGGTGCCAGCGCCGACGATGCCCGCTTTCTCGATCTTGCGGGCCTTGGCGTCGGCAGGAATATCGGAAACCTTGCGCGTCGCGCGTTCGGCGAAGAAGACGTGGATCGCGCCCTTGCTCTCGGGCGTGGCCTTCGAGTCGTTGCCGAGCTTCTCCTCGAGCGCCAGACCTTCGGCGATCGGCAATTCCGTCGAAGCTTTGATCGCCTCGACCGCCGTCAGCGCTGCGATGCGATTGGGGTAGAGTTTCTTCGCTGTCGCTTCGGCCTTGGCGAAGACGTCCGAAGTCGCCGTGTCGGCGGCGACCTTCATGTCGCACGTGCGGCGCGGGCCCGCGCCCGCCGCGACCAATTCCCTGGCGTAGGCGACCGCCGCAGCGTTCACGTCGCCGTCGGCGATCCGGTCGATCGCGCCGTAGGCGAGCGCGGTCTTCGCGTCGATCGGCTTTGCTGAGATGATCATGTCGAGCGCCTTCTCGGCGCCGATCAGGCGCGGCAGGCGCTGCGTGCCGCCCGCGCCGGGAATGATGCCGAGCGTGACTTCGGGAAAGCCGATGCGCGTGCGCGCCTGCGCGATCCGGTAGTGGCAGGCGAGCGTGATCTCGTACCCGCCGCCGAGCGATGTCCCGAACAGCGCGGCGACGACCGGCACGTTCTGCTGTTCCAGGCGGGCGAAGAGGGCGCGATATTCGGCCTCCTTCGGAGGGCCGGAGAATTCGCCGATGTCGGCGCCGGAGAAGAAGGTGGACCCAGCGCAGGCGAGCACGATGGCCCTGACGCCTTCGAGCTTGGCGACCTGGTCCAAGGCGCCGTTGAGCGCGGACCTCACTTCGGACGTGATCGTGTTTACGGGCGGCGCGCTCACCGTGATGACGGCGACACCGTCCTGAAGTCTTACATCGACCATTTCCGGCATTTCGCTCTCCCCTGCCCGGCGCCCGCTTCAAGGCGCGATGCTGCTGGATATGTTATATATAATACTTGTTATGTAAATGACCTTTTTTGGCGCGTTCAGCCATGTCCGCAGAAGCGGCTAGGGCCAGGGCCCGAGAAAAGCCAAGCCCTGGAGATCGGGGTATTCGTCGAGAATCGTCATCAGTCCGTCGCGGAACGTCAGGAAGTCGACGATTGTCAGAGGTCCCGTCTTGCCTGTTCCACGGTTGCGGATATGCGCGGTTCGTCTCACCGCAACCTGTTCGCCATCGACTACGATTTCGTCGATCGTTTGGCCGGTGTATTCGAAGAAAACGAGAACGGCGCGACCGAGTTCTATACAGGCTTCCCGACCGAACCGTTTGAGCGTTACATTGGCGCCTGCGACGAAACGCCCGGTGAAGACGAAGTCCGGGGCCGCCAGCGCCATCATGCCTTCCATGTCGCCGGCCGCACGCCTGTCGAAAATTTCCAGCGTGCGTTGTTCGAGCGCTTCTCGGCCGCTGACGCGTGGATCGGGGTAGTTCGTTACGCCGGGCAATTCGGCCTCCGCATATCCAGGTGCAATGTGACGACGCGCCGGCGCAGCCCCAATGCAAATCGTCGAAATTCGGGATCGCTCATGTATCGAAAATGCTCGCTATTTCAACCGACCCTCTTCAAAGCGCCCGCAGGCCAGACACTAGCATCGTCGCAGCGTACTGTCCTGCGGCAGCCTGCAACCGTTTCTTGCGTGCGATTGCTTTCTCGCGAACGATCACGCCATTCTTGGTAGTGCGAAGCTGCAACGGCGAGTCGTTCGGCTTCGCGCCGTGTAGACGTTCGTTTCGCGACGCGCGCAGCGTCCCGATCTGCGCATGCCCTCGAACGATCGCGCAGCGCTTATGTCAGCGCCCACGATGCGACAGAATCTCGAGCATGCCCGTCGTTTCCGACGCGTCCAGCATGCTTTCGGTCGGCTCGGCGTAGCGGCGGCGCCAGTTGGGATGTTGTGTCGTCGTGCCGGGCAGGTTGGGCTGTTCGATCCGGCCGAGCGCGTCCTCGACCGGCAAGATCACGAGGTCGGCAGGCGATCTTGCGACAAAGGCCGCCGCGGCGGCGACGATCGCTTCGGGCGCGTCGTGCGACGGCGCGTCACCCGACGCGACGCCGGCCGAACGGAAGGCGTCCCAGGCCATGCGGCGCTCGCCGTCGCGCTCGGCCTCGCAGTCGGCGGCCGAACGGCCGGCGGGCAATTGGCCGGCCTGCGCGCGCAAGGCGATATCGGCGCCCGTCCACCAGCCGGCGATCGTCGCCGTATCGTGGGTGGAGGTCATCGCGACCGCCTCGCGCGGGTACCAGTCCGGCGGGCGGAACCCGCCGCCGTCGCGCTCGAACTGGAACACCCGCAAGCCGGCGATCCCGGCCGCGCCGAGCCGTTCCCGCAACCCGTGCGGCACCGTCCCGAGATCCTCGCCGATGACCACGGCGCGATGGCGGGCGGATTCGAGGCGCAGCAGGGCGACCAATTCTTCGAACGGATAGGCGAGATAGACGCCTTCGGTCGCCTCGGCGCCGTCGGGAACGAGCCACAGGCGGACCAGCCCCAGAATGTGGTCGATCCGGACCCCGCCGGCATTGCGCAGCGCAGCCCGCAGGGTCGAGACGAACGGCTCGAAGCCGCCGGCCCGCAAGGCGCGCGGCGAAAATGTGGTCAGACCCCAGTTCTGCCCGAGCGGGGCCAGCATGTCCGGCGGGGCCCCGACCGAGAGACCGATCAGAAAATCGTCCGGCCGGCTCCAGGCCTGACTGCCGCCGCCATTGAGGCCAACGGCCAGATCGGAGATCAGGCCGATCCGCATCCCGCCCGCAAGCGCCACCCCCTGGGCGCGCGCCATCGACCGATCCGCCAGCCATTGCAGGAACGCGTGGAAGGCGATCTCGGACGGGTGCGCGCGCGCGAAACCCGCGACGGCGGGGGAATGCGCGTCGGCGAGTCCGTCCGGCCAGTCCCGCCAGCTCCACTTCGTGAAATCGCGCCCGAACATATGTGCGTGCAGCGCTTCGAAAACCGCGTGCGCTTCGAGGTCTGCGCCCCGCTCGGCGCGAAACCGCAGGAAATCGGACGCCAACGGCGAAGACGCCGCGAGGTCGACGTCGCAAAACGAGCGAAAAAGCGCGCGCAGGAACGACATGCGGGCCTGTGCGCAGGACGGCCAGTCGATCAAACCGTCCTCGGCCTCGCGCGGCTCCAGCCGAATGGACGTCCGAACGGACGCGATGCGGTCGTCGCCGAAAATCAGCTTCGGGTCGGCGTAGAGCGCGTTCAGAAAGAGACGGCTCGAGGGCGAATAGGGCGAGAAGTGATGATTGTCGGCGCTGAACAGGGCGTGGGCCGGACTGAGCGCCAGCGCATCGGCGCCGTGATGGGCCGCGGCGGCGGCGAGCGCGGCGACCGCCCCGAAATTTCCGAAGCCCTCGTCGTCGTCCGCCCGCAGGCCATAGATCTGCGCCGAGAGGCCATAGGCGCGCCGACCTTCCGCGGCCTCCGCGATCCGGTAGGCCGAGGCGGGCGCAACGGCGACCGTCATCTCGCGATCGGCGAAGGCGAGCCGGTGATAGCCGATGCGATCGAGCGGCGGCAGCCGCAGCGCGTCGCCAGCGCAGTCGATCCGAAGATCGCGCGCGCCGCCCCCTTCGAACGCGATGCGGGCAAAACCGTCCCGCACGGGCGCGCCCGCAATCGAGACGCTTTCGCCGACTGTCGCGACGACGAGCGACGGCGTGCGCCGCGCTTCTTCGTCGAGAAGCGCGCGCGCATTCCTGATCTGCTCCGGCGAATTCGCGGGCAATCCGAGCGCGGCGAGCGCGGCGGACGCCGTTTCGCGCCCGACTTCACGGCTTCGCCCGTCGTTGTCGACCCAGCGCAGCGCGAGGCCGGCGGATTCCGCGAGCGCGCGCATCGCCTCGTCCTGCATCAGGCCTGCTCGTGCGGATGGTCGAGACGCATGACAACCGCGCCGAACGGCGGCAGCGTGAGGTCGAGCGATTGCGCATGCCCGTGCGCGGGCTCCGCATGCGTCTGGGCGCCGCCGAGATTTCCGAGATTGGACCCGCCGTAAAGTGCGGAATCCGAGTTGAACGCTTCCTTCCAGAAGCCCGCTTGCGGCGCGCCGATGCGGTAATTGAGCCGCGGCTCCGGCGTCATGTTGAGCGCGACGAGGAGGGGCCGACACCCGTCGCCGCCACGGCGCAGAAACGCGAAAACGCTGCTCTCCCGATCATCGACGACGAGCCATTCGAAACCCTGCGGCTGCGCGTCGAACCGATGCAGCACGCCTTCGGAGCGATAGAGCCTGTTGAGATCGCGCAGCAATGCGACGAGGCCGGCGCAACCGGGATTTTCGACGTCCTCCCAGTCGAGCGCGCGATCGTGACTCCACTCGCGGCGCTGTCCGAACTCCCCGCCCATGAACAAGAGCTTCTTGCCGGGGTGCGTCCACATCAGCGCATAGAGCGCGCGCAATTGAGCGCGCTGACGCCAGTCGTCGCCCGGCATTTTCTCGATCAAGGCGCGTTTGCCGTGCACGACCTCGTCATGCGACAGCGGTAGAATGAAATTTTCCGCAAAGGCGTACATCAGCGAGAACGTGATCTCGTCGTGATGCCAGCGCCGGTGAACGGGATCGCGCGCCATATAGCGCAGCGTGTCGTTCATCCACCCCATGTTCCATTTGTAGGAAAAGCCGAGGCCCCCCTGTTCGAGCGGCGCGGTGACGCCGGGCCAGGCCGTCGATTCCTCGGCGATGGTGATCGCGCCCGGCGCACGACGCCGGACGAGATCGTTGACCGCGCGCAACAGGTCGATCGCTTCGAGATTCTCGCGCCCGCCATAAATATTGGGGCGCCATTCGCCCTCTCTGCGCGAATAATCGCGGTAGAGCATGGAGGCGACGGCGTCGACGCGAAGGCCGTCGACATGGAAATCCTCGACCCAGCGCAGGGCGCTCGCGATCAGGAAGTTTCGAACTTCGCGCCGGCCGAAATTGTAGATCAGCGTATCCCAATCGGGATGGACGCCTTCGCGGGGGTCCTCGTGTTCATAGAGCGCCGTGCCGTCGAACCGCGCGAGACCATGCGCATCATTCGGGAAATGCCCCGGCACCCAGTCCACGATGACGCCGATGTCCTGCATATGGCACGCGTCGACAAAACGCGCGAAACCCTCGGGGTCGCCATGACGCGCCGTCGGCGCGAACAGCGAAAGGGGCTGGTAACCCCATGAACCGCCGAACGGATGTTCGGCGATCGGCAGCAATTCGACATGCGTGAAGCCGAGCGTTCTCGCATAGGCCGGCAGGCGCGACGCGGCTTCATCCCAATCGAGGGGACGACCGTGCGCATGCAGCCAGGAGCCGAGGTGAACTTCATAGATTGAGATCGGCGCGTCCGGCGCCTGCTTTCGCGCGCGCGAAGCCATCCAGTCGGCATCGCGCCAGCGATGATCGAGACGCGCGGCGACGATCGAAGCCGTCGCCGGCGGCGCCTCGGCGCGCAGCGCCATGGGATCGGCTTTCAGCGGCAGCTCCGCGCCGTCCGGCCCGAGAATCGCGAACTTGTACCGCTCGCCCGCCGCAAGGCGCGGCACGAACAATTCCCAGACGCCGGCCGCATGCCTGAGCCGCATGGGGGATCGCCGCGCGTCCCATGCGTTGAAGTCTCCGACGACTGACACGCGGCGCGCATTGGGGGCCCAGACGGAAAACCGCACGCCCTCGACGTCGCCGACCTGCATCGCCCGCGCGCCGAGAATGTCGGTCAGCGCCGGATGTACGCCGCCCGCGAACAAACGCAGGTCGTCGTCCGACAGAAGCGGCCCGAAGGAATAAGGGTCTTCGGTCAGCTGGGTCACGCCCGGCCAGAAGATGCGCAGGAGATAGGGCTCCTCGCCCGCGACGGCGCCGCCGAAAAGACCATCGGCGCCCATGGGCTCCAGCCGACCGAGCAGGCGCCCGGACGCCGCGCCGACCGCCTCGACGCCGCGCGCGCCCGCAAGAAAAGCGCGGACGATGCGGCCGTCTTGCGTCCGGTGAGGTCCGAGGACGGCGAACGGGTCGTCGCATCGCCCGGCGGCGATGGCCTCGGCGCGCGCAAGATCCAGCGCGGCCGGATCGCCGGCCGCGGGCATCGTCTGCGCTTGCGAGATCGTTAGAGACATAGGCCGCCGCTTCGCCCGCGCGTGAAGCGAATCATGCGCGTCCGCAACGGAAGATAGCCCAGGCTGGCCGTGGAAGGCAGAAAAGCTGTTCAGCCGCCCGCGTCGTGTTCTCTGGCGACGAAAGCGCCGGGAAAACAAGAGTATCGCGGTAAAAGCTCGTTAACCATTCCGGGTCGAAACCGCTCGATTTAACATTGCGTCAATGCGTTTTCCGCAAAGCTGCGCCTGAGCCTTTTTGTCCGAGTACATTGTTATGTTTCAATTCATTGCGGCAAAAATCGCAGCCTTGCGCGACGCCGGAATCGCATCTCCGGCGACGCCGTTGACGATCGAACAGCGAGGCGAGCTGCGCGCGATGCAAATCAACGCGGTGCTGACGCTCGGTCCGATGATGGCCTGCGCGAATCTCTTCAATTCGCTCGTCATCGATTGCCTGTTCTGGAACAGTCCGCATCGGTTGTTCCTCGCCCTGTGGACCGCCACGCTCGTCGCGGTCGTGGTTCTGTGGGCCATCAAACGACATTCGGCGCGACGGCCCGCCGAACGGCGCACGGCGTCCGTGCGCGCCACCCGGCGGATGACGATGAGCGCGATCACGATCGGCGCCTTCTGGGCCGCGCCGCTGATCGTCATGTTCTCCGACGTCAGCGAAGCCCAGCGCGTCGTACTGGCGACCTGCGCCGCCGGCATGATCTGCGGCGGCGCGCTGAGCCTCGCGACGATCTGGCCGGCCGCGCTCGCCTTTTCCCTCGTGATCGAGGCGCCGACCGTCGCCATCCTGCTGCGCACGGGCGATCCGATGTATATCGGCCTCGCGGCGCTCTCCGTCTCGT
>JAGWTW010000083.1 GCA_028868735.1 Hyphomicrobiales bacterium | reverse complement strand
ATGTCGGCAGACTGGCGCCCGAGAAAAACCTGGACGCATTCCTGTCCCTCGATCTCCCCGGTTCGAAACTCGTCGTCGGCGACGGACCGGATCGCGCCGTGCTCGCGTCGCGATACCCTTGCGCGCATTTCCTTGGCGTCAAGGAGGGAAGGGAGCTTGCAGATCTCTACGCGAGCGCCGACGTCTTCGTGTTTCCGAGCCGGACCGATACATTCGGCGTCGTATTGCTTGAGGCGCTCGCGAGCGGCACGCCGGTCGCCGCCTTCCCGGCGCAGGGGCCTGCGGAATTGCTGCGCGGGGGCGACGCAGGCGCTTTGTCGGAAGATTTGCGCGCAGCCTGTCTGGCGGCGCTGCGGATCCCGCGAGAAACCGCGCGCCGCCACGCGCAGCGTTTTTCCTGGGACGAGAGCGCGCGCCAGTTTTTGACGAATATCGAAATTGTTCGCGCCCGTGGCCGAACGCATCCCATCGAGATGGCCGGCCTCCTCGCTGAATGAGAGCCGGGCGTTACCAAAGTCACGTCGCATCAATGACCACGGGCACTCCCGACGCGCCTCGATCGCAGGCCATATAGCGACCGTCAGCTTCGCGCCGATCGGCCCCACGGGCCGGGCGCGACGAAGCTGAAGGATCGAAGGCGCCGGCCAGCCCTTCCCCCCGAGGGGTCAGCCTGCCGCCGAAGTGGTTCGTAGACCCGAACGAAGCGTCGTTTCTGGCCGGGATGGCGCGGAGCGCGGCGGACTTGTCCGAAGCACGGGTCGACGGACGGAGGAGCGGCGTCCCCCATGCCGCTCCTCCTAGTCCGCCTCTTCCATCTCGACCGGCTCTCCCGACGCCGCTGGAAGACCGGGCTCGAAAGCGAGAGTCGCGTGCCGCGCGTCATCATGCCTTTGCCGCGACGCGATTTCGATGCGAGCGAGGCCGCGGTTTCCTGGCGCGTTCTGTCCGATCTCGGCGATGACGTGGTCTTCGCCATGCCCGACGGCGCGCCGGCGGCGAACCGGCCGGCTATCGCAGCGTGCAGGCGGAAATTTCGCGCATGCTGGCGGGGCTCGAGGACTTCGCCGATGTCCCGCCTGACGATCCGGTCCGGCGCCTGAAGACGAGCGGCCGCGCGCGACCGGCTCGACGATCCACGTCCGGCCTTCGTCGTCGAGGACGGCGATTACGCGTCGGCCCGCTGGCCCGGCGGCGCGCATGCCGTCGCACGGGCTTTCGCCTCGAAACTGGCGGACTAGCGCGGCCGTTGCGCACAGGCGCCGCCCGATCTCGGCTTGTCGCTCTTGCCTCCATTTCCTATGAAGTTGCGCCGCGGACCGCGCGCGGCCGAGTCGCAGAGGATCGCCCCAGATGAACTCCCCGGCGCAACCGCGTTGGAAACGCGTCCTCGTCAAGCTGTCCGGCGAGGCGCTGATGGGGGCCCTGACCCATGGCCTCGACCAGACGACGCTTACGCGGATCGCGAAGGATCTGGCTGCCTGCGCGGCGCACGGCCACGAGGTGGCGGTCGTCGTCGGCGGCGGCAATTTCTTCCGGGGCATCCAGGGCGCAGACAAGGGGATCGAGCGCGCCCGCGCCGATTCCATCGGCATGCTGGCGACGGTCATGAACGCGCTCGCGCTGGAACAGGCGATCGAGCGCGAAAAGCAGCCGGCCCGGGCGCTGTCGGCCGTGGCGATGCCGGCGATATGCCAGCCTTATTCACGGCAGGCTGCGCTCAATCATCTGGCCAAGGGACGCGTCGTGGTGCTTGCAGGCGGCACCGGAAACCCCTTCTTCACCACCGACACCGGCGCAGCGCTGCGGGCGGCCGAGCTTTCGGCCGACGCCATCCTCAAGGCGACCCAGGTCGATGGCGTCTACACGGCCGACCCGAAGAAAGACCCGACCGCGCGCCGCTACGAGACGCTGACCCATGACGAAGCGATCGAAAAGCGGCTGGCGGTCATGGACACCGCGGCCTTCGCTCTTGCCCGCGAGAACCGTATTCCGATAATCGTCTTTGCGCTCGCCGAGCCGGACGCCATCTGCGGCGCGCTGGAGGGCAGGGGACGATCGACCCTCGTGCTGCCCTCGTGAAGGACGGCGAGCCCGCGCTCAGACCGGGCGCCAACGACAACAGGTGAACAAGATGGCCGCTCCCGCATTCAACCTCGACGACATCAAACGCCGAATGCAGTCGTCGATTGCTTCGCTGAAGCACGAACTCGGCGGTTTGCGGACGGGCCGCGCCTCGTCCAGCCTCGTCGAGCCGATCCATGTCGAGGCCTACGGCCAGTCCATGCCGCTCAATCAGGTGGCCACCATTTCGGTGCCCGAGCCGCGCATGCTCGCGATCCAGGTCTGGGACAAGGCGATGGTGATCGCGGTCGACAAGGCGATCCGCGCCGCAAACCTCGGTCTCAGTCCGACCGTCGAAGGCCAGATCCTGCGCATCCGCATGCCAGAGCTCAATGAGCAGCGGCGCAAAGAACTGGTCAAGGTCGCGCACAAGTACGCCGAGGAGGCGCGCATCGCAGTGCGTCACGTGCGGCGTGACGGCCTCGATATCCTCAAGAAGCAGTTGAAGGATCACGCGCTCAGCGAGGATGACGAGAAGCGCCACGAAACCGACGTGCAAAAAGCGACCGACGCCGCGATTCACGAAGTCGACCAGGTTCTTGCGCAAAAAGAAAAGGAAATCATGCAGGTCTAGGCGTCGCTCGCCAGAGCAGGGCGCCTGGCGCAACCGCCGCCTTCGCAGCGCGACCAGGGAATCCGATGGACGAAGCCGACAAGCGCAGCCCCCTCGCAGCTCGCGAAACGACGCGGGCGGGCGCGGACGTCCCGACCCATGTCGGGATCATCATGGACGGCAACGGCCGGTGGGCTGCGCAGCGTTCGTTGCCGCGCTTCGAAGGACATCGTCGCGGCGTCGAGGCGCTGCGGCGCACGGTGCGGGCTGCAATCGACCTGCGGATCGCCTATCTCACCGTCTATTCCTTCTCGTCCGAGAACTGGACCCGTCCGCCGGACGAGGTGAGCGGGCTCATGGGGCTCCTCAAACGCTTCATCCGCAACGATCTCGCCGATCTTCATTCCAACAACGTCCGCATTCGCATCATCGGCGAACGTGCTGGATTGCCGCTGGATATCGGACCGCTCCTGACCGAAGCGGAAGACGTCACGCGCGACAACACCGGACTTTCGCTCGTGATCGCTTTCAACTACGGCGGCCGTCAGGAGATTCTCGCCGCCGCCCGGGCGCTGGCGCTCGATGCGGCAGCGGGACGGATCGATCCGGCCGCCATCGACGCCCGGACGTTCGAGCGGCGGCTGTTCACGACGGGCATACCCGATCCCGACCTCATCATCCGCACCTCGGGCGAACAACGGATCTCCAATTTTCTGCCGTGGCAGGCCGCCTATTCCGAATTCGTTTTCACGCCCGTGCTGTGGCCCGACTTCGACCGCGGCTGCCTCGAGCAGGCGATCGAGGAATTCCGCCGCCGCGAACGAAGGTTCGGGGGCGTGGCCGTGGCTGCGGCGCAGAAGACCGCCTCGTGAGCAATTCCGACGGGGCGGCCTCGGCCGGGAAGTCAGGCGGGTTCGCCGACCTGAAGACGCGTATTTTCTCCGCGATCGTGATGATCGTGGCCGCCGTCGGAACGCTTGTCGTCGGCGGACGTCCGTTTGTCCTCTTCTGGCTGTGCGCCGCCGTCGCCATTGTCTGGGAATGGCAGAACCTTCTGCACATCGGGCGGCCGCGCGCACGCTTCGTCGTCGGCGCGGTTTCGGTCGCCATCGCCGGCGCATGCGGCGCGCAATTGTTTCCCGAGATCGGCCTGGGCGTGCTGATCGTCGGCGCGCTCGCCGTCGGCTTCATCGCGGAACGCGGAATGAAGATCTGGGCGGGCGCGGGCGTGGTCTACGCGGGCGCGCTCATCCTCGCGATCTGCGCGTTGAAGCCGCCGGTTCCCGTAGCGATCGAAACGCCGTTGACGACGCTGTCCATCGTCTGGCTGTTCGCCGTGGTCTGGGGCACAGACATCATGGCGTATTTCGGCGGCCGGCTGATTGGCGGCCCTAAGCTCTGGCCGCGCGTCTCCGCAGGAAAAACATGGTCCGGTACGCTGGTCGGCGTGGCGAGCGGCGCCATTTTCGGTCTTCTGGTCGCGCGATCGGGCGCTAAGGAGGAAATCGCGATCGTTCCGGTGCTTCTCGTCGGCCTGTGCGCGGCTGCGCTTTCGCAGGCCGGCGATCTCCTCGAATCGTCGGTCAAGCGGCGTTTCGGGGTCAAGGATTCCAGCCGCCTCATTCCCGGCCACGGCGGGGTGATGGACCGGCTCGACGGATTTATCGCAGCCGCGGTATTCGCTGCGCTTCTGGGCGCGGCCCGCGGCTGGCCCGCTGTGGCGGAAGGTTTGTTCCAATGGCGTTAGCTGCGCGCAAACTGGCGATCCTGGGCGCAACCGGCTCAATCGGCCGTTCGACGCTCGATGTCGTCGCCCAGGCGCCGGAGCTGTTCTCGGTCGAATCCGTCGCAGGCGGGCGGGATGCGAAAGCTCTGGCGGAAGTAGCGATCCGCACCGGCGCGCGTTTCGCCGCGATCCACGACGAGACGCAATACAAGGCGCTGAAAGACGCGCTGTCCGGGAGCAAGGTGGAGGCGGCGGCGGGACCGCAATCGATCGTCGATGCGGCCCTGCATCCGGCCGACATCGTCGTGGGCGCGATTTCTGGCGCCGCCGGCGTCCGCGCGACGCACGCCGCGCTCGCGCAGGGCCGCACCATTGCTTTGGCCAACAAAGAATGTCTCGTTTGCGCCGGCGGCCCGTTCATGCGGACGGCGGTCGAAACCGGAGCGACCATCCTGCCGCTCGACAGCGAGCACGATGCGCTTTGGCAGGCGCTGGGCGGCGCCGACGCAAGGAGCGTCGAAAAGCTCATCATTACAGCCTCGGGCGGCCCGTTCCGGACCTGGACGAAGCCGCAGATCGAGAGCGCGACGCGCGAGCAGGCGCTCAAGCACCCGAACTGGTCGATGGGGCAGAAGATCACCATCGATTCCGCCTCGATGATGAACAAGGGGCTCGAACTGATCGAGGCGCGCCATCTCTTCGGCGTCGCCCCCGAGCGGCTGGACGTACTGGTGCATCCGCAGTCGATCGTCCATGGCCTGATCGCCTTTTCCGACGGCTCGGTGACGGCGAGCATGTACGTGCCGGACATGCGGGTGCCGATCGCTCATTGTCTGGGCTATCCCGAGCGGCTCGCGACAAACGCCCGGCGGCTCGACCTTGCCGAACTCGGTTCGCTCGTCTTCGAGACGCCGGATTCTACCCGCTTCCCTTGTCTCGGCCTCGCAATGGACGCCCTCAAGCAGGGCGGGGCGATGCCGACCGTACTGAACGCGGCCAACGAGATCGCGGTGGAGGCGTTTTTGGCCGGGCGGATCGGCTTCGGGGACATAGCGCGGCTGGTTTCCAGAGCCTGCGAGGACGCAAGGCGCGTCAATGACGACCGGGAGCCCGCGACCATTGAGGACGCGCTCGCCGTTGACCATATTGTAAGAGAAAGGTCCCGGACCGTATTGGCCTCTCAAACCTTATCCGGCATGGTAACGGTTCAGTAACCATTTCGCCGCCGGCCCGCCGGCCTGGCGTCGAAACCGGAGGCCACATGTTACAGGCGTTCTACTCGACCGGAATCTACATCGTACCGTTCGTATTCGTGCTGACGGTCGTCGTGTTCTTCCATGAACTCGGCCATTTCCTCGTCGGCCGCTGGTGCGGGATCAAGGTCGACGCCTTTTCCATCGGCTTCGGGAAAGAGCTGTTCGCTTTCATCGACAGGAAGGGCACCCGTTGGCGTGTGGCGCTTCTGCCGCTCGGCGGTTACGTCCGATTCCACGGCGACGCGAACGGCGCGAGCATGGCGGACGACTCGACGATTTCGGCGATGCCCGAGGAAGAGCGCAAGGTGACCTTCGCGGCCGCGGCTCTCTGGAAACGCGCGGCAGTCGTCGCCGCCGGCCCGATCGCCAACTTCATCCTGGCCATCGTGATCCTGACGGGCGTGTTCTATGTGTACGGGCGCGCCGTGCTCACGCCGCGCGTCGGCGGCGTCCAGCCTGGCAGCGCCGCCGAGATCGCCGGCTTCCAGACCGGCGATCTCGTGCTTGAGATCAACGGGGAAAAAATAAACGACTTCAATGAATTGCAACGTATAGTTAGTGCGGCGCCGGATCAAACCCTGCGCATTCTGGTCGATCGTCACGGCGTGGGCGTGCCGCTTCAGGCGACCCCGCGGTTGAAGGAAGTCACGACCCCCGTCGGCACGGCGCGAGTTGGCCAGCTTGGCATCCAGGCGGGCGCGAATCGTGAAGACTGGCGGATCGAAAGCTACGGCCTCGGCGAATCGGTCAAGCTGGCCTGCGGCGAGACCTGGTACGTCTTCGCTGGCACGGCGAAATATCTCGGCCAGCTGGTGACCGGTCGGGAATCGGCGGATCAACTGTCCGGGCCGGTCGGTCTGGCCCAGGCTTCCGGCGAAATGGCCAAGCTCGGCTTCTCCGCTCTGCTGAACCTTCTCGCCATTCTGTCGATATCGATCGGTCTGCTCAATCTTGCGCCGGTTCCGCTGCTGGACGGCGGCCATCTTCTCTTCTACGCGATCGAGGCGATCCGCGGCCGGGCGCTTCCCGAACGTGCGCAGGAGATCGGATTCAGGATCGGAATCGCGCTCGTCGGCTGCCTGATGATCGTTGCGACTTACAACGACATCCAGATGCGAATCCTCCCGCTGATCAAGCGGATGCTGCCGGGTTAACCGTCTGCACACCATGTTTTGTGTCGCCCCTGCCACGCACTGCCGAAAACAGGGGTAAAGAGGTTGATCGGCATTTGCAGGTTAACGTAAACCGAGTAGAAGCAGACTGCGCGATCGAGCCTGGAAAGGGCCCGGTCGCAGCTGATGAATTTCGCCCGGTCGCGGCGCGATCAAGGGCGTTCCGGCGCAGCCGGACGGGATAATGAGGATAGGCGTATGATTCGCTTGAGGAAGTACTGGAGCCGTCTGGCGATGGCAGTGTCGTTCGTCGCCGCCATGGGCTTCGCAAGCGTCGCCTTCGCCCAGATCGTCGTTCAGGGCAACAGTCGGGTCGATCCCGACACGGTGAAATCCTATTTCTCGGGCTCGGATCCGAAGAGCGTCGAGGAAGGCCTGAAGCAGCTTCGCGCCAGCGGTCTGTTCACCTCCGTCCGGGCCGTTCGCCACGGCAAGGAAGTCGTCGTCCAGGTTTCCGAGAACAACATCATCAATAACGTCGCCTTCGAGGGCAACAGCAAGGTCAAGGGCGACCAGCTTCGTCCCGAGCTGCAGCTTCATTCGCGCGGCGCCTTCAGCCCGGCGGTCGCCCAGGCGGACGTCGAGCGCATCAAGGACATCTACCGCCGCTCCGGCCGCGCCGCCGCGACGGTCAGCTATCGCACCGTTCCGCTGGCGAATGGTCGCATCGACGTGGTGTTCGCGATCGACGAAGGGGCCAAGACCGGCGTCAAGCGCATTAATTTCATTGGGAATCAGGTCTATTCCAACGGCAGGCTGGTCGGTCTCATGACGACCACCGAAATGAATATCTTCTCGTTCTTCAAGACGAGCGACGTCTACGATCCCGACAAGATCGCCTCCGATCTCGAGCTGGTCCGCCGCTTCTATCTGAAGAACGGTTACGCCGACTTCCGCGTCGTCAGCAACGACGCCCATTTCGATGCGGCGGAAGGCGGCTACGTCATCAACGTCACGATCGTCGAAGGTCCGCAGTATCGGGTCTCGAACGTCAACGTGACGTCGAACCTGCCGAACGTGCCGGGCTCCGAACTGATGCCGCTCGTGCGCATCGGCGCGGGTCAGATCTACAACGGCGATCTCGTCGAAAAGACCGTCGAAGCGCTGACCAAGGATCTGGCGCGTCGTGGCTACGCCTTCGCGCAGGTTCGCCCGCGCGGCGAACGAAACGCCGCCGCTGGCTCCGTGGCGATCGATTTCGTGATCGACGAAGGCCCGCGCGTCTACATCGAGCGTATCAACATTCGCGGCAACACGCGTACGCGCGACTACGTGATCCGCCGCGAGTTCGAGATCGGCGAGGGCGACGCCTATAACCGCGTGCTGATCGACCGCGCCGAGCGCCGCCTCAACAATCTCGGTTACTTCAAGAAGGTCCGGATCACGAACGAGCCCGGCTCCTCCCCCGACCGCGTGATCATCAACGTCGAGGTCGAAGACCAGCCGACGGGCAACTTCTCGATCTCCGGCGGTTACTCGACCTCCGACGGCTTCATTTCCGAAGTGGCGATCAGCGAGTCGAATTTCATGGGCCGCGGCCAGTACATCCGCGCCGCAGCGACGATCGGCCAGCGCACGAAGGGGCTCGAGTTCAACTTCACCGAGCCTTATTTCCTCGATCACCGGATCGCGGCCGGCTTCGACCTCTACGCGAAAAAGAACACCGTTTCGAAGTACAGCTTGTACAACACGACGACGGTGGGCGCGACGCTCCGTGCCGGCATTCCGATCACGGACGAGCTGTCGATCCAGCCGAAATACTCGATCTATTCGACCTATCTGCAGGTCCCGAATACGACTCAATATCCCTACAACGACTGCTGGGTTCCGTATCCGTTCCTGACGCCGGGCGCGCCAGGATCGATCGGCGCCAACCCGCTGTTCAACTGCTCGAGCAACGGCGAAGCCTCGATCGCGATCAAGGCGCAGCAGGGTACGCGGGTGACCTCGCTGTTCGGCTACACGCTCGGCTATTCGACGCTCGACAAGCCGAAAGACCCGACGAGCGGCCTCCTGATGATCCTCAACCAGGACATCGCCGGCGCGGGCGGCAACTCCCGCTTCATCCGCACGACCGGCGAAATCAAATATTATCACGAGATCTGGGACGACATCATCGGCATGGCCAAGATCCAGGGCGGCAACATGTTCGGCATCGCGGGGTATCAGCTCCGTACGACCGATATGTTCAACCTCGGCCCGGCTCTCGTTCGCGGCTTCGCTCCGGGCGGCATCGGTCCGCGCGACATTTCGAACCCGTTCAACTGGCAGGGCAATTCGCTCGGCGGCGCCAATTATATCGGCGGCACGCTCGAGGCGCAGTTCCCGCTCTGGGGCCTGCCGCGCGAACTCGGCCTGCGCGGCGCCGTGTTTGCCGACGCCGGTACGCTGTGGGGCTATAAGGGGCCGACCAATTTCACGAACCAGTATGACATCGTGAACTACGGCGCCGGCGCGCTGAACGCCGCCGGCTGTATCCCCGCCTATGTCACTCCGCCGCTCTACGGTCCGGGCTCCTGCCTCTCGGTCGGCGGCGACACGACCCGCATCCGCGCTTCGGTCGGCGTCTCGCTGCTCTGGGCCTCGCCGCTGGGACCGATCCGGTTCGATCTCGCCAAGGCGGTCTCCAAGTCGAAGTACGATCAGACGCAGGTCTTCCGGTTCTCGGGCGGCGCGAGCTTCTGACCATCTTCCTCGAACGGAAGCGGCCCCTTCGCGGGGCCGCTTTCATTTTCAGGGCCGGTTAGACATCCCGTTGGCGCGCGCCTAGAAAGATGCGGTTCCACACGTCGTGACAGCGGCGCCGAGCAGGACATGGCCGAACCGTTTTTCTTCGCATTCGATTTCGCGCCGACGCTCGGCGACATCGCCGGGATCGCCGACGCGACGTTCGACGCGGGCCTCGCCGACATTCGCATCGACGGTCTTTCCCCGATCGAGAGCGCCGGCCCGCGCGATCTGGTCTATTACGACAATCCCCGCTACGCGCGCGCGCTCGCGACGACCCGGGCGGCGGCTGTCTTGTTGCGCGCTTCGGCTGCCGACAAGGCGCCGTCGTCGGCGGCGCGGCTCGTGGTCGATCATCCCTATCGCGCATTCGCCCGGATCGCCGCGCGCCTCGTACCGGAGAGCGTTCGAGCCGCGCCTCTCTTCGGCAAGGGCGTGTCGGAACGCGCGCATGTCGATCCGACCGCGCGTCTCGAGCCCGGCGTCGACGTCGATCCCGGCGCAGTGATCGGACCGGGCGTGGAAATCGGATCTGGCACGCTCGTCGGCGCGAACGCGGCGATCGGCGCGGGAGTGCGGATCGGTCGCGACTGCGTCATAGGGGCTGGCGCGTCGCTCACGAACGCGCTTCTCGGCGACCGCGTCCTCCTCCATCCCGGCGTACGCATCGGGCAGGATGGCTTCGGCTTTGCGATCGGCGCGCGCGGCCATGCGAAAGTGCCGCAGCTCGGCCGCGCAATCATTCAGGACGATGTCGAGATCGGCGCGAATTCGACCGTCGATCGCGGCGCCACACGCGACACGATCGTCGGCGAAGGCACGAAGATCGACAATCTCGTGCAGATCGCCCACAACGTCGTCGTCGGCCGCCATTGCGTCATCGTCGCGCAATCCGGCGTCGCCGGCTCAACGGAACTTGGCGATTTCGTCATGGTCGGTGGGCAGACAGGCATCGCCGGCCACCTTTCGATTGGAGCCGGCGCGCGTATCGCGGCGCAATCCGGCGTCATGCGCGACGTCGCGCCGGGCGCCAGCGTCGGCGGGACGCCCGCGCAGGACATTCGCGCATTTCTTCAGAATGCGGCGCGCGCGCGCCGCGCCCCTCCCGGCTCCAGGAAGGAGAAGCAACGTTGACGGTCGAACCTACGGACAAGCTGGATACGCTGGACATCCAGAAGATCATGGCGGCGCTTCCGCACCGCTACCCGTTTCTGCTGGTCGATCGCATCCTGGACATCAGGGGCGACGAATCCTGCGTCGGCGTCAAGAACGTCACGATCAACGAGCCGCAATTCACCGGCCATTTTCCGGGCCGCCCCGTCTATCCGGGCGTGCTGATCATCGAAGGCATGGCGCAATGCGCCGGCGCCATCTGCATCCACGCGAACGCCAGGGGCGCAAGTCCGGACCTCGTCTATTTCATGACCATCGACAAGGCGAAGTTCCGCAAGCCCGTGCAGCCCGGCGACAGGCTCGAATATCACATGAAAAAGCTGAACCAGCGCCGCAACATGTTCTGGTATTCGGGGCGCGCCATGGTCGACGGTCAACTCGTCTGCGAGGCCGAGATAAGCGCCATGGTCGCTCCGCAATCGGCGTGATCGCATGAGCGACGTGCATCCAACGTCGATCGTCGCGCCCGGCGCGCGGCTCGGCGCGGGCGTGCGCATCGGACCGTTCTGCACGATAGGTCCGCAGGTCGAACTCGGCGAAGCCTGTGAACTCGTCTCGCATGTCGTCGTCGCCGGCCGCACGAGCATCGGCGCACGCGCGAAGATCTATCCCTTCGCATCGCTCGGGCAGGCGCCGCAGGATCTGAAATATCGTGGCGAAGACTCCGGGCTTTCGGTCGGCGACGACTGCATCATCCGCGAGGGCGTGACGATCAACACGGGCACCGCGGGCGGCGGCATGGAGACGCGCCTCGGCGCGCGATGCGTACTACTCGCTTATTCGCATGTCGGTCACGATTCCACGATCGGCGACGACGTCATTCTTTCCAATAACGTCATGGTCGCCGGCCATGTCCGCATCGGCGATTTCGCTGTGCTGAGCGGCGGCGTCGGCGTGCATCAATTCTCGCGCATCGGCGCGCATGCGTTCATCGGCGGCCTTTCCGGCCTCGAAGGCGATCTCATTCCCTTCGGACTTGCGCTCGGCAACCGCGCACAGCTTGCCGGCCTCAATCTCATCGGTCTGCGCCGGCGCAATTTTTCGCGTGAGACGATCGCCGCGCTGCAAGGCGCCTACCGGATTCTCTTCGCTGACGGTGGCGTGATGAGAGACCGGGTCGATCTAGCGGCGGAGAAATTCGGGGCGGACGCGAACGTTTCGGAAATGATCGCATTTCTGCGCGCATCGGGCGACCGGCCGATCTGCCGCCCGCCGCGCGCGGCCGCCGACGCATGAACGTCTTCGTCGTCGCGGGCGAGAAATCCGGCGACCTGCTCGGCGCCAAGCTCATGCAGGCGCTGCGCAGGCTCGCGCCGGATGTCGCGCTTGCAGGCGTCGGCGGCGAAGCGATGGCGCGCGAAGGCCTGCGTAGTCTTTTTCCGATCGAGGATATCGCCGTCATGGGCGTCACCTCGATCCTCACGCATTTGCCGCGCATTCTTGCGCGCATCGATTTTCTCGCGCGCGAAATCGTCAAGCGACGGCCGGACGTGCTCGTGATCATCGACAGTCCCGACTTCACGCATCGGGTCGCGCGGCGCGTGCGAAAGGCTGCGCCCGACATTCCGATCGTCGACTATGTCAGTCCCACCGTCTGGGCCTGGCGGCCGGGCAGGGCGAAGGCGATGCGCGCTTACGTCGACCGCGTGCTGGCGCTCTTTCCGTTCGAGCCCGCAGCGCATGAACGGCTGGGCGGACCGCCGTGCGTGTTCGTGGGCCATCCGCTCGTCGAACATCTCGACGAATTGCGTCCCGACGCCGAAGAGGCGCGCGCGCGCGAAAGCGAGCCGTCGGTCTTTCTCTTGATGCCGGGGTCGCGCCGATCGGAGATCGCGCGTCTGATGCCGCCGTTCGGGCAGGTGCTGCACCGGGTTGCGCAACGCGGTCGGCGGATGGACGTCATCCTTCCTGCTGTCGCGCATCTCGAAGCCGACATACGCGAGGAATTGAGATCCTGGCCCTACAAGCCGGAGGTCGTGGTCGGCGACGCCGCGAAGCTCGCTGCGTTCCGTCGCGCGCGCGTCGCGCTCGTCGCATCGGGCACGGCGACGCTCGAACTCGCGCTCGCGGGCGTCCCCATGGCCGTCGCCTACAAGGTGTCGCGTCCGGAAGCATTGCTGAAATTCCTGGTCGACGTGCCTTCGATCGTGCTCGCAAATCTCGTCATCGGCCGCAATGTCGTGCCGGAATTTCTGCAAGCCGACTGCAATCCGGACGCGCTCACACGCGCGCTCGCGCCGCTGTTCGCCGGCGGTTGCGAACGTGACGCCCAGCTCTCCGCATTCGCCGGACTCCCCGCATTGCTGACGCCAGCCGGCGAAGAGACGCCCAGCGCCGCCGCCGCGCGCAACGTTCTGGAAGCCGCGCAGCGCGGTCGGACGACCTGACTGGCGCACGCTCCGTGTCCCGAGGACGGTTGCGTGTCGCCAAATGTCAAAATCCTGTCGTGAAATGCGAAGCCTGCGGTATCGGCCCGGCATATTTGATCCAGTCGCGGGCAGGGGAAACAACCGCCCGCGGGAAACGAAAATCCGTCCGCCTCTCGCCGCAAAGTCAGACGCGCGTTTCAGTCTGCGCGTCATGATCCCGGTCCCGGCAGATGGACGCGCTGCAAGAAACGACACGACGGGAAACGCTAATGGACCTCCAATCCTCGACAGCCGGCCGGCCCGACGAAAACAGCTATCTGTTCGGCCGCGGAAGCGCATGGTTCGCCTTCGCCATGACGATCGGCCTGATGGTGTTCGATTATGTCGATCGACAGGTGATCGTCTCGATCTTTCCGCATCTGAAGGCGGCATGGGGACTGTCTGACAAGCAACTCGGGGCGCTCGTGTCGGTCGTATCGATCACGGTCGCTCTCGGCGGCATCCCGATCGCTCTGGTCGCCGACCGTTTCAGCCGCGTGCGCAGCATTGCGGCGATGGCGATCGTGTGGTGCCTTGCGACGATCTCCTGCATGTTCACCCGCAACTACGCGCAATTGTTCACGGCGCGCGCGATCGTCGGCGCAGGGGAGGCCGGTTACGGCTCCGTCGGCGCGGCGCTCATCTCCGCTCACTTTCCGGCGCGCATGCGCGGCGTGTTGATGTCGGCGTTCTTTGCGTCGGCCTCGATCGGTTCGGTTCTCGGCGTTCTGGTCGGCGGCCTCATCGCCGAGAAATGGGGATGGCAGGCGGCTTTCGGCGTCGTCGGCATTCCCGGCCTTGCGATGGCGACGCTCTATCTGTTCGTCCGCGACTACAAGACGGTCGAACTGACGCCGTCCCTCGAATACGCATCGCATTCCGTCGGCGGCGTGTTGCGTCGCATCTTTCACGTGCTGGCGCGGTCCAGAACGCTCGCCTGGGTTTGCGTCGCCGGCGCCGCGCAATGCGTCGTGATATCTGCGGTCTGGGCGTGGACGCCGAGCTTCCTCAATCGGGTGCAGGGGCTCGATCCGGCGACGGGCGCGAAGAAGGCGGCGCTGGTCGTGCTCCTCGGCGCGATCGGATGCCTGGCGACAGGCTATATTGTCGACCGCGCCTCGATCAGCAGGCCCCTTCGCAAGTTCTCGACGCTTGCCGCGCTGTGCGTTCTGACATGCCTCGTTCTGTGCTTTGCCTATGGCGCGACGCGATTTGGACTCGCGCTGTCGCCCCAGCAGCAATTCGCTTTGATCGGATTGGGCGCCTTTCTGATGACCTGCACGGCGGGGCCTGTCGCGGCGATCGTCATGAATGTCGTGCATCCCGGCGTTCGCTCGACCGGCGCTTCGGTTCTGTCTCTGGTGCAGAACCTGTTCGGGCTGGCGGCCGGACCGTTCATCGCCGGCGCATTGTCTGATGCGGTCGGGCTCGAACTGGCGCTGACCATCGTCCCGGCCTTCGGACTGCTGGCGGCCGGCGCGCTGATGGTGGCGGCGCGCAGCTATGAGGCCGACAAACGGAGCGCCGGCGAACCGCTCGACCTCGGCGCCGCGTCGAACCCGCTGCTCGGCGCAGCGTGAGCCTGCAGGCCGGACGCCTTGTGCAAAGGCCTCCGGCCGCCGGCGATGGAATCAAAACCGGCGTTCGATTTCATTCGGGCGCAATCGTTCGTCGGCCGCGTCGTCGAACGGCGGCTTGCCGGTTTCCGACGCATTGTCGACGGTCCGGCGCGTTCGCTTCGGCGCCGGAGACCAAGGACGGTCTTCGCCCTGAGCGCGCGCCGCTCGAATGATCGGGCGCGCGCCGTCGAAGCTGATCGTCACGGCGCCGGTTTCCTCGAGCCCGTGGCGGTCGATCACCAGCCCGGCGCCGCAAGCGCTCGGCGCATACAGGTTCGTCACGAGCACGTCCGCACGCGCGCAATCTTCCGCGAAGGCGCCGAAGCTGCGCACCAGCGCGACCGAGCGGCCGTCGGGCAATGCGGCCGTACAGCCGAGCCGGTCGCACCGCGCGCCGCCCGCAGCATGTGCGTCGCGTCCGTCGGCGTCGGCTCGCAGCCATTGCTCTGTCGTGAATCCCTGCGTGCGGCCGAGCGCGACGAGGGCGCCGTCGGCGCCGCGCACGACGGCGCTTTCGCCGCTCGCCTGCACCGCGATGTCCCAGCGCGGCCCCTGGGTCGCGCCGACGATGCCGATCAACGCGAGCGGAATGGCCGTCGCCTTGAGCAGCGGCGTGCGCCAGATGACGGCGGAAAGAACGGCGAGCGACAGGAAGGGGAGCGCCCATGGCGCGAATTCGCGCAAATGCACCGTCGAGGCCGGCGCCGACGCGATCCAGCGCGCGGCCGTCGTGATCAGGTCGATGCCGAAACCCAGCCAGATCCATACCGGCCCGTCGAGTCCGAGCGGATAGAGCAGGGCGCCGAGCAATGCAGCCGGCACCGCGAAGAATTCGATGATCGCGAGCGTCAGGGGATTGCCGACGAGCACATACGGCGAAAGTTCGTGGAAATCGGCCGCCATGAAGGACGCGGTCGCCGTCGTCGCGCAGAGCGTCGCGAACAGGACCGCGCCGAGACCGCTCCAGCGCGCATCGACAAGGGCGCTGAACCAGTCGCCGAACCGCCCGACTGACGTCGCCGCCAGCGGAGCCGCCCCGCGGTTCGCCAGATGCGCATTGCGCGCTTCCCAGACGGCCACTAAAGCTGCGACAGCGGCGAACGAAAGCTGGAAGCTCGCGCCGAGCAGCGCCTCCGGTTCGATTGCGATGACGAACAAGGCTGCGATCGCGAGATTGCGCATGGACAGCGACGGTCGGTCGAAGATGACGGCCGCGAGCATGATCGCCGTCATGACGAGCGCGCGCTCGGCGCCGACGCGCGAACCGGTGAAAAGGTCGTAGGCGACCGCGCCGGATATCGCGAGCCCGGCCGCCCATTTCTTGATCGGATAATTGAGCGCGAGCGTCTGCGAGAGCGCGAGCAATCGGCGCAGACCCACGAAGAAGATGCCGGCGACGAGCGTCATCTGCACGCCGGAAATCGTGATGATATGGAAGATGCCGGCTTCGCGAATGAGTTCGCGCGCCGCGCCCGAAAGATGATCGCGTTTTCCGGCGACCATCGCCGCGGCGATCGCCCCTGTGTCGCCCGGCAATTTCTGGACGACGCGCTCGACGAGCGTGTTGCGATAACGGTCGATCATCGCGAAGACGCGCAGCGAGAGAGGCGCAGGCTCCGGCGCGTCGATCCGTTCGATGCGGCCGAGCGCATTGCCGACCGCGCCGATCCGCGCGAAATAGGCGTCGCGCGCAAAATCGTAACCGCCCGGCAGCGCAGCGTGCGCCGGCGGCAGCAGGCGCGCCTTCAGCCCGACGTGATCGCCGGCGGCGAAATCCGGGGCGCGCTGCGTCGTGAGCCGGATGCGATAGGGCAGCGCGGAATCGCGAAGGGCGTCGGCCGCGGTCAGCCGAAGGACGAAGCGCGCGCCGACGCGCCGCAGATCGACCTGTTCGACGAAGCCGGTGACATCAGTCGTGACCGGTCGCGCAAGGACGGGCGCGGCGACGCGCGCGGTCCGCCAGCCCTGCGCGGTAAAGCCGGCTGCGAGCGCTGCGAGCGCAGCCGCAATCGCGAAAGCGCCGCGCCGCGCGCGCAGGACAAGGGCGAGGCCGCAGAACGCCGCGAGCAGGATCACGGAAAGACCGAGCGAAGGCTCGCGCTCGGCCGTCAGCGACAGAAGCGCGCCCGCCCCGGCCGCGACCGGCAGCCACAGCGACGGGCGTCGCCAGGCGAATTCTTCTTCGAGAGCGGCCGCGAGCCTTGTGCGCAGCGAAGCCAGATGCGCGCCAAAACCGGGGCGCGCAGCGTCGCGCTCCCGGCTCAGCGATCCGACCGCAATCTTCGCCACGGTTCAGCCCCTCACGATCCCGGACGCTCCGGATGCTCCGCCCTTTGTCGCCGCGCGCGCCCATGTTACAGGGGCGCCCTTCGTCGCGCAGCGACGATTTTCGATCTTTTCAACAGAGCGTCGCGTCCGCGCCTTGCGCGGAACCGTCTCCGCCAAGGCCCGCCATGACCAAGCCCGTCGTCACCCGTTTCGCGCCCTCGCCCACCGGGTTCCTGCACATCGGCGGCGCGCGCACGGCCCTGTTCAACTGGCTGTTCGCGCGCAAGCACGGCGGGACCATGCTGCTGCGCATCGAGGACACCGACCGCGAGCGCTCCACCGACGCCGCGATCAAGGAGATCATCAACGGCCTCGACTGGCTGGGGCTCAAATGGGACGGCGATGTCGTCTATCAGTTTTCGCGCGCGAGCCGGCATGCCGAAGTCGCCGCGAGCCTGCTCGAGAACGGCGGCGCCTATCACTGCTATGCGACGGCCGAAGAACTGACGCAGATGCGCGAGACCGCGCGCAAGGAGGGGCGTCCGCCCCGCTACGACGGTCGCTGGCGCGACGCCCCGGCCGCCGAGATCGCAAAAGCGCAGGCCGAGGGCCGCAGGCCCGTGGTGCGCCTCAAGGCGCCGCGCGACGGCGAAACCGTGATCGAGGACGCCGTGCAGGGCCGCGTCGTGTTCCCGAACAAGGACCTCGACGATCTCGTGCTGCTGCGCTCGGACGGCACCCCGACCTACATGCTCGCGGTCGTCGTCGACGATCACGACATGGGCGTGACGCAGATCATCCGGGGCGACGATCACCTGACCAACGCCGCCCGTCAGACGCATATTTACCAGGCGCTCGGCTGGGACGTTCCGGCGATGGCGCATATTCCGCTCATTCACGGCGCCGACGGCGCGAAACTGTCCAAGCGTCACGGCGCGCTCGGCGTCGACGCCTATCGCGCCATGGGCTATCTGCCGGCGGCGCTGCGCAATTACCTCGTGCGCCTCGGCTGGAGCCAGGGCGACCGTGAGTTCTTCACGACGCAAGAAATGATCGAGGCCTTCGATCTCGCGCAGGTCCACCGGTCGCCCGCGCGGTTCGACTTCGTCAAGCTCGAGAACATGAACGGCCACTACATGCGCGCGGCGGACGACGCCGAGCTGACGCAGGCGCTGGTCGACACGCTGCCCTACTTGCCCAACGGGCCCGCGAAACTCGCAGCCCTCGACGCGACGAAGCGCGCCCAATTGCTGGCCGCGATGCCGGGCCTGAAGGAGCGCGCCAAGACGCTCGTGCAACTCGCCGACAGCGCCGAATACCTGTTTGCGCAGCGGCCGCTGCCGATGGAGGCGAAGGCCGCCGAGCTCGTCGCGAAAGGGCGGAGCCACCTCGCTGCGCTTCTGCCGCGCCTTGCGGCGCTTTCCGACTGGACGGTCGCCTCGACCGAGGGCGCGGTGCGGGCGCAGGCCGAAGCGAGCGGCGCAAAGCTCGGCGACATCGCCCAGCCGCTGCGCGCGGCCCTGACCGGCAGGACGACGTCGCCGGGCATATTCGACGTTCTGGCCGTACTGGGACGGGAAGAGAGCCTCGGGCGGATCGCCGATCAAGCGGCGGGCTGACGCGAGGACGGCGCGAAACGCCGTCGAAGCATTGTATTTTTGCGTCAACCAACCCGCAAAAAGTCGCAGGGACGGATCGCGGCTGCGCGCTTGAATGCCAGCGGGCGATGAGATAGCTCTAACGCAATGCACAATTGCCGATTTCCCGGCCGCGTCCCGCAGTCGAAAAAGGTTGCGATATGTTCCCGCGTCCGCGTCGGCCCTGCTGAAAGGGGCATGAGATGACCGATAGCAACGGTACGATCAAGGTCGGCGAGAAGATTTACGATACGAAAGTCATGCCGGGCACGATCGGCCCGTCGGTGCTCGACATCGGCTCTTTCTACGGCAAGACCGGGATGTTCACTTACGATCCCGGCTTCACGTCGACCGCGAGCTGCGAGTCGAAGATCACCTACATCGACGGCGACGCGGGCGTGCTGCTCTATCGCGGCTATCCGATCGAACAGGTGGCCGAGCACGGCGACTTTCTGGAGACCTGCTATCTGCTGCTCTACGGCGAATTGCCGACCGCCGCGCAGAAGGCCGATTTCGACTATCGCGTCACGCGCCACACGATGGTGCACGAGCAGATGGCGCGCTTCTTCCAGGGCTTCCGGCGCGACGCGCACCCGATGGCCGTCATGGTCGCCTCGGTCGGCGCGCTCTCGGCCTTCTATCACGACTCCACGGATATCTCCGATCCGCAGCAGCGCATGATCGCGTCGATGCGCATGATCGCCAAGCTGCCGACGCTCGCCGCGATGGCCTACAAGTACACGGTCGGCCAGCCCTTCGTTTATCCGAAGAACGATCTCGACTACACGTCGAACTTCCTGCGCATGTGCTTCGCGGTGCCCTGCGAGGAATACAAGGTCAATCCGATCATTGCGCGCGCGCTCGACCGCATCTTCATCCTCCACGCCGATCACGAGCAGAACGCGTCGACGTCGACCGTGCGCCTGGCGGGGTCGTCCGGCGCCAATCCCTTCGCCTGCATCGCGGCCGGCATCGCCTGCCTGTGGGGGCCTGCGCACGGCGGCGCGAACGAGGCCGCGCTCGCCATGCTCGCGGAAATCGGGTCCGTCGAGAACATCCCGAAATTCGTGGCCCGCGCCAAGGACAAGAACGACAATTTCCGACTGATGGGCTTCGGCCATCGCGTCTACAAGAACTACGACCCGCGCGCGAAAATCATGCAGAAGACCGCGCACGAGGTTCTGAACGAGCTCGGCATCAAGGACGATCCGCTGCTCGATGTCGCGGTCGAACTCGAGCGCATCGCGCTGCACGACGAATATTTCGTCGAGAAGAAGCTCTATCCGAATATCGACTTCTATTCCGGCATCACCCTGAAGGCGATGGGCTTCCCGACCTCGATGTTCACCGTGCTGTTCGCGGTCGCGCGCACCGTCGGCTGGATCGCGCAATGGCGCGAGATGATCGAGGATCCCAGCCAGAAGATCGGTCGGCCGCGCCAGCTCTACACGGGTTCGCCGCGCCGCGACTACATCCCGTCGTCGAAGCGGTAGTTCCGCGAGACCGGTTCAACGAAAAGCCTGCGGCGAAAACCGCGGGCTTTTTGCTGCGCCCCGACCGGCCGTCGGGGGCGACGCATCCGCGGACGTTGCGAATGACGCAGATGCGGCGGGGAGCGGACGCTTAGTCTTTCCACCGTCATGGCCAGGCTTGTCCCGGCCATCCACGCCGCGCCGTCTGAAGCGGCGTATGATTTCGGCCGCAATCGCGCCGTGTCGTTCCCGCGAAAGCGGGAATCCAGTTCCCATGTCCTGCCGCGCTCGGGGAACTGGATGCCCGCTTTCGCGGGCATGACAGTCCATAGGCGGCGAG
>JAGWTW010000082.1 GCA_028868735.1 Hyphomicrobiales bacterium | reverse complement strand
GATCAGGGGGCTGGGCCTTGCGAGCCGCATCAGCGCCTTGATGTCGCGAATCTCGACTTCGCGCCCGTGAACGGCGACATCGTATTTTGCGAGCGTCGCGAAGCTGCGCGACAACACTTCCGGCGCCATGCCGAGGCGGGCCGCAAGCACCTTCTTGTCATAGGGGATCGAGAATTTTCCACCGCCGCCGGCCTCCACGTCGTGCCGCAGCAGCCAGTTGGCGAGCCGCTGCAATCCCGGCCGCAACTTCTGGTTCTTTAGTTCTTGCGCGGCCATGCGGTAGGCGTGCGCAAGTTCATGCGCAATATTGTTCGACAGCGCGATGTCTGTTTTGGCCATACGCCTGATGGGTTCCGCGTCGATCAGAAGAACCGTGCAGATTTCCAGCGTCCTGGCCGCCTGGAGGTAGGGCCGATCAAGATAGACGGCCGCCATGATGAAGGCATTGGGCGGCTCCAGGATCGAGATCGTCGTTTCGTGCCCGTTGTCATGCGCGACAATCTGGACGAGACCAGACAGAAGAACGTGGAGATGGTCCGCCGCCTCTCCCTCGCGCACGATTTCGGCATGTGGCGGATAGGATTGCACGCGCGCGCGGGCCAGCAATTCGTTCGCGGTCGTCTGCGAACAACCAGCAAACAGGCCGAGGCGCGTGAGCGCCTGACGATCGAACCCGCGCAACCGATCCCTCCATCCCTTTATTGATTTTCATCAAGCCTATCCCAAACAAGATCGACCTGTCGATTTGCCTTCAGCCTTGTGGGATCGGCGCATCGGTTTGCCAGGCTCTTGTTTCGCTGTGTCGAACGCCCGTCCTTTGTTCTGGATCAAGCCCGATATGCGCAACGCCCGTCAATCGTCACGCCGTCACGCGTGGACGCCTTCGAGTCCACGAAGCAAGTGGCGGAGGCGAGACATGAACGGGGCGACCGTCGCCAAAGGCGCGCAGAAGAGAGCTCTCTGGAGCTCAACATTTGCTTTCACCATCTGCTTCGCAGTCTGGACGATATTTTCCATCATCGGAATCCAGATCAAGAAGGACCTCGGGCTCAACGAAACACAGTTCGGCCTGCTCATCGGCACGCCGGTTCTCTCGGGGTCGCTGATCCGCCTCGCGCTCGGCATCTGGACCGACCAATACGGCGGACGTCGCGTTTTCACGGTCGTCATGCTGGCCGCAGCTGTCGCGACCTGGTGCCTGACCTTCGCGCAGACCTATCCCCAGTTCCTCATGGCCGCGCTTGCGGTCGGTATCGCCGGCGGCTCCTTCGCAGTCGGCATCGCCTATGTCTCGCGCTGGTACGAGACCGGCAAGCAGGGCACTGCGCTCGGCATTTTCGGAGCAGGCAATGTCGGCGCAGCCGTCACCAAGTTCTGCGCGCCCTTCGTTCTCGTCGCGTTCGGCTGGAAGATGGTCGCCGACGTCTGGGCGATCGGCCTCGCGATCACGGCGATCGTCTTCTGG
This sequence comes from Hyphomicrobiales bacterium, assembly GCA_028868735.1. Classification (GTDB taxonomy): domain Bacteria; phylum Pseudomonadota; class Alphaproteobacteria; order Rhizobiales; family Beijerinckiaceae; genus JAJXWB01. Next base: position 19,128 of record JAGWTW010000082.1, on the reverse strand, counting down.
TTCACGACTGACGAGGACCCGATAGTCGCCGAACGGCGCCGCACCGGCGCGAAGCCTGCGAGCGCATGGCTCGAGCTCGCGCCGCTGAAGAACGTCCAGGTCTGGCGCTTTTCGCTCTATTACTTCTACGTATTCGGCGCCTTCGTGGCCCTGTCGCTGTGGCTGCCGCGCTATCTCATCAACGTCTATCACGTCGATATCGAAACCGCCGGCATGGCCGCCGCCGCCTTCTCTTTCCCTGCGAGCGTGTTCCGCGCTTATGGCGGGCACCTGTCCGACCGCTACGGCGCACGCACGGTCATGTACTGGGCCTTTCTCGTCGGCATCGTCGCGACGTTCCTCCTCTCTTATCCGGCTGCCGACTATACGATCTACACGACGCGCGGACCGGCGACGTTCCACATGCAGATGGGACTCGTCGGCTTCATCGCGACCGTCTTCGTCCTCGGCTTCTTCATGGCGCTGGGCAAGGCGGCCGTCTACAAGCACATTCCCGTCTATTATCCCGGCAACGTCGGCGCGGTCGGCGGCCTCGTGGGCATGATCGGCGGGCTCGGCGGATTCGTGCTGCCGATCGCGTTCGGCGCGCTCAACGACCTCACCGGCCTGTGGACGAGCTGCTTCATGCTGCTCTTCCTCATCGTCACGGTTTCGCTGGCGTGGATGCATTTCTCCGTGCTTCACATGGAGAAGGAAGCGCTCGCAGGCGTGGCTCTTCCGGAATTGCCGGAAATGCAGCCGATCCACAAGCCGGAGATCGCAGGCGTCCTCTCCGGCGCCCTGCTCACCGACTGGCGCCCCGAAGACAAGACCTTCTGGGAAAGGACAGGCCGCAAGATCGCGCGCCGCAATCTGTGGCTATCGATTCCCGCGCTGCTGCTCTCCTTCGCAGTCTGGCAGGTCTGGTCGGTCGTCGTCGCGAAACTGCCGCAGGTCGGCTTCAGGTTCGACAACGACCAGCTCTTCTGGCTTGCGGCCTTGCCGGGGCTTTCCGGCGCGACGTTGCGTATCTTCTACTCTTTCGTCGTTCCGATCTTCGGCGGCAGGTTGTGGACGACGCTGGCGACATGGTCGCTGATGATACCCGCCATCGGCCTCGGCCTCGCCGTTCAGAACCCGAGCACGCCCTATGCCGTTCTCCTGATCCTTGCGCTGCTCTGCGGCTTCGGCGGCGGAAATTTCGCGTCGTCCATGTCCAATATTTCGTTCTTCTTCCCGAGGGCGGAAAAGGGCAATGCGCTCGCGCTCAACGCCGGTTTCGGAAATCTCGGCGTCAGCGTCGTGCAGTTCGTCGCGCCGCTCATCATCACGGCAGGCGTATTCGGCTGGCTCGGCGGAGATCCGCAGACGGTCGCGGCCGGCGCGAAATCGACCTCGATCTGGCTGCAAAACGCGGCCTTCGTCTTCGTGCCGTTCATTGCGATCTCGGCGTTCGCGGCATGGTTCGGCATGAACGACATCGCATCCGCGAAAGCCTCGTTCAACGATCAGGCGATCATCTTCCAGCGCAAGCACAATTGGGTGATGTGCTGGCTCTACACGGGAACCTTCGGTTCGTTCATCGGCTATTCCGCAGGATTTCCGCTGCTCGCCAAAATCGCATTTCCCGACATCGACGCCCTGAAATACGCGTTTCTCGGCCCGCTCGTCGGCGCGCTCGCACGCTCGGCGACCGGCTGGGTCTCCGACAAATGGGGCGGCGGCCGCGTCACGTTCTGGGTGTTCATCGGCATGATGGCCGGCGCGCTCGGCGTCATTTACTTCCTTGGCGAGAACGGCCAGCCCGGCGCGTTCCGGGGCTTCTTCGGGTGTTTCCTGTTCCTGTTCGCTATGACGGGCATCGGCAATGCATCGACATTCCAGATGATCCCCGCAATCATGCGTAAGGAAATCGACCGCCTGATGCCGGAGGCGGATGCCGAAACGCGCGTACGGCAAGCCGAAAAAGAATCGGCCGCAATCACCGGCTTCACTTCAGCGATCGCCGCCTTCGGCGCCTTCTTCATCCCAAAGGCTTACGGCACCTCGATCGCAATGACCGGGGGCGCGCAGGCGGCGCTCTGGGCGTTCTTCGCCTTCTACGTGACCTGCGTCATAGCGAGCTGGTTCTTCTACACGCGCCGCGGTGGGCTGCTGCACGACGTCGAACGCGGCATCGCTTCGTCCGCCAAACACATTACAGCCTGACCGGAGTCCGACATGAGTCTGTTTCTAGATCGCCTCACCTTCTTCAGGCGGACTCGCGAGCCGTTTGCTGGCGGTCACGGCGTCACGACGACGGAAGACCGCCGTTGGGAGGACGGCTATCGCAAGCGCTGGCAGCACGACAAGATCGTGCGCTCCACCCATGGCGTGAACTGCACGGGCTCCTGCTCGTGGAAGGTCTATGTCAAAGGCGGCATCGTCACCTGGGAGACACAGCAGACCGACTATCCGCGCACGCGCCCCGATCTGCCCAATCACGAGCCACGCGGATGCGCACGCGGCGCCTCCTATTCCTGGTATCTCTACTCCGGCAATCGCGTGAAATATCCACTGGTGCGTTCGCGCCTCGTGAAACTCTGGCGCGAGGCGCGCGCCCTGCGCACGCCGGTTGCGGCCTGGGCCTCGATCGTCGAGGACCAAACGAAGCGCTCGTCTTACCAGCGCGTCCGCGGGCATGGCGGCTTCGTGCGTTCGACCTGGGATGAGGTGAACGAGATCGTCGCCGCCGCGAACGCCTACACCGTGAAGCGTCACGGCCCTGACCGCGTCGTCGGCTTTTCGCCAATTCCTGCCATGTCGATGGTGTCCTATGCGGCAGGCGCGCGCTACCTGTCGCTGCTCGGCGGCGTTTGCATGTCATTCTACGACTGGTACTGCGACCTGCCGCCAGCATCTCCGCAGATGTGGGGCGAGCAGACCGACGTCCCGGAATCGGCCGACTGGTACAATGCCGGATTTATCATCCTCTGGGGCTCGAACGTGCCGCAGACGCGCACGCCGGACGCGCATTTCTACACGGAGGCGCGCTATCGCGGCGCCAAGAGCGCAGTCATCTGCCCCGATTATTCGGAAGCGTCGAAATTCGGCGACATCTGGCTGTCGGTGAAGCAGGGAACGGATGCGGCCCTCGCCATGGCGATGGGCCACGTGATCCTCAGGGAATATCATGTCGATCGCCGCGTTCCTTATTTCGCGGACTATGTGAAACGCTTCACCGATCTGCCGATGCTGGTGAAGCTCGTCCAGCAGGACGGCCGGCTCGTACCGGACCGCTTCCTGCGCGCCAGCGACCTCGACGGCGCGCTCGGCGAAACCAACCATCCCGAATGGAAGACGCTCGCCTTCTGCGCGCGTAGCCACGAACTGATCGTTCCCAATGGTTCGATCGGCTTCCGCTGGGGCGAAAAGGGCAAGTGGAATCTCGAGGAGCGCGCCGGCGACGCCGAGACGGACCTCGAACTCACGATGCAGGCGCGCGATCACGAAATGGTCGACGTCGCCTTTCCCTATTTCGGAAACATCGAACACGACCATTTCGCGGGGACGAAGCACGACAGCGTGCTCGACCGCCGAATTCCGGCGACGCGGATCGCCACGACGACCGGTCAGGCGCTGGTCGCCACGGTCTACGATCTTCTCGTCGCAAATTACGGCGTCGACCGCGGTTTCGGCGGGCGCAATGTAGCCGGGTCCTACGACGAAAACATCCCTTACACGCCGGCTTGGGCCGAGACGATCACGGGAGTCCCGCGCGACAAGATCATTCAGGTCGCGCGCGAATTCGCGACCAATGCGGAAAAGACCGACGGCCGTTCGATGGTCATCATCGGCGCGGCGATGAACCACTGGTTCCACTGCGACATGAACTATCGCGGCGTGATCAACATGCTTGCCCTCTGCGGCTGCGTCGGCCAGTCCGGCGGCGGCTGGTCGCACTATGTCGGACAGGAAAAGCTGCGTCCCCAAACCGGATGGGCGCCGCTCGCGTTCGGGCTCGACTGGTCGCGACCGCCGCGCCAGCAGAACTCCACCTCGTTCTTCTACGCGCATACCGACCAGTGGCGCTACGAGACGATGACGCCGAAGGAACTCCTGTCGCCCACGGCGCCCGCCGGCGTGTGGGACGGTTCGATCATCGACTTCAATGCGCGATCCGAGCGAATGGGCTGGTTGCCTTCGGCACCGCAACTCGAAACCAATCCCCTGTCGATTTATGCAAAAGGCAAGGCCGCCGGTCTCGAGACGAAAGACTACGTCGCAGCCTCGCTGAAATCGGGAGAATTGAAGCTCTCTTGTCATGATCCGGACAATCCGGCGAACTGGCCGCGCAATCTGTTCGTATGGCGCTCGAACCTGCTGGGCTCGTCGGGCAAGGGCCACGAATATTTCCTCAAGCATCTGCTCGGCACGTCGCATGGCGTGCTTGGCAAGGATCTCGGCGAGGAAGGCCGCGAAAAGCCGCAGGACATCGTCTGGCGCGACGAACCGCCGGAAGGCAAGCTCGACCTGCTCGTCACGCTCGACTTCCGCATGTCGACGACTTGCGTCTATTCGGACATCGTCCTGCCGACGGCGACCTGGTACGAGAAAGACGATCTCAACACCTCCGACATGCATCCGTTCATTCATCCGCTGACGGCTGCGATCGATCCGGTGTGGGAGGCGCGCACCGATTGGGACATCTACAAGGGCATCGCTCAATCCTTCTCGCGGGTCGCGCCGGAGGTTCTCGGCGTCGAGTACGATACGGTTCTCACGCCGATCATGCACGACACGCCCGCGGAAATCGCGCAAGCGACGGACGTGAAGGACTGGAAGAAGGGAGAGGTTGAACCAATCCCCGGCCAGACCATGCCGGCCGTCACCGTCGTCGAGCGTGATTATCCCAACCTGTACAAGCGCTTTACGTCGCTCGGACCGTTGATGGAGAAGGTCGGCAACGGCGGCAAGGGCATGATCTGGGACACGAGGCACGAGGTCGAGCAGTTGCGAGCGCTCAACGGCGTCGTAACCGACGACGGCGCGAGCAAGGGACTGGCGAAGATCGAGACCGCAATCGATGCGGCCGAAGTCATTCTTTCGCTGGCGCCCGAAACGAACGGCGAGGTAGCGGTCAAGGCGTGGAGCTCGCTCGCCGGATTCACGGGACGTGATCACACCCATCTCGCGATTCCCAAGGAAGACGAGAAGATCCGGTTCCGCGACGTCGTCGCGCAGCCGCGCAAGATCATCTCCTCGCCGATCTGGTCGGGCCTCGAAAGCGAGAAGGTCTGCTACAACGCGGGCTACACCAATGTGCACGAACTGATCCCGTGGCGCACGCTGACGGGGCGCCAGCAGCTCTACCAGGATCACCTGTGGATGCGCGCCTTCGGCGAGGGCCTATGCGTCTATCGCCCGCCAGTGGATACGCGCGCCGTCAAGCCGGTCATCGACAGTCACGGCAACGGCGAGACGCAGATCGTTCTCAACTTCATCACGCCGCATCAGAAATGGGGCATCCATTCGACCTACAGCGACAATCTCCTGATGCAGACATTGTCGCGCGGCGGCCCGATCGTGTGGATCAGCGAGAACGATGCGAAAAAAGCGGGTATCGTCGATAACGACTGGATCGAAGCCTACAATATCAACGGCGCGCTCGTCGCGCGCGCCGTCGTCTCGCAGCGCGTCAAGGACGGCATGTGCATGATGTATCATGCGCAGGAGAAGATCGTGAACATGCCGGGATCGCAGACGACCGGCAAGCGCGGCGGGATTCACAATTCCGTCACTCGCGCGGTCCTGAAGCCGACGCACATGATCGGCGGCTACGCGCAGCAGAGCTATGGCTTCAATTATTACGGCACGATCGGCACCAACCGCGACGAATTCGTGATCGTGCGCAAGCTGTCGAAGGTCGAATGGCTCGAAGGACCGTACGACGAGAATGCGCCGAAAGGGCCGAAGCCCCGACTCGCGGCTGCGGAATAAGGAGCGACACGCATGAAAATCCGCGCGCAGATCGCGATGGTTCTGAACCTCGACAAGTGCATCGGCTGCCACACGTGTTCGGTCACGTGCAAGAACGTGTGGACCAGCCGGGAGGGCATGGAATACGCGTGGTTCAACAATGTCGAAACCAAGCCCGGCGTCGGCTATCCGAAAGACTGGGAGAACCAGAAGCGCTGGAACGGCGGCTGGAGGCGCAAGTCGAATGGGTCGATCGAGCCCAGGATCGGCGCCAAGTGGCGCGTGCTGGCCAACATATTCGCCAATCCCGACCTGCCGGAGATCGACGACTATTACGAGCCCTTCACTTTCGACTACGAGCATTTGCAGACCGCCAGGGAACTCGAAGCGTTTCCGACAGCGCGGCCGCGCTCGCTCGTGACCGGCAAGCGCATGGAAAAGATCGAATGGGGCCCGAACTGGGAAGAGATTCTCGGCGGCGAATTCGCCAAGCGCTCGAAGGATTACAATTTCGAGGGCGTGCAAAAGGAAATCTACGGCCAGTTCGAAAACACCTTCATGATGTACCTGCCGCGCTTGTGCGAGCACTGCCTCAATCCGGCGTGTGTCGCATCGTGTCCGTCGGGGGCGATCTACAAGCGCGCCGAGGACGGCATCGTCCTCATCGACCAGGAGAAGTGCCGGGGCTGGCGCATGTGCGTGTCCGGCTGCCCGTACAAGAAAATCTATTTCAACTGGTCGTCGGGAAAATCGGAAAAATGCATCATGTGCTATCCGCGAATCGAGGCGGGCCAGCCGACGGTGTGTTCGGAAACCTGCGTCGGACGCATCCGCTATCTCGGCGTCATGCTCTACGACGCCGACCGCATCGAGGCGGCGGCGAGCGCCGCCAGCGACGTCGATCTCTACGACGCCCAATGCGGCGTGTTCTGCAACCCGAATGATCCCGGGGTGATCGAGCAAGCGCGCAGGGATGGCGTGCCGGAGGCATGGCTCGAAGCCGCGCGCCAGTCGCCGGTATGGAAGATGGCGATGGAATGGAAGGTCGCCTTCCCGCTGCACCCGGAATACCGCACGCTGCCGATGGTCTGGTACGTGCCGCCGCTATCGCCGATCCAGGGCGCCGCGGAAGCCGGCCAGATGGCGAGCGTCAACGGCATGCCCGACGTGCGGTCCTTGCGCATCCCGCTGCGCTATCTCGCCAACCTGCTCACGGCCGGCGACGAGGCGCCTGTCGCGCTGGCGCTGGAACGCATGCTCGCCATGCGCGCGTACATGCGCTCGAAGACGATCGACGGCGTCATCGATCATTCGATCGCACAGGGCGTCGGCCTCGACGCCCAGACGGTCGAAGACATGTACCGCATCATGGCGATCGCCAATTACGAGGACCGGTTCGTCATCCCGACCGCGCATCGCGAAACAACCGAAGACGCCTACGACCTGCGCGGCGGATGCGGCTTTTCCTTCGGCAACGGCTGCTCGCCCGGCGAGACGGAGACCGGGCTTTTCGGCGCCGCCAAGCGGCCCCGCGTCAAGACGCCGATGGAGGTCGCGTGATGAAGACGTTTCGCGCGCTCTCCGCGCTGCTGCAATATCCGGAGCCCGAATTGATCGAAGCGATAGACGAGATCGAGGCAGCGCTCGACGAGGAAGGCATGGCGCCGCGCGTCGACCTCGACGCGCTGCAATGGCTGATCGGCGAATTGCGATGTGGCGACATCTACGATCTGCAAGCGGACTGGGTCATGCATTTCGACCGGACGCGCGCGCTGTCGCTTCATCTGTTCGAACATGTTCACGGAGAAAGCCGCGACCGCGGACAAGCGCTCGTCGATCTGCAATCGATCTACGAGGCGCGCGGGCTCGCGGTGGAGACGCGCGAGCTCCCCGATTATCTGCCTCTGTTCCTCGAGTATCTTTCGCTCTTGCCGCTCGATGAAGCGCGCGCGATGCTCGGCGAAACCGCGCATGTCCTCGCAGCGCTGGCCGAGCGACTTGGAAAACGCAGGTCCGCCTATGAGGCGCTGTTCCGAACCTTGCTCTCGATCGCTGCAGCCAATCCCGACGCGGAGGCGCTCGACGCGCTGCGCGACGAGCCCGCGCCTGCGCCGGACGATCTCGAGGCGCTCGACGCGGCCTGGGAGGAAGAGGCCGTGACGTTCGGGCCGGGACAGTCCGGTTGCCGGGACGATCTCGCGGCGAAAATCAGGCAAGGACGCCGCCCGGCGCCGGGCGTCGAGGAACAGATCCGCGCCGCGCGCGCGAACATGGCTTGAAGGACCGGATCATGTCGGATTTCGTCAACCACGCCCTCTTCGGCTGGTATCCCTATCTCTGCCTGACCGTATTCATCGTCGGCAGCATCCTGCGCTTCGATCGCGAGCAATACACCTGGAAGGCTGGTTCCTCTCAATTCCTGCGCGCCCGGCAATTACGCTGGGGCTCAAACATGTTTCACGTCGGGGTGCTGATGATCTTCGCCGGCCATTTCGTCGGCCTGCTCACGCCGATTTGGGTGTTCGACGCGCTCGGGGTCGCCCATTCCGCCAAGCAGATGCTGGCGATCGTGGCGGGCGGGTTTGCGGGGCTTCTCTGTCTCATCGGCATCGCGCTGCTGACCGGCCGTCGCCTGCTGGACGCACGCATACGCGCGACCTCGTCGTTCTCCGATACGGCGATCCTGCTCGTCCTGTTTGCGCAACTTCTGCTCGGCCTTGGCACGATATTCGTCTCGCTCGGCCATCTCGATGGCCACGAAATGGTGAAATTCATGAACTGGGCGCAAGGCGTCCTGACGCTGCAGCCAAATGCCTGGATGTATGTCGCCGACGTCCATCCGATCTTCAAATGCCATCTCGTACTGGGCATGACGATCTTCCTGCTGTTCCCATTCACGCGTCTCGTTCATATCTGGTCGGCCCCCGTATGGTATCTCGGCCGCCGTGGCTACCAGATCGTTCGCACGCGCGCTCTCGCGGAGGCGCGGCGATGAACCGCTCGATCCAGCCGACCTCGACGCCACGCCGGCAGATCAGCGTCAACGGACGCGTCATTCCGCACGCCAGCATAGCGCGAGAAGCGCAGAACCATCCGGCGGCGACGTCCGCGGAAGCGTGGATCGCGGCGGCGCGAGCGCTGGCGCTGCGCGAATTGCTCGCGCAGGAATCGAAGCGCCTCGGGGTCGTCGCAACGCCCGCGGCGGACGAAGACGGTCGCGTGGAGACGGTTGAGGAAGCGGCCATGCGCGCGCTCGTGGAGAGTGAAGTGCAGACTCCGGATCCGAGCGAAGACGAGTGCCGGCGCTATTACGAGAACAACTCGCGCCGATTCCGTTCGGCGCCGATCGTGGAGGCCGCACATATCCTGATCGCCGCCGCGCCGGACGATCGCAAGGCGCGCGCGAAAGCGGAAGCCCGCGCGAACGCGCTCGGCGCCCATCTGACGCTGCATCCCGAACGCTTTGCCGATCTCGCGCGAGAGGTTTCGGATTGTCCCTCGGGCAAGCAAAACGGCAATCTCGGTCAGATGTCGCCGGGAGATACGGCGCCGGAGTTCGAAGCTGTTCTTTTCGGGCTCTCAGTTGGCGACATCACGGCGAAGCCGATCGCGAGCCGGTTCGGTTTTCACATCGTCAAGCTGGAGCGGCGGATCGAGGGAAAGCAGATTCCTTACGAATTCGCGCGCGCGCGGATCGCAGCTTATCTTGCCGAGGCGGTGCGCCGCCGCGCGCTTTCGCAATATGTCGCCGTCCTCGCGTCGAAAGCGGATTTGCGCGGCGTCGAATTCGTGCGGCCCGAGAATTTGATTTGACGCCATGATGCTTGGAACGCTCATCAGAGATCTGGCGGACGAGAGCAAAGCCTCCGAGGCGTTGCTATCGATCGGGGACATCGCGCTGGTCGCGCGGATCGAACACGCACGGCGGGGCGATATGACCACAGGCGCCTATGCCGCAGCCGCGGTCGCGCGGTTCGCCGATCGCGCCGGCGACGAGGACTGGCTGTCGCTGATGGGCAAGATGGAGCGCGCGGACGATCCGGCCGCCGCTTGTCTTGGCGCGATGATCGAGTGGTCGTTGATGCAAAGCGAGAGCCATGGGCGCAGTTGCGGGTCTCTCGAAGGCGAACATCATCATGATTGAACCGCGCGCCCTGACCGCGATCATCTACGATAGCAGCGCAATCGTACCCGAAATTGCGCGCCAGATCGCGCACTGCTGGGCGGCGGCAGGCCTCGCGGCTTGCGGACTCGTCGAACGTCAGGTCGAAAGGCCGGGTCGTCGGCGCTGCGACATGCTCGTTACAGAGATTGCGAGCGGCGCCGAAATCGCCATATCGCACGATCGCGGGTCGCTCGCCCGCGGCTGCGCGCTCGACGCGGACGGCTTGCTGCGCGCCGCCGAGCTGACGCGCGCGGCGCTCGCCGACGGCTGCGAGCGCGCCCTATTCAACAAGTTCGGCAAGATCGAAGCCGAAGGCGGCGGCCTGCGCGATGCGATTGCCGATGCGATCGGACGCGGCGTGCCGACGATCGTGTTCGTACCCCGCCGCAATATCGCGGAGTGGCGCGAATTTGCGAGCGATTTGGCGATCGAGGTCGAGGCCGCGACGCTGGCTCCCGCAAATGTCTCGCGGATGCGCGAGGAAGCGCGTTGCACCGCCGCTTGAATCGAACCTGCAAACGATGGAGAGCTCCACGTGACCCATACCGACTTCGCCAACCGCACGCTGGCCGACATTGCTTCCACCGTTCCCGGCGCAACTGCGTTGTTTCGCGCCGAGAAGCTGGACTTCTGCTGTGGCGGCAAGGCGTTGCTCGTCGACGCCATGGCCGCCAGGCAGAAGGACTCCGGCGAACTGGTCGCAAAGCTCGAGGCGCTTGCCGCTGAGCCCCGGCCCTCCGACGCGCCGCAGGACGTCGACACTATGATCGACATGATCCTTGCGCGATTCCACGAAACGCATCGTCGTGAAATTCCGGAGCTGATCAAGCTGGCGCGTCGCGTAGAGGCCGTGCATCGCGACAATGCGTCTGTGCCCGCCGGCCTCGCCGACTTGCTGGAGCATATTGGCTCCGAGCTGGAATCGCACATGCAGAAGGAGGAGCAGGTTCTGTTCCCGATGATGCGCAGAGGGGGCCATCCGATGATCTCGGCCCCGATCTCGGTCATGCTGGCCGAACACGACGAGCACGGCGAAAACTTGCGCAGGCTCGAAGCGCTCACCAACGACTTCACGGCGCCCGCCGACGCCTGCACCACGTGGCGTGCGCTCTACGCCGGCGCGCGCAAGCTGACCGACGACGTGATGGAGCACATCCACACTGAGAACAACAAGCTGTTTCCCCGTTTCGGCATTTGAGCGGTTAATGCACGACAGCGGACCACGCCGGGGCCTGCTACGGGTCACGAAGAGAACTTCCGCTGTCGGCCTGGTTGCGCCGCCTGCGGTCCCGGCGACCTCGCCAGATGGCAGAAATTCAGATGCCTCTGCGGCTTCCTCGTCGTCGTTGCAGAACGGGCTGGTGCTGATGGCTCCATCGACCGGCCCGAAGCCAGCGGGCACAAGAGCGCCGGCCGCTCGCACCAGCGTCGCCGCTGTACGAGCGCTCGCGCGGCCTGCCGCAATTTCCGAGCATGGCTGTCATGCTTGCCGCGTCCCCTTAAACGCCTTGGCGCGAAGCGAGCGCGGCTGGCGCCCGGTTGACAGCACCCTCGAAATTGTCGGGTCGGCGGCTACTCTCCCGGCGCGACGGTCATCACGTCGCGCCACTCGGGGTTCTTCGCATATTGCGCGCGTACATACGGACAGATCGGGATGATCTTGAATCCGGTCCTGCGCGCGTCGGCGATCATGAAATCGACCAGCGCTCTTGCCGCGCCGGTCCCCTTGAGGCTGTCTGGAGCGCCGGTGTGGTCGGCGCTGATCAGATTCGGACCGCGCTGCGTAAACGTCAGTTCGGCCTCGTCGGCGAGGCCCTCGACTGTCGCGACATAGCGCCCGCCATGCGGCGCAATCTCTTTCGTGACGGTGATCCTGGGCATGACGGACTCCTTGTCGTTCGGTCTTCAGGCGGCGGCGAGCTTCGCCGCGATCTGCGCGACGTGACGGCCCTGGAAGCGCGCTCCGGCGAGCTCATTGTCGGACGGCTGACGCGATCCGTCGCCATCGGAAATCGTGCTCGCGCCATAGGGCGAACCGCCCGTGACTTCCTTGACGCCCATCTGGCCCTGGAAAGAATAGGGAAGACCGACGATCACCATGCCCTGATGCAGCAGAACCGTGTGGGTCGACAGGATCGTGCTCTCCTGCCCGCCGTGCTGGGTCGCGGTCGAGGTGAACACGCTGCCGACCTTGCCGATCAGCTTGCCCTGCATCCACAGGCCGCCTGTCTGGTCGAGAAAATTCTTCATCTGCGCGGGCATATTGCCGAACCGGGTCGGCACGCCGAGGATAATCGCGTCATAATTCGGCAATTCGTCGACGGTCGCGATCGCCGCCGCCTGATCGAGCTTGAAATGCGATTTGCGCGCGATCTCTTCCGGAACGAGTTCCGGCACGCGCTTGATCGTCGCCTCGGCGCCGGCTTCGCGCACGCCCGCGGCGACGGCCTCCGCCATCTTCTCGATATGGCCGTAGCTGGAATAATAGAGAACGAGAACCTTGGTCATTTTTTCACGCTTTCCTTTGTTGGTTGCGGTTGATCTTCAGGCGGATAGGCGACGGCGGCAATTCCGATTCCGATGCAGCCGCACGTCGAGACCGTGCCCCGTCGCTAATTTTGGCGGGCCGGCCTGATCGAAGAAGTTGAAGGGCACGACGATCTGACGCTTCGCCGACGGCGGCGCGCGCGGCGGCTCGAATTCGCCGATGTCGCGCGCGTGCGGGACGATCAATGTTTCGATCGACTCCAGCGTCGCAGCGTCGGGGCAGCCGCGTTCGAAACAGGGATTCGAGCTCATCGTTGCGCCCTTCATGCGATACGGTCGAGTTGATAAAAGATTTCGATCTTATCGACATTGACCGATCCGTGTTCCTGAAAATTCCGGATATGGTCGGTCTGCGTGTGATGCTTCTGTTGCGACGCCTCGTCCGCCCAATGCTCGACGAACACGAACCGTCGGGGATCGCTGCGATCGACGAACAATTCGACCGTATATTGCCGTCGTCCTTGCGCGAGGGCTCGACCACGGCGATGAGATCGCGCGTCAGGGCCTCTTCGCAACCCGGCTTGGCGTGGAGCGATACGAGAACAAAAAAATCCTTCATGAGATTCTTCCTCGGCGCAGCGGCTCTGGAAACGCCGTCGCCGACATTTCCAGAGTCCGGTTCGTTCGGATGTCAGCCCTTGAAGCTCTTTTCCGGGTTGAAGCCGTCCCAGCTTTCGAAGACGTCCATGAAACCGGGCACAGTCTCCGTGCGGTTCCAGTCGCGCTGGAGTTCGCAATAGAGCTGGGTCTTGCTGATGAGCTTGACGCCGGTCTGCTCCATACGGCGCAGCGCCGCCTCGTGCGCTGCCACAGACGTACCGCCGACAGCGTCGGCGACAGCATAGACCTCATAGCCCTCATTCAGGGCGTCGAGCGCCGGAAACGTCAGGCAAGCCTCGGTCCAAAGCGCCGTCATGATGAGCTTCTTGCGACCGGTCGCCTCGACCGCCTTCTTGAACTCGACATCTTCCCAGGAATTGATCGACGTGCGGTCGTAGGTCGGATAGGCGGCGAGCACATCCATCAGCGGCTGGATCGGCGGCTTGTTGCGGCCGGTCGCGACATTGACGGTCGAATGAACGATGGGAAGCTTGTAGGTCACCGCGGCTTTGGCCGTGTGGACTATGTTGAACACCAGTTCCTTCTGATCCATCGAGCGGATCGAACTGACCTGGATCGGTTGATAGTCGATGACGATGAATGCGGAATTCTGCGGCGTGAGCAGATGATCCCTGGCCGGGTCACGGATGGCGGCGCTTGTCATGGACAGGACTCCCTGTTGGCCCGCAAACGCGCCTGATTCCGGCGGGCGGGCCTTGTCCGCCGGAGGCTGAAAAAACCGCGCATCCGGGGACGCGCGGCTCATGTCGCTATGCGGGGATCCTCCCGAAACGGCCGCCGTTGAAATCGTCGAACGCCTGACGGATTTCGGCTTCGGAATTCATGACGAACGGGCCGTAGGAGGCGACCGGCTCGTCGATCGGCTCCCCCGTCAGGACCAGGAATTTCGCATCGGAATTCGCCTCGATCCCGATCGCGCCGCCGGTGCGGCCGAGAACCGCCATCTGCGCCTCGCGCACGATTTCCTTGCCGTCGATTTCGATCGTTCCCGCAAGCACGAGCACGGAGAGCGTGTGGCCTTCGGGCGCTTCGAGCGTGATCGACTTGCCAGCGTTCATCTGCGCGTCCCAGACATTCAGATCGGTGAAGGTGCGCGCCGCGCCCTTCGCGCCGGCATAGGCGCCCGCAATTACACGTAGGGAGCCGGCGCCGCCCGGCAACTCGACGGTCGCAATGTCGGCGTTCAGGATCGTCTGGTAGCCGGGCCTGGCCATTTTGTCCCTGGCCGGCAGATTGACCCAGAGTTGCACCATCTCGAAATCGCCGCCCGTTCTGGCGAACGCCTCCGAATGGAACTCTTCGTGCAGGATGCCGGACGCCGCCGTCATCCACTGCACGTCGCCCGGTCCGATCACGCCGCCGGCGCCTGTCGAGTCTCGATGCTCGACCTCGCCCTTGTAGACCACCGTCACCGTCTCGAAGCCGCGGTGCGGATGTTCGCCGACGCCCCGCCGGCGGGTGGTCGGCTCGAATTTCGCCGGCCCGGCGTAGTCGAGCATCAGGAACGGGCTGACGTGTTCGCCCTGATGGTGGTGCGAGAGGATCGTGCGGACGGGGAAACCGTCGCCGACCCAATGCGCCCGCGGCGCGCTGTAGACGCCGAGTACCTGTCGCATGAGCTCGTCTCCTGAAATGCGGCGCAGACGGCCGCTTGCTGGAATAGACTTGGCCTTGGGACGTCCATGCCGCAAGGCGTCGAAATTTGACTACATCGTCCTATTTGTAAGACAATCCTATCTATGCCAGACCTGAATGACCTCTTCTATTTCGCCAAAGTGGTCGAGCACGGCGGTTACGCCGCGGCCGCCCGCGCGCTCGGCATGCCGAAATCCCGGCTCAGCCGGCGCGTCATCGAACTCGAGGAACGCTTGGGCGTCCGGCTGTTGCAACGCTCGACGCGCAAGCTCGCGGTCACCGAGATCGGCCAGGAATACTATCGCCATTGCGTCGCCATGCTGATCGAGGCCAATGCCGCGCAGGAGGCGATCGACCGTTCTCGCTCCGGCCCGCAGGGACTGATCCGCGTGAGTTGCCCGCCGGCGCTCGTATGTTTCTCGATCGGCCGTGTGGTCGCGCGCTACATGGCCGCCAATCCGCGCGTCACGATCGAACTCGACAGCACCAGCCGGCGCGTCGACGTCATCGGTGAAGGCGTCGACGTCGCAATCCGCGTGCGCTTTCCGCCGTTCGAGGAGTCCGACCTCGTTCGGCGCGTGCTCGGTCGAAGCGAGCAACGCATCCTCGCGGCGCCGCAACTGGCGGCCGAACTCACGTCGCCGATCCTTCCAGCCGATCTATCCCGATTGCCGTCGCTGGGATTGGGGCCGATACAACGCGACCACGCCTGGGCGCTCGAAGGTCCCGATGGCGCGAGCGTGCGCGTGCCGCACAAGCCGCGTCTGGTGACCGACGACATGTCGCAACTGCTCTACGCCGCGTTGGACGGCGTCGGCGCTGCGCAGCTCCCGACGATCGTCGCCGACGAAGCGCTCGCATCTGGCGCACTCGTCGATCTCCTGCCGGACTGGAGGCCCCCGCCGGGCGAAGTGCAGGCGGTCTTTCCGACGCGCCGCGGGCTGCTTCCCTCTGTTCGTTCGTTCATCGATTTCCTGGCGACTGCTTACGCGAGTTCGCGCGACCCGATGAATGAGCCGGCCAAAAAGACCGGCCCGCAGCAAGGACTGCTGCCGGTCTCGTGGACTGAATAGCCCCTAGATTCATAGGCGCCTTCTTACCTAAATTTGAGGCAAGGAGGACGGGATGGTGAAGGCCAATTCTAGCGAGGACTTCAAGCGTGACGCGGTCGCCCGGATCACCGATCGGGGTTATCCGGTCGCGGAGGGTCGACACTCCGGTTTGACGGGCCTCATGAGCGTGGATGGTCAAAATTTTGTGACAGGTCTCAGGCGCCGTTTGGTCCGAAGTGCCGGGCAATCTGACCGTCAAGCTTGAACAGGCTGTCCTTGCCTTCGCGCTTCTGGGTCTGCGCGTCGACAGCGATCAGGCCGAGCCGATGGGTGAAGCCTTCCGACCATTCCCAATTGTCCGTCGCGCCCCAGCAGAAGACGCCGCGCACGTCCGCGCCGCGCGCCCTGGCGCGCGCGAGGGCGGCGAAATAGCTGTCGTAGTGCCGGGTGCGGTCGGGATCGCGGACGCGGTCCTGCCAAGCCTCGGCGAGTTCGACGTCGAAGCCGGTTTCGGTCACGTAGATGGGCGTGCGATAGCGGTCGTGGACCGTCGTCAATATGTCCTCGAAGCCTTCCGGATCGACCGGGAAGAGACCGCATTTCTCCATGCTGTCGGGCCAGCCGCCGAGTTCGATGAAAGGCTTGCGCGGGATCATCCGGAAGTAGAGGCTCGCATAGAAGTTCACGCCTAGAAAATCGAGCGGCGCGGCGATGATCTTCATGTCGCCGCTCTTCACCGCGCCGTACAGCAGCGGCCTCAGCGTCACCGGATAGTCGCGCCCGAACAGCGGATCGAGGAAGGCCCAGTTCCAGACGTCGTCCATGAAACGGGCCGTGAGGCGGTTAAACGGGTTTGCGTTGGCCGGATAGGCGCGCGCGCAATTGTGAACAGTGCCGACGCGCGCGCGGCCGTTCACGTTGGCGCGCGTGGCGGTCGCCATCAGGCCAATCGCGAGGTTGAGATGATGGATCGCGCGCGCCGCTTTCGGGATCGATCCGTGTCCAGGCGGGTCGAACGCAGCGCCGTATCCGCGCGTCGCGACGGTGTTCGGCTCGTTCATCACCATCCAGTTCGAGATCCGGTCATTGAAGCGCGCAGCGACGCAGGCCGCGTAGTCCGCGATCCGCCACGCCTTGTCGCGGTCGACGAAATCGCCCGCCCAGACCGGCGAATCCCAATGCCAGAGCGTCACCCAGGGCTCGATCCCGCGCGCCTGCATCGCGTCGAACAGACGCGCGTAATGGTCGAGCCCCGCCTCGCTCGGCTTGCCCGGTCCCTCCGGCTGTATGCGGGGCCATGACAGCGACAGCCGCAAATGCCTCACGCCCGCCGACGCCATGATGTCGAGATCTTCCGGATAGCGCGTGTCGAACTCGGTAAGGCGTTCGGTCGTCGACCCGTCCAGGATTTTGCCGGGCGTATCCGACCACACGTCCCAGTTGCTTCGCCCGCGTCCGTTGCGGCTTTCGGTTTGTTGCGCGGCCGTCGCCAGGCCCCAGATGAAATCGGCGTCGCCGGATCGACCGGACATCCATGCCCCCAAGCCTGCGCGCGGCAAATCCGCTCCGCACGGCAAGAGAAAATTTCCGGAACCGTCGTGTCAATGCGAGCAGGGTTGCGTTCAGCCTCTGTCCGGCGCCACGGTTAACTCCCGCACGCTCAGTGCGACAAAGGCCGCTTGAGGAGGAATGCAAAAGCCATCTCTCCGGACCTCGAACGAAAACGTAGGTATAAGTCGCGAGCGCCTCCGGCGTGACGGGAGCAACCGCGGACGGTTTCGGCGCGCGTTGCAGCCGACGCCGAACTCGCCCTGATCGACCGCAAGCGCTTCCGCTACATGGTCGAGGCCGTCCCCAATTTCGTCTGGTATGTCATGACAGAACTCGTCGGCAGGCTTCGCGCGACAAACGCCGCTCTCTAAGGCTCGCCTCCGAAGAGCATCGGCGTCTCACCGTTCGTTGGCGTGAACCGTGGCGCGAGGCGACCATTTGCCCCGCCGAACGGGCCTTCCCGGCAATTCGCTGCAGCGCAGTCTTGCGCGTCATCGAACCGTCATGCAACTTCGGCATCCACGGGCGCATTGCGAGGGCATATGTCCGAGATTGCAGCGACCATCGGCGCCGGCGAGCCGGTAGCACGCGTTCGTTCGCGTGTGCGAGATATGCTCACGATCGCGCCATTCCTGGCTCCGACCTTCCTGCTTCTGGCTGCCTTCACCTATTGGCCGGTCGCGGTTGCGTTCCGGGATGCGTTCACGTCGACCGACGGCGGAACGTCCGTGGTCGGGCTGGACAATTTCCGGGCCTTGTTCGGCGACCCTGCATTTCGCAAAGCCGCCTGGAACAATCTCCTTTATGCGATTGCGACGGTCCCCCTGACGCTCGCGCTGGCGTTGGCTTTCGCCCTTGCGCTCGTTCGCAGCGCGCGGATTTCAGGCCTGCTGCGCACGGTCTTCTTCCTGCCGACGCTCATTCCGCTGATCGCTGCGGCGTCGATCTTTCTGTTTCTGTTCCTTCCGCAGGCCGGACTGATCGACCACTACCTGGCGAAAATCGGTCGCCAGGGGCCCAATTGGCTCGGCGATCCGGACATCGCGCTCTGGTCGCTATGCGCGCTCACGATCTGGAAAAACGCGGGCTATTACATGCTGTTTTTTCTGGCCGGTCTGCAGGGCGTTTCACGAGACCTGATCGAGGCCGCAACTCTCGACGGCGCAGGGCCGGCGGCGCGCCTGAGGCACGTGACGCTGCCCGCCCTGAAAGAAACTTTCGCCTTTGTGCTCATCCTCGCGTTGATCGGCGCGATCACGCAGGTCGACCACATCTTCGTTCTCACGAAGGGCGGCCCGAGCGACTCCACGAACCTGATCCTCTTCTACATCTATCAGGAGGCGGTCGAGCAGTATGAGCCCGGCCGCGCGGCGGCGGCGACGGTCGTCGCTCTCGTCGTGCTCCTCGGGATCACTGCAACGTCGATCCGACGCTTTGACCGCGAGCCGGGCGCCGCGACATGAAGACGGACCGTTCGCTCACGCCCGGCATAGCGGCAGCCCTGGTGGCGCTCGCGGCGGTGCTCTGGTTCGTTCCGTTTCTGTGGGTTGTCGTCGCCGCGTTTCGACCGGACCGCGCAGGCGGCGACATGGCCTCCCTGCTCCCGAATTTCGTCCCGAC
>JAGWTW010000188.1 GCA_028868735.1 Hyphomicrobiales bacterium | reverse complement strand
GAGCCCGTAGTACACGGCGTGGCCGAAGGAAAGCAGCCCCGTCTGGCCGAGCAGCATGTTGTAGGCCAGCGCGAAAATGATCATCACGCCCATCAGGCTCATCATCGTCAGCGCAAAGCCGGATGAGAAGACGAGCGGCGCCAGCGCCAGCGCCAGCGCGAAGACGGCGAAAGCCAGCGTGAGTCGGATCGGTTCGCTCATGTCTCGCGGTTTCCGAACAGGCCCGTCGGCTTGAAGATCAGCACGAGCACGAGCAGCAGATAAGGCAGGAGCGGCGCGATCTGCGCCAGCGGCACGCTGCCGAGTTCTCCGAGCAGGGAAGCCGGCCCCTTGCCTACGATGTCGGCGAGCGAAACGTTGATCGCGACTGCGAACGTCTGGATGAGCCCGATCAGCAACGAGGCTACGAAAGCGCCGCCGAGCGAGCCGAGGCCGCCGACGACGATCACGACGAACAGGATGGGACCGAGCAGTCCCGCCATCGAGGGCTGCGTGACGAGCGCGGGCCCCGCGATCACGCCCGCGAGCCCGGCGAGCGCCGCGCCGACGCCGAACGTCAGCATGAAAATCGTCGGAACGTCGTGCCCGAGCATCGCGACCATGTTCGGATGCGTGAGCGCCGCCTGGATGATGAGGCCGACACGCGTCCGCTTCAGGACGATCATCAGGAAGGCGAACATGGCGATCGCCGTCACGAGCATGAACATGCGATAGGCGGGATAAGTCGTGTCGAACAGACGGAAGGCGACGAAATCGAGCAACGGCGGCACGCGATAATCGACCGGCAGCTTGCCCCAGATCATGTTGACGAGTTCTTCGATCACGAAGGCGAGCCCGAACGTGAACAGCAATTCCGCGACATGGCCGAAGCGGTGCACGCGCCGGAGCCCATACCGTTCGATCAGCGCGCCGACCGCTCCGACGAGCAGCGGCGCTATCACGAACCCGGGCCAGAAGCCGATCCGTCTGGAAATTTCGAAGCCGAAATAGGCGCCGATCATGTAGAAGCTCGCGTGGGCGAAATTCAAAACGCCCATCATGCTGAAGATCAGCGTGAGGCCGCTCGCCATCATGAACAGCAGCATGCCGTAAAGCACGCCGTTCAGCGTCGAGAATGTGATGATTTCAAGCATGGGAACGGTTGCCTGACGCTGGTCGTCCCCTCGCCCCGATTGCGAGGGGAGACAGGACGAAGGGCCGGCGGAGGCGCACGGTTAGATCTCGGCCGTGCTCCTGCGTCCGGCGTTCGGCGGCCTTCTCCCCGCAGGCGGGAAGAAGGCGCGCCGTTCCTACGGCCGCTCCATCTTGCAGGTTGTCGCCACGTTCGTGTCGGCGCTGGCGATCTTCGCTTTCACTGTCCAGCCCCAGCCCGTTCCTTCCTCGTCGAACTTCTGGCCCGGCTTCAGGGCGCCGAACGACCGGAGGTACATGTCCTGGAAGAACTGATGATCGTCCTTGCGCATCGTCCCCTGGCCGCCGTCGAACACGTCGGCGGTCATGCCTTCGAGCTTCGCGGCCACGGCCTTCGGATCGAGCGAATTCGCTTCCTTCACCGCCTTGGCGAACATGCGCATTTCGTTGAAGGCGCGCGGATACCAGATGCTGATGCCGAGCTTCTTGCGGAATTCCTCCTCAGTCTTCTGCGCCGCGGGCGCCGCGGTGTTGGGATCGCCCTCGGCGATGTCATGCACCCTGCCGTCGAGTCCGGTCTGCTTGATCGCGGTCGGGCCGCCCGCGCCGCCGGCGTAATAGGTGTACCAGTTGGCCTGCAGGCCGGCGTCGGCCGCCGCCTTCAGCAGCAGCGCAATGTCCTGACCCCAGTTGCCAGTGATGACCGAGTCGGCGCCGGACGCCTTGATCTTCGCGACGTAGGGCGCAAAGTCGGTGATCTTCAAGAGCGGATGCAATTCGTCGCCGACGATCTCGACGTCGGGACGTTTCTGCTTCAGCATGTCCCGCGCGAGGACGCGCAATCCCTGTCCGAACGAATAGTCCTGATTGATCAGGTAGACCTTCTTCACGCTCGGCTGCGACTTCAGGTAATTCGTGATCGCCGCCATCTTGATCCCGGAATTGGCGTCCCAACGGAAGTGCCAGTACGAGCATTTTTCGTTGGTGAGCGAATCGTCGACCGCCGCGTAGTTGAAGAACAGCACTTCCTTGCCGGGATTGCGGTCGTTGTATTTGGTGACGAAATCCGACAGCGCGGCGGCTACCGAAGAACCGTTGCCCTGCGTGATGAAGCGCGCCCCGGCGTCGATCGCCTTCTGCGCCTGAACCACCGCTTCCTGCGGATTGGTCTTGTCGTCGAGCGGCAGGATCTCGATCTTCTTGCCGAGCAATCCGCCCTGCGCGTTGATCTCGTCGGCGATCCATTGATAGGTCTTCAGGCCGCCTTCGCCGACCGAAGCGCCGCCGCCCGAAAGCGGATCGATGTAGCCGATCTTTACAGTTTCCTGCGCCTGCGCGCCGCCTGCGAGCAACATGGCGAGCACGCTCGCGCCAAACAGAATTCTACGCATTCCTGCCTCCCTGATCGGTATTGTTCTTGATCGTCTAAGTGGCGCAGCCGGCGCTGGCGTGTCAATCCGTTTGGCCGCCTTGTCCTGCGACGCTTCAGCGCGAGGCGGGCGTTCGCCTTGCGATCGCCGGAATGGGAGCATTTGCTGGGGACGGGGAGAGGGGACTATGGCCAACGCTCCGAGCCTCCTGGACGTCTGGTTCTGGCCGCTGCGTTTGGGCGGACTGTTCGGGCCGAACGTCGCGCGGGACGACAGCATCGCCTGGACGAGCGCGAACGACGTCTATGCCGAGTTGCCGACGATGATTTTGCGCCGCTTCGCCGGAGGCGGCCGCAATCGACGCCCGATCGTCGTCGTCGCGCCCTTCGCGGTCCACGACGCCGGCATCGCCGATCTGGCGCCGGGCCATTCGCTCGTCGCGGCGCTCGGAAACGCAGGGCTCGGCCCTGTCTTCCTTTGCGTCTGGAAATCCGCGACACCTGAGATGGCGGCGTTCTCGATCGATTGTTATCTCGCCGATCTCGCGGCCGCCGTCGGTCTCGTTCGCACGCAGGCGCGCGCCGCGCCCGACCTCGTCGGCCTCTGCCAGGGCGGCTGGATGTCGCTGCTCTACGCCGCGGTCTTTCCGGAAAGCCTGCGTCGTCTGGTCGTCGCCGGCGCGCCGATCGACACGTCGCATCCTTCGCCGATCGCCGACGGCGCGCGAATGCTGGCGCAGAACGTGGTCGAGGCGCTTATCGCGAGCGGCGGCGGCGTCGTCGACGGCGCGCAATCGTTGGCCGCGTTTCGCGCAAGCGGCGGCGAGGAAGGATCGGTCGCGGAGGTCTTGCAGAGCGATGAGGTGAGCGAACAGACCGCAAGCGCCTACGACGCCTGGAACAAGCGCGCGCTCAATCTGCCCGGCCGCTACTATGCGGACGTGCTGAACTGGCTCTTTCGCGAAAATCGACTTGCTCGCGGGACATTTCCGGCCTTCGGCCGGCCGTCGCCGCTGGCGAACGTGCGCGCGCCGCTTTATCTGCTCGCCGGCGCCGAAGACCGCATCGCCCCGCCGGCGCAGCTCCGCGCAGCCGCCGATCTCGTGGGAACGCCGCGCGCAAAAATCGAATATGTCGAGGCGCCCTGCGGGCATCTCTCGCTGTTCATGGGCGCACGCACGCTCGGTCGGGAATGGCGGCATATCGCGCGATGGCTCGCGCAATGATCTCGCGCACGGCTGCGGCCGGTCACGGCAGCTTGTGATATCCGCGCTCGGCGTAGATGAGCGGACGCGCCTCGTGCGAAGCGGCGTCCAGCGCGTCGCCGATGACAATGCGGTGCGAGCCGTAGTCGAAGGTTCTGGCGAGCCGGCAATCGAAATGCGCGACCGCGTCCTTGAGCAACGGACCGCCCGGAGCGTCGTCGCGCCACACGCCTTGCCGGAACCGCGCCTCGTGCGTCGCGCCGGCGGTTGCGAAGGCGGCCGCGAGCGCAGCCTGATCCTGCGCCAGCACATTTGCGGCGAATACGCCATTGGCCTCGATCAGGCGCAGCGTCGCGGACTTGCGATTGATGCAGGCGAGCGCCGATGGCGGGTCGAGCGAGACCGAGCAGAAGCTCGACACGGTTATGCCGCCCCGTCCGGCGGGCCCGTGGGTCGTGATGATGACGACGCCGGCGGCGGTCCGCGCCATCGCGGCGCGAAAGCGCTCGACGAGAGCCTGTCCTCGCGTCCGCGGATCGACGTGCAGCATGCGTCCTTTCTCCGGAGACCGGATCGTCGCCTCCTTTATGCCCATATATAGGTTTCCCGGATGTGAAGCGGAAAGAAGGGGCGAACTATTGCCTGCGCGGCCCGATCGCGCATGATGCGGCCAAACAGGGAGGCCCGCTTGTCCGCACTAGCCCAATCC
>JAGWTW010000081.1 GCA_028868735.1 Hyphomicrobiales bacterium | reverse complement strand
CGCAAGGCGGAAGTCGTGGCTGCGGTGCGCGGAGGGCTGCTGTCGCTCGAGGACGCCTGCAGCCGCTACACGCTGACCGTGGACGAATTCCTGAGCTGGCAGATGTCCATCGATCAGCACGGGCTGGCGGGGCTGCGGACGACGCGAATCCAACAGTACCGCGCCTGAGACCGCTCGAAGCGGCGTTATTTTGCATGGGCGTCGGCTTCGGCCGGCGCCCTTCGCATTTTAAACGTCCGCCTCGCCGTCGCTGCGATGATGAAGGGTTTCGACGAGGCGGCCGCGTTCGAACAACAGCACCACCACGATCGCTATAGCCAGCGGGATCAGCAGGTAGAACAGGCGAAAGATGAGCAGCGCAGCGAGGACCTTGCTCTTGGCGAGCGCGGGCATCGCCTTGATGAATACGAGTTCGAATACGCCGAGCCCGCCTGGGGCGTTTGAGACGAGTCCTGCCGAAAACGACGCGAGGAAAACCGCCAGTACGGCGAAAAAGCCCGGGTTTCCCTGCGTGGGAAGCGCAAAGTAAATGATGCCGGCGGCGCCCAGCAACTCCATCGGCGCGGCGATCAACTGTCGGAGCGTGATTTCGGGACTCGGATACTCGACCCGGAACGAGCCGATCTGCAGCGGACTGAATTTCCTTATGGAGCCGACTACGTAGAGAACGACGAACGCGAGGCAGAGGAAGCCGAGCGTGTTGGCCGCCCTCTCGTCCGTAAGCATTCGCGGGAGCATGTCGTGCAGACGGTGAAGTTGCTCGGGTTCGAGCAACATGACGAGGCCGCCGAGAAGGATGGTGCCGAGCAGAAACGTAAAGGAGCAGAGCGCGACGAGCACTGCGACCTGCGCCGCGCTGAGTCCCTTCGACGAATAGGCGCGATAGCGGACCATGGCGCCAGAAAAAACCGAGGCCCCGATATTGTGGGAAAGCGCATAGGTGGTGAAGGACGTCAGGGACACGAACGCCCATGAAATATGCTTCACGCCGAGATGCAGGAGGGCGATCCTGTCGTACCAGGCCAGGGCGGCGTACGCGACCAGCGTCGAAACCAGGGCGGCGAGGTAACGGTGGGGCGGAATCGCCCGCAGCGCCTCGACCACGTCCGCGCGCACCGATTCGCCGCGAAATTCACGGGCGAGCATCCATAAGGCGCCGATCACTGCGACGACGCCGACGGCCGGCCAGAGATAGTCGAGGACGCGCTTCATGCTTCTCCCGGGCCCGGAGGCCGGGCGAGACGGCGGACCAATGCACGAGCCGACGGGACCCCGCAAGCGCAGGCCATGCAAAAAGCGCCGCCCTGGGGCGGCGCTTCTCGTTCCGGCCCGGCTTTCGGCCGGGGATCAGGCGCGGGCGATGCGCAAGCCCATCATGCCGGGCTCGGGACGAACGACCTCATGGAGGCGCTCGCCGGTCTTGTCGCGGCCCTCGAGGTTTTCGGCCTTGGTCACTTCGGCCAGCGCCTCCTCGAGCCGAAGATTTGCTTCTTCGAGCTGACCCCGCAGTTCTTCTGTCGAACTGACGAGGTTGTCGCGGCGGTTTCGGGCCGCACGTGCGTAGGTTGGATAGGCGAAGTGCGTCGGATCGCTGATCCGCGCGCGTTGCTCCTCGGCTGCGATTTCACGGTCGAGGTCGCCCGCCATGCGGTTGAACTCGCCGATCATCAGTTCGAGCTGGGCCACGCGGCGACGCTTCTCGTCCGCTTGAAAACGCTTCAATCGCAAAAGGGTATCCCGCGACTTCATAACACGGCACTCCTGGACCTCGGTCCAAACTCGACTTGGTTACGCATTAGCCATGATCCGCGAGACCTCCCGATCATGCGTCGGGGAGGTTGCTCGTTGGTTACTTGCACGAAGCGTCTGGACAAATTTTTCGCAAGCAGCGAGTTTGGACGGCGATTCGTTTTGCGTCGGTTTCCGCGACAGCGCGGCGGTAACGTGTCGTTAACCCGTTTGCTTAAGGCTTGTCGGTGTCGGGTCGATCGCCCGTCTCCTCCGCGAGACGGATTCGGTTCGACATGGGCCCAGGCCGATACCTTCCGTGACAGGGGGCAAGCTGAACGGGCCAAACGGTTTGTTAACCATTCGGCGTTAATTGTTAACGTGACGAATGGACTGTGCGTATGACCGAAGAGGCCGCACGCCGTGAGCCGCAGGCGCATATGCCGGGCGGGGGCTGCACGGGGAAGGGTGGGGACTGCTGATGCGCGTATTACTGATCGAAGACGACAGCGCTACGGCGCAGAGCATCGAGCTGATGCTCAAATCCGAGAATTTCAATGTCTACACCACCGATCTCGGCGAGGAAGGCATCGATCTCGGCAAGCTGTACGATTACGACATCATCCTGCTCGACCTGAATCTTCCGGACATGTCCGGCTACGAGGTGCTGCGGACGCTGCGTGTCGCGAAGGTCAAGACGCCCATTCTCATTCTGTCCGGCCTGGCCGGCATAGAGGACAAGGTGAAGGGCCTCGGCTTCGGCGCCGACGACTATCTCACCAAGCCGTTCCACAAGGACGAGCTCGTCGCCCGCATTCATGCGATCGTCCGCCGGTCCAAGGGACACGCCCAGTCGGTCATCACGACCGGGGATCTGGTGGTCAATCTCGATCAGAAGACGGTCGAGGTGGACGGCGCGCGGGTGCATCTGACCGGCAAGGAATATCAGATGCTCGAGCTGCTCTCCTTGCGGAAGGGCACGACACTCACGAAGGAAATGTTCCTCAACCACCTCTACGGCGGAATGGACGAGCCCGAACTGAAGATCATCGACGTCTTCATCTGCAAGCTGCGCAAGAAGCTTGCGAACGCAAGCCAGGGCCGCAACTACATCGAAACGGTCTGGGGCCGCGGTTATGTGCTGCGCGAACCGAACGAAGGCGAAGAGCGCATCATCGCCTGAAACGAACTCGGTCCGAATCAAAAAGCCGCCCAACGGGCGGCTTTTTTGTTTCTGCGCCTCGGTCGGGTCGGGAGGATTGCGCGGTCAGGCGTTGACGACGAGCCGCAGTTTGCCGCGATCCGCGCCGGAGCGGCGGAACAGTCCGGCATAGCCGGGCTGCGCGACGAACTCGTCGCTCAGACCGACGATCGTCTCGGTGGCGCCGAGGACCAGATAGCCGTCCGACGGCACGATGCGCGCGAAACGCGAAAGGATCTGGCGGCGGCGCGCGACGTCCATGTACATCAGCGCATTGCGGCAGAGAACAACGTCGAATCGCCCTTGTGTCGAGAAATCGGACAGAAGGTTGATCCGACGGAACTGAACTGCGCCGCGCAGATGCTCGTTGATGCACCAACCCCCGCTGTCCTGGCGAAAATGGCGCAGCAGCAGAGGCGTCGACAGGCCGCGCTGAACCTCGAACTGCGAGTAGCGACCTGCCGCCGCGGTCGCCAGAGCGGCCTGCGAAACGTCGGACGCCAGAAGATCCACACGCCAGCCGAGAAAGTCGCGCGACATTTCGTCGAGCAGCATGGCGATCGAATAAGGCTCCTGACCAGTGGCGCAGGCCGCGCTCCAGATGCGCAGGGTGCGCTTGCTCGAACGCGCATCGCGCAGCGCCGGCAAAACGATCGAGCGCATGGCGTCGAAGGGGTGACGATCGCGGAAGAACAGCGTTTCGCACGTCACCATCGCATCGATGACGCGGCTCGCGACTTCGGGGTCCGAGCCCGTGCGCAAACGCACGACGAGATCGGCCAAATTTCGCGCGCCGCAATCCGACATCACCGGCGCAAGCCGCGATTCCACGGCGGCCTGGCGGCGCGGATCGATCGCATGGCCGATCTGCTCCGACAGAAATCGCGCGAGCTCGTCGAAGGCTTGCGTCATTTCGGCCGCCTCGCTCCGCCGATGAGGCGGGCGCCGATTGCATCGGCCATGGCGTCGACCGGGAGCACGGCCGAGGCGATGCCGGCGCGCGCGATTTCGCCCGGCATTCCCCACACGGCGCTCGAGGCTTCGTCCTGCGCGACCACGCTGCCTCCGGCCTCGACAATTTTTCGCGCGCCCGACAGGCCGTCGGCGCCCATGCCGGTCAGTACGACGGCGAGCGCGCCTGCGCCATACGCATCGGCGACCGAGCGGAACAGGACGTCGACCGCGGGCTTGCAGAAATTTTCCGGGGGCGTGTCCGAATAAGCGAGGGCGTACAGCGCGCCCACGCGCACGACCTTGAGATGAACGCCGCCTGGCGCGAAATAGATGTGGCCGGGCTTGAGGCTTTCGCCATTGCGCGGCGAGGTCGTCGGCAATCCCGTCAGGCGCCCGATATCGGAGGCCACGACGTCGGTGAAGGCCTTAGGCATGTGCAGGACGACGACGACGGGCGTCTCGCCAAGACGCGGCGCGAGACGGGTGAGCAATCCGGAAATCGCCTGCGGACCGCCGGTCGATGCGCCGATTGCGATAAGGCGGGGCGCAAGCGCGGAAAACCGGCGCAATGGCCAGGCGCTGCGACCTGCCCACGACAAGCCGGCCGCGCCCTGCGAGGCTGCGCGCGTTGGTCCTATGGTGGGCGTGGACTTCAGACGAGTCCAATCTCTTCAAGTTTCGAACGCACAATCTGACGATCGAATGGCTTCATGATATATTCGTCCGCGCCGGCGTGCATGGCGCGCGCAATTTGAGATACGTCGTTTTCCGTCGTGCAGAAGACGACCTTGGGCTTCGCGCCGCCCGGCAGCTTGCGGAGCGAGCGCAGGAATTCGAACCCGTCCATGACCGGCATGTTCCAGTCGAGCAAAATGGCGTCCGGCATGGCCGCAGCGCAGGCGTCGAGCGCCTCGCGTCCGTCGCTCGCTTCGCTGGTCCTGAAGCGAAGGCCTTCGAGTATCCGTCGCGCGATCTTGCGGATGACCGCCGAATCGTCGACGACGAGAATCTCTTTCATTTCGATAACTCCGAATTCGTCCTGTTTTCCGCGACGCCGGCGGGAGCGATGTCGAAAAGGGCCTCGATGTCGAGCACGGGCAAGATGCCGCCGTCGACGCGGTAGTAGGATGCGGTAACGCGGGCCCTGCCGCTTTCGACGTGCCGCGGCGGTTCGATGCTGTCTTCTTCGCCGCATTCCATCGCGTCGCCGACGGAATCGACGAGCAGGGCGAAAGTTTCGCCGCGCCTCTCGACGGCGACCGCGAATTCCGATTTGGCGGGCGCAGACGCGTTGTCGAGGCCGAGCCGGCGCGCGAGACTGACTGCAGTCACGATCTTGCCGCGCAGATTCACAAGACCGGCGATCGTGGGCGGCCCGAGCGGCACGGGCGTGATCGCCTGCAACCGGAAAATCGTCTGAACCGCATCCACGGGAAGACCGAACATGGCGCCGGCGGCGCGCACCGAAAAGAAATTGCGCATTTCGCGCGGCCGAGGGCTCGCGTGCGCGGAGGTTTTGGCGTGCGTTTCGGGCATCACGCTGCGGTCTCCGTCAAGATGCGGTCCTCGATCTCGTGACCGCCGAGTTCGGAATCGTCGAGCGCCTGCGCGAGAATGTCGAGCAGCATTTTCCGATCGAATTTTCCGGCGACGGCGTCGATGCCGGATGCGCGCGCCGCCTGGAGCGCTTTCGCATTGGCTTGCGGCGACAGGGCGATGATGGGCGTCGATTCGCAGCCCGGCAGCGCGCGTAACGTGCGCGCAAACGTGTAGCCGTCGATATCGGGCATATCGATGTCGGTGACGATCGCGTCGAAATGCGCGCCGCTTTCGACAAGCGAGAGCGCCTCGGCGGCCGATTCTCGAGTCGTCACATTGTAGCCGGCGGCCGACAGAACAGGAGTCAGCATGTCGCGGAAGAACAACCTGTCGTCGACGAGCAGAATACGGAACTTGCGATTGACCCCGCGGTCGGCCGCGTCCGGTCGCGCAGCACGGATAAAGTGCGTGAGATCGAGCAGTTCCGCGATCTTGCCGCCGAACTCGGCCGTGCCGATAACGCCGGGGCTATGCTGCGCGATCTGGATTTCGAGCGGATCCTCGACGATGTCGACGATCTCGTCGACCAGCAGACCCATCGTCTCGCCGCCGTAGCCGATGACGAGAATCGGTTGTTGCGCGTTGTCGGGGCGCACGCCGTCCGCGGCTGGCAGAAGCGGCATCAACTCGCCGCGGTGGCGAATGACCAGTCCCTGGCCGGTCTGCTCGATCTCGGAACTGTCGACGCTCTCGATGCGTGTAATGAGCGACAGCGGCAACGCCTTGCAGACGCCGGCCCCCGCGCGCAACAACACGACGCGCCCGGTCTGACGCCGCGCATCGATCTTGCCCGCATCCGGCGAGCGATAGTGCGAGGTACGCTCGAGTCCGAGCGCGTCGGCGAGGCCGCCTGTGTCGAGGATGAGGACGACGGATCCGTCGCCCAGAATCGTCTGGCCGGAATAGACGTGCAAATGCGCGAGTTGCGAGCCGAGCGGCTTCACGACGATTTCCTGCACGTCATCGACGGAATCGACGATGACGCCGAACGCCGAAGCGCCAATGCGCATCACGATGACGAGCCGTTCGTCCGCCGCGGTCGGCGCCGGCGCGAGCCCGAGCATTTCGGAAAGGTCCGTCACCGGCAGAACTTCATTACGCAGTCTGAGAACAAGCGCGCCCTGCACCGTCTCGATCGCATGTTCGGACAGGGGGCCGATCGAAACGGCCTCGATGACCCCTGCCTGCGGCAAAGCAAAGCGCTGCTCGCCGGCGGAAACGATCAAGGACGGCGCGATCGCGAGCGTGAGCGGGATGCGGATGAGGAAGCGCGTGCCGACGCCGGCCTTGGACGAGACGCCGACAGTGCCGCCGATCGCCTGGATATTGTCGCGAACGACATCGAGGCCGACGCCACGTCCGGAAATGTTGGTGACAGCCTTGGCCGTCGAGAACCCCGGCGCGAAAATGAAACGGCAGATTTCATCGTTCGGCATCGCAGCGAGCTGCTGCCGGGTCGCAAGACCGAGCGCCAGCGCTTTCTGCCGGATCCGATCGAGATCGAGACCGCGCCCGTCATCGACCACCTCGATCGTGATTTGCCCCGCTTCATGCGCGGCGCAGACGCGAATGCGTCCTGTCTCGGGCTTGCCCGCCTGCATGCGATCTTGCGGCGACTCGAGCCCGTGATCGGCGCAATTGCGAATCATATGGGTCAGCGGATCGCGGACGAGTTCGATCAATTGCCGGTCGAGTTCCGTCTCGGCGCCTTCGACCACGAGTTCGATTTTCTTGCCGAGGTCCACCGCAAGTTCGCGCGCAAGCCGCGGCAGGGCGTTGAAGACGCGGCTCATCGGCTGCATGCGCGCGCGCATCACGGCGTCCTGCAAGTCCGTCGCAACCGCAGACAGGCGTTGAAGCGCGCCCTTCACGGCCTCGTCCGTATTGGCGCGCGTTACTTCGGTCAACTGGTTGCGTGTCAGCACCAGTTCGGAAACCAGCAACATCAACGACTCGAGCGCATCGACCGTGACGCGAATCGTTTCTGCGCGCGTGGGCTTTACGGCGTCGCTGTGTTCGGAGGTCGCCGTGGCGGCCGCCTGAGCGACCTCCGCCGGAGAATCGACGTCGTCGGAGGCTTGTTCCGCCTGCGCGGCGGGCAGCGTCTGTTCAGTCGCGGACGGGGCGTCGATGGCCATGGCGGCTGCGAAATTCTGAAGGGCCGCGAGAATCTCGCTGTCGTCGCCTTGCGGCTCCTCGCCCGTCATTTCGATGCCTGCGAGAATCTCCTTGATGCGATCGACTGTCGTCAGGACAAGAGTCACGGCGGCGGCGTCGGCGCGCGCCCCGTCGCGCAAACGACCGATCAGGCCTTCGGCGACATGGGCGATCTTGGCCATGCGTACGAGGCCAAGAAATCCGCACGTGCCCTTGATCGTGTGCACGAGCCTGAAAATGCTGGAAATCGTTTGCGCGTCCGACGGATCGCGTTCGAGCTGCACGAGCTGCTCGCCCGCAGCCTCGATGTGCTCGGCCGTCTCGACCAGAAAGTCCTTGAGAATGTCGTCCATGCCAGCGCTCGCGGGGCGCGGACGCGCCACCGCTGCAAACTATGCGGCGCTTGGGTTAAGGGAGGATTGAAATGGCCGGATTTTCAAGCCGCATCCGAAGCAGCGGGCGCTTCCGCGGCCGCGGCCTGCGCCGAGAGCGAAACGAATTCCGGCGCGCTCGTCATTTCGAGCGCCAGACCGGTGTCGCGGGCGACGAGACCGGTGTAATAGGCTTGGATCCCGTGCGCGTCGACCGAGCCGTTTTCCGGCTTTCCGTCCAGCAGCGAGGGAACGTGCGCTGCCACGCGCGCATTGACGCCGCGCGCTTCCACGAGCAGCTTTGCGCCTTCGTCCACGATCGAGACCGCGATGACGCCGCCGCGCGGGATGGCGGCCGCGGCGATCAGGCACATGTTGAGGACAAGCTTGACCTTGTTCTTCGGCAAAAGGATGCGCGGCGCGTTCCATTCGAGCTTCGTGCGGTCGTCGGCCAGCAGGCCGCGCGCGACATTTTCGGCGTCGCCCGTATCGATCGCCGCGCCGGCGGAGCCGGCCGCGCCGAATGCGAGGCGGCAGAACTGGAGCCGGGCCGAGGCCGTGCGCGCGCTCTTCTTGATGAGGTCGAGCGCGAAGGTCCGCATGTCCTGGTCCTTCTCGTCTTCGAGGACCTCGAGCCCGTTCACGATGGCGCCGACCGGCGAAATCACGTCGTGACAGACGCGAGAACAGAGAAGCGCGGCAAGATCGAGCGGAGCGAGGGAGAAGACGTTGACGTTGTCGGTCATGAGGCGATCCGAAAGGTTGGACGCAGGAAACAGACGCCGGGACCCGCGGGCGGCTCGCCCGACTTCGCCGATGCGCGCGAAGCGAATCGCCCGAGACGAATCGATAGACCGGCGCGAGCCCCGAGGAAAGCGCAGGCGGCAGAGTGGCGTTGCAGCGGTAAATGCGGCGTTAAGGCGCGGTCCGGGCGTTTGGCCTTGATCTGACGCCGGGCTTTGGCGCAGATGTCCGGTATGCTCGGGTCTCTCAGCGACGCAGACCGCCAGACAGCGGCCGAAACCTTCGGCGCCGTCGCGCTTGCCGCCGGCCGCGTGGTCATGGACATTTATGCGGGCGCCGCGAACGCGCGGCAGAAGGCGGATTCCAGTCCGGTGTGCGATGCCGACGAACGGGCCGAAGCCTCAATTCTGGCGGCGCTGGCGAAGGCTGCGCCCGGCATTCCCGTCATCGCGGAGGAGTCGGTGGCCCGAGGCGTCGTGCCGGCGTGCGGCGAAACCTTCATCCTTGTCGATCCGCTGGACGGCACGCGGGAATTTCTCGCCCGCAACGGCGAATTCACCGTGAACCTGGCGTTGATCGAGCGGGGCGCTCCGGTCGCCGGGGCGGTTTATGCGCCGGCGCTCGAAAAGCTCTGGATTGGCGGCGCGACCGCGAGCCTGATCCGCGTTGCGCCGGGCGCGGCCATGCCGCCGCAGGCGGAACGGCGATCCATTCAAACGCGCGCCGCGCCGGCGGACGGGCTTGTCGCTCTTTGCAGCCGCTCGCACGGCGAGGCGCAAACCGAAGCCTTCCTGCGAGAACGCAGGATCGCGCGACGCGTGAATATCGGCTCGTCGCTGAAATTCTGCCTCATTGCCGAGGGCGAGGCCGACGTCTATCCGCGGTTCGGACCGACGATGGAATGGGACATTGCGGCAGGCGACGCCGTCCTGCGGGCGGCGGGCGGCTGCGTACTCGGCGAAGACGGCGCGCCTATGGTCTACGGCAAGCGTGACGACCAGTATCGCAACGGTCCATTCGTCGCCTGGGGCCGGCGGTCGTGACGTCAACCTTTCGTTAACCAAGCGCCCGCAATCTGCCGCGCGGCCCGCCCGACGAGGGCTCCGCCATGCGTTGACCATTTTCGCGCGCGAAAGTCCGGCTTGCGCTGCGGGCGCATCGGGGACTGGATCAAGGAGAAGCCATGACAGCCTCACGTCGCGATCTGGTCATCGGTTCGGTCGGAACCCTGGTCGCCGCCCTGGCGCCTGGGCTCGTATTCGCGCGGGAGGCGCCGGAAAGCTTCTCGAACAACGAAGTGGTGGCGTCCGGACACAAATTCTTCGGGTCGGTTTCCCGCAGCCTTGCGCAAGGCATTGAAAAAGCGACGCGACGCTGGGGCAAGCCCAACGCCTACATCCTCGGCCAGGAAGGCTCCGGCGCTTTCATCGGCGGCCTGCGCTACGGCGAAGGCAAGATGTACACGCGCAATGCCGGCGACAGGCCGGTCTACTGGCAAGGGCCGTCGCTCGGCTTCGACGCCGGCCTCGACGGCGACCGCACGATGATGCTCGTCTATAACCTGCCGGCGGTCGAAGCGATCTACACGCGGTTCGGCGGCGTGGACGGATCGGCCTATCTGATCGGCGGCTTCGGCTTCACCGCGCTGGCGGCCGATCAGGTCGTCGTCGTGCCGATACGGTCGGGCGTCGGCGCGCGTCTCGGGCTCAACGTCGGCTACCTGAAATTCACGCCGTCCTCGACCTGGAACCCGTTCTGAGGCGGCAGCCGGCTTCACGCCGCTTTGCCTTGAGGGGCCACGCGTGGCATGGTCCGGCGCGGGTTCAACAGGCTAGGGCCGCAGCGTTTTGATCGAAGAAATCATGTATTTCGCCCTCGGCTTGTTCGTCGCGGGTCTCGTATCGCTGCTGCTGTTGCCCGCCATTTCCCGGCGCGCGATGCGTCTGTCGCGCCGTCGCATCGAAGCCCTGCTGCCGCTCTCCATGGACGAAGTGACGGCCGAGCGCGATCTGTTGCGTGCGGAATTCGCCGCAGAGCGGCGCCGGCTCGAGCAGAAGATGGAAGCTCAGGCCGCCGACCATGCGAAAGACCTCGCCGAGCTCGGACGCCGCGCGACCGAACTCGTCGCATTGAACGATCGGCTGACGAAACTCGGCGCCGACCATGCCGAGCTCAACGCGGATCACGCCGCAGCGGTGCGCGAACTCGCCGAAGCGAACGCCGAACGAAGCGCGCTCGTTATGGAAATCCACGACGCGACCGGGCTGCATCAAACGCTGCGCGAGCGCTACGATTCGCTCGCCGCGGATCATCGGGATCTGACCGATCTCGCCGAAGACCGGCGCGCTGCGGTCGCCGGCCTCGAGACAAAAAACGAGGGCCTGCTCAGCCGCATCGAGGCGCTCGAGCGCGACCTCGACGCGTGGAAGCGCAAGGCGGGCAACGAGGAAGACCGCGCGTCCGGCCTGGGCGAAGAGCGCGACATGGTGCTGAAGGAAATGCGCGCGGTCGAGCAACTGATGGCCTCGACGCAGGCGCGGTTCGAAAGCGAACGGGACCGCGCGAGCGCGCTTCAGGCTTCGCTCGACGGACAACGCCGCAGCGTCGACGAAACCCTGATCGCGCATCGCGAGATGCAAAGATCGCTCGATGCGGCCGAACGAGCGCGGGAAGCTTCCATGAAACAGGCGTCGGACGCCGCCGCGCGGCTCGCCGAACACGCGCGGGGCGCGCGCGAGGCCGAGCGGATCGCCGCGGACCAGATCGAGGATCTGAAGGCCGAGGTCGCCGCGCTCAAGGGGGCGCTCGAGGCCGCGCGGGCCACGCAACCAGCGCCGCGCGGCGACGATAACGGATTGCGCGAAGCCGTCGCCGAAATCGGCGCCCGCATTGCGCGCATGGCCGAGACCGACGCGCGTTCCTGAGCGCGCGTCAGTGGCCGTCGCCGACCGCGCCGAGCATGGGCGGCCTCCTGACGAACGGAATGAGCAGCAGCATAGCCGCGAAGATCACGCCGATCAGCAAAAAGACGTCCGAAAGCGCCATGACGAGCGCCTCGCGCCGGACGTAGGCCGCGAGCTGGCGCGTCGCAGCCAGCGGCGCATCCGATCCGAGGCGCGCAAAGGCCGCGGTGAATGTCGCCAGCCATTGCTGCGCCATGTCCGAGGACCACGAGACCTGCTCGTGGAGCCGCGCGAGGTGCAAGTCCCAACGATTGTTGAGAAACGTGTTGATGATCGCGAGGCCGACGGCGCCGCCTAGGTTGCGCGTCAGGTTGAAGAGGCCCGAGGCGTTCTTCATCTCCTGTGGCGGCAGCGCGCCCATCGCGATCGAGTTGATCGGGACCATGCACATCATCAGCGACGATCCGCGAAACAGCTGCGGGACGAACATCTGCCAGAAGTCCCAGTCTTTCGTCATATCCGTCATCAGCCAGCAGGAAATCGCGAAATTGGCGAAGCCGATGGCGAGCAAAATGCGTGAATCGACGGTCATCATGACGCGTCCGACGAGCGGCGCCGAAATCATCTGCATCATGCCGGTGACGAACATCGTCTCGCCGATCATAAGCGCCGTGTCGCCACGCACGCGCGCGAGATAGACGGGGTAGATATAGGTCAGCCCGTAGAGGCCGATGCCGAGCACGAAGGAGAAGAGAGAGCCCGCCCAGAAGCTGCCGCTGCGGATGCGCAGATCGACGATCGGATTTCGCGACACGTAGGAGCGCCAGAAGAAGACGAGCGCGCCGAGCGCGGAGGCGATAGCCGCGTAGACGATCACGTCTTCCTCGAACCAGCTTTTCGAGGGGCCTTCCTCGAGCACGTATTCGAGCGCGCCGAGAAAAACGGCCATCGACAAGAGGCCTGCCCAGTCGAAACCTTTCAGGAGGCCGAGTTCCGGTTCGTCGAAATCGATCATGAACCAGGCGACGAGCGTGACCATGATTCCCGGCGCGACATTGACCAGAAACAGCCAGTGCCATGAAAACAGGTCGGTCAGATAACCGCCGGCCGTCGGGCCGATCGTTGGAGCAAGCGTCGCGACGAGCCCGATGATCGGCTGCACGATCACGCGTTTGGACGGCGGAAAGACGGTGAACGCGCTCGCAAAGACGGTCGGGATCATGCCGCCGCCGATAAAGCCCTGCAGCGCGCGAAAGACGATCATCTGCTCGATCGACGTCGCATGCGCGCACAGAAAGCTCATCAACGTGAATCCGCCCGCGCAGGCGGTGTAGATGTAGCGCGTCGAAAACGCGCGCGAGAGAAAACCCGACAGCGGAATCATGATCACTTCGGCGATCAGATAGCTTGTCTGCACCCAGGTGACTTCATCCGCGCCCGCCGAAAGCCCAGCCTGGATTTCGTTGAGCGAAGCCGAAACGATCTGGATGTCGAGGATCGACATGAACATGCCGAACACCATGCCGGTGAAGGCGATGATGCGGTGGGCGTCGAAACGCTGTTCCGGCAGCGCCGCCGCCGGCCGGCGGGGAGGGGCGCCAGATGTTGCAGCGAGCCCGGACAAGATCAGCGCGACGCTTTTTCGTCGCGCGTGTCGATCTCGACGACGACCGACAGACCCGGCCGCAATATGCCGGCGCGCGCGATTTCGGCGGGCACGCGCACGCGCACGGGCAGCCGCTGAACGATTTTGGTGAAATTGCCGGTCGCATTTTCAGGCGGCAGCAAGGAGAATTGCGCGCCGCTCGCGGGAGCCAGGCTCTCGACCGCGCCTTCGATTCTCCGACCGCCATATGCGTCGACGAGGATCGCGGCCTTCTGGCCCGGCGCGATGTGCGCGAGCTGCGTTTCCTTGTAATTGGCTTCGACATAGACGGTGTCGAGCGGAACGATCGCCATCAGCCGGGCGCCGGGCGTGACATAGGCGCCGCGCTGCGCGGCCTTGTTGCCGACGACGCCGTCGAACGGCGCCCGCACCGTCGTGAATTCGAGATCGCGCTCGGCGCGCGCAAGCGCCGTTTTCAGTTCCTCACGCGTGCGTTCGGCCTCCACGCGCTGCGCTTTCAATACCGACAGATTGCTTTCCGCCGCAGTTGCGGCGGCATTGGCGCCCGACATGGCGGCGGTCGTGCGGTCGCGGTCGGCGCGCGCTTGCTCGACGCGTTGCGGCGTCGCGAAATTGCGCGCAAGCAGCGCCTGCGCGCGATCGAATTCCGAGGCGGCGCGAATCTGATCGGCGCGACTGGCCGCTTGCTGGGCGTGCGCTTGCGCGACGGTCGCTTCCTGTGTTTGTTCCTGCGCGCCGATGCGGTCGATCGTCGCCGTCTGCGTCGCGATACGGTCCTGCGCGGCCTCGATGGCGAGCTTGTAGTCGCCCGGATCGATCTCGGCGAGCACGTCGCCTTTTTTCACCGACTGGTTTTCAACGACGGGAACTGACAACAGATGTCCGGCCACGCGCGCCGAAAGGATCGCCATATCGGCTTTGACGTAGGCGTCGTCGGTGGTCACGAGGAAGCGCCATTCCGTCACATAGCGATACCCGTACCAGGCGGCGCCCGCCAGAACGGCGAGACCGAGAACAGGCAGCAAGAGCTTGCGCTTTGAGACCTTCGGGGCAGCTTCGTCCGCACGCGACGGCGGCGATGAGCCCGCCGGGGCGCGATCGATTTCAGCGACAGATTGCGCTGCGCCTTCAAATCTCTCTTTCGGAATCTGCTCGGTCATCTGCGACTCGAATTCGCTCGCCGGGTTACGCTCTGAAGTTGCCGATTTTTCTGACCGAACCGTTCGGTCACCTTGACTACCACGATCGCTGCGCATATACAAGCCTGACCGAACGGTTCGGTCAGAAGCCAATGACGGACAACCAGACTTACGGCGCTATGAAGGACGGCCCGGCCTCGGCGACTTCGCCGGACCCGGGCGCGCCGAAGCCGAGCGAGATCGACAGCGCCAAGGGCCGCCAGATCCTCGACGGCGCGCGAAAGGTCTTTCTCGCCGACGGGTTCGATGGCGCGTCGATGAACGACATTGCGCGCGTCGCTGGCGTCTCCAAGGGGACGATCTATTCCTATTTTGCGTCCAAAGAGGCGCTGTTCGAGGCGCTGGTGCGCGAGGACCGCCGCGTGCAGGCCGAACAACTCGGCGCTTACGACGACCATCAGGGCCCGGTCGCCGAGGTCATGCGGCGCATGGGCTTCGGCCTGATGAAGGTGATGCTCGATCCGGCACATGTCGCGCAGACGCGCACGGTCATTGCGGCCGCCGCGAAATTTCCGGGGATCGGCCGCGTCTTTTACGAAGCCGGCCCGCAATTCGGACAGGATCAATTTTCCGCGTGGCTTCGGCGGAAGGTCGACGAGGGACAGTTGACGATCGACGATTTCGACGGGGCCGCCGCGCAATTCCTGAATCTCGTCCAGGGCGTTCATTTCCGTCAGATGCTTTTCTGTTTCTCGCCGCGCCCTTCCGACGCCGCGATCGAGCGTACGGTCGACGACGCAGTCGCCGTGTTCTTGACCGTCTACGGCCGGAAATCCGGCTAAGCCGCCGCGAAACTGTCCGGACGCGCCGCCTTCCAGGCTTTTTCGAAGCGCGGATCTAGCGTTCCCGAAACGAGCTCTCCCGGCGCAAGCGCAGGATAAAGTTCGTCGAAGCCGCGAATTTCCGCGGGCGAAATGCGCCGCGCGAAATGCGCGGGCCGGAAATCCCCGGGGTGATCGAGACCGGCGGCCGCGGTCAATTCCGCGAGCGTCTCCAAAGTCGCGCTGTGAAAATTGAATACGCGCGTCGCCTTGTCGGCGACGACCAGGCCGCGGCCGAGATTTGCGTCCTGCGTGGCGACGCCGGTCGGGCAGCGGTCGGTATGGCATGACTGCGACTGGATGCAGCCGAGCGCGAACATGAAACCGCGGGCGGCGTTGCACCAGTCGGCGCCGAGCGCGAAGGCGCGGGCCATGTCGAAAGCGCTGACGATCTTTCCCGCCGCGCCGATCCTGATCTTCTCGCGCAGGCCGGCGCCGACGAGCGCATTGTGTACGAAGTTGAGGCCGTCGCGCATCGGCATGCCCAGGTGATCCATGAATTCGAGCGGCGCCGCGCCAGTGCCGCCCTCCTTGCCGTCGACCACGATGAAATCAGGATGAGACCCTGTCTCCAGCATCGCCTTCACGATGGCGAGGAATTCGGCCGGGCGACCGATGCAGAGCTTGAATCCGGCCGGTTTGCCCCCAGACAATTCGCGCATTCTGTCGATCAGGGCGACAAGTTCGAGCGGGGTCGAAAATGCCGAATGCGCGGCCGGCGATACGCAATCGCTCCCGAGCGGTACGCCGCGTATGGCAGATATTTCCGGCGTGACTTTCGCGGCCGGCAAGACGCCGCCATGGCCGGGCTTCGCGCCCTGGCTGATCTTCAGCTCAACCATCTTGATGCGTGGATCGCCCGCGCGTTCCGCGAATTTCTCCGGAGAGAATTCGCCGCCGGGCAGGCGGCATCCGAAATAACCCGAGCCGATTTCCCAGATGAGATCGCCTCCGTTCTCCAGATGATAGGGGCTGACGCCGCCCTCGCCGGTGTCGTGCGCGAAGCCGCCGCGCCTGGCGCCGGCGTTGAGCGCGCGAATGGCGTTCGACGACAGCGCGCCGAAACTCATCGCGGAGATATTATAGATCGATGCGGAATACGGCTGGCGGCAGCTTTCGCCGATCTTGACGCGGAACGGCTCGCGGCAAAGCGGACGCGGCGCGATCGAGTGGCGGAGGAATTCGAATCCTTCGGAATAGACCTCGAATTCGGTGCCGAAGGGACGCTTGTCGAGCTGCATCTTGGCGCGTTGATAGACGAGCGCGCGTTTGTCGCGACTGAAAGGCGTTCCGGTCTTGTCGTCTTCGAAGAAATATTGGCGCATCTCCGGGCGCGCCATTTCGAGAAGGTAACGTAAATGTCCGACGATCGGATGCGTGCGAAGGACCGCGTGTTTCGTCTGCGCCAGGTCACGAAGCCCGAGCGCGAAGAGCGCGGCGAACGCCAGTGCGAGGAAAAGAAAAAATCCATTGAATGTGTATGCGCCAAAGGCGAGCGCGAAAAAACCGACCGTTACGACGGCGCAGACGGTCATAGCGCAGTAGCGCAGAGAAAAAGCGTGGCGGAGAAACGGCATTTCGGCTCCTGTCGCGCCAGACCGCCGGTCTGCGTGGATTGAATGACGCGGATCAGGTCTCGGGCGCAGTGTGATGGAATTTATCGTAGTTGAGGCGAATGACTTCTCCGTCGCCGTCCTCGAGCACGTCGATGTAACGGTGTCCAAACAGGACGTCCTTGCGGTCGTAGGTCTTGCGGGCGACGACGGTCTGCGCGGCAGTCTCGTCATATCCCTCGATCATGACCATGATGATTCCTTCCACGACCTCCATACCCTCGGCGTCCATACCGAAAAGCGGGCTTTTTTCATCGATTTCGTGAATCATGGTCCAGCTCAGGACGAACAGAGGGTTCTGGGAGCGCACGAGAGGAAGCTCGTTGAAACGACGAAAGCTCTCGCCCTCGGCCGTCACGATCGTCATCGCGATCCAGACCTTCGCGGTCGGGCCGACGATGCTGTTCTGGCGTCGATTGGCGACGCGCAGCATAAGACTGCGCTTGCCGTCGAATGTGGTGACGACCGCCCGTTCGGCGAACAGGAATTGCGCCTGCGGGCGCGAGAACCGATAGAAGATGAGACCTGTCAGGATGGCGACGGTAAAAACGTTGAGAAAAAGTTCTACGCTCGCGACTATGTGACCGAAATGCGTCTGGGGATGCATATCGCCGTAGCCGACGGTCGTCAAAGTCTCGATTGAAAAATAGAGGTAGTGAGCGAAGTCGCCCGGCGCATTGGCGACAGGCTGGTCGCCGAGCATGTAGACGAGCGCGAACAGACAATTCAGAGCGAGGAATGCAAGGACTGCCCCCGAAAAAAATACGGGCCAGCTCGCTGTCAGGCAGCGATGATTGAAATCGGACCAGAAATCGACGCCGAGGCCGACGGTTTCGACATTGCGGCCGCCAAGAAGACGGCGTCTGGGCTTCTGATTGCGTTTTGACTTGTGCATGGAATCTCCGCGTCGGCGAGTCTAGCGCAAGCTGCGCCTGGTCGCGAGACGCCGGCGATTCACCGTGGCGTGACGATCATCGGCATGCCGCCGTGCGGCCGCAGCGTAATCCGCTGAACAGCCCGGACGGCATGGTTCGGCGCGAGATCGAAACGAAAGGATTTCGCGAGATGCGCCAGCACGATAATCGCTTCCTGCAACGCGAAGCCCATACCGATGCACACGCGCGGGCCGGCGCCGAAGGGAATATAGGCGAACCGGTCGATGGAATCGCGGGCAGGCCCGAGAAAGCGCTCAGGATCGAACACGTCCGGTTCGTTCCACAGTCTGCGGTGACGATGAACGACGAAGGGCGAAACCGTGACGACGGCGCCGGCCGGAATTTTCTTGCCTGCGATTTCGTCGTCGTCGATGGCGGCGCGGCTCAGCATTGCGGCCGGCGGATAGAGCCGCAGCGATTCTTCCAGCACCGCTTTCGTCACGGGCATGCGGTCGGCGAGCGTATCGATCGCGCCGGCGCCGAGTTCCGCGTCGGCTTCCGCTTCGACGCGCGCGCGCCAGGATGGCGATTGCGAAAGCAGGTAGAGGGTCCAGGTGAGCGCATTGGCGGTGGTTTCGTGTCCCGCGCCGATGAAGGTGACGATGTTGGCGCGCAGGTCTTCCTCGGACATTCCGCGTCCGGTTTCGGGGTCCTGGGCTTCGAGGAGCAGCGTCAGCACGTCGCGAGGCGCGGCTGCATCGCTGGCGATCAGCCGGCGACGGGCGGCCACGATGTCGTCGACGGCGCCAGCGAACCAGTCGAGCGTCGCCTGTCCGCGCAGGCGGCCGAGGCGCGGCAGGAAATCCGGCAAGCCGAGCAGATCGAACGGGTCGATGCGGCCGACCGTTTCGAAATAGCGGGAGACCTGTTGCTGGAAGTCGCTCGCGTCGCGGCCGAGGCCGGTCGAGAACAGCGTGTGCTCGAGAATTTCGAGCGTGAGCCGCGCCATCTCGTGCGACATGTCGACGATCCAGGCGGGCCGAAGCCGCGCCAAGCGATCGACGCCCGCGCGCGTCGCTGCGGCCATTGCGTCCGAGAAGGCTGCGACCTGCCGCGGCGTGAACAAAGGCGCAAGCAGGCGGCGCTGCGCGCGCCAGGCGTCGCCCTCGCTCGTCAGCAGGCCGGTCCCGAGTGCGGGCCGGAGTATGCGAAGCTGGAGGTCGTCCTTGCGGTAATTGGCGGCGTTGTCGAGTAAGATGCGGCGAACGCCGGCCGGATCGCTGACGACGGCGCGGTCGCCGAAAAAGGTACGGCCGACGAGAACCGGCTCCTCGTAATGGGCCTGTGTCCAGATTTCGAGAGGGTTGCGGCGCAGGGCCGCGATGAGGCCGAGCGGCCCCAGCGGGGTTTCGCGCGGTTTCGGCGCGGGCGGGCGAAATGAAAGCGATACGGTCGTCATGGCTCCGCCTTTAGCGCGATCGGGCGGCGCGCGGGAGAGCGGATCATGACTTCGGGTTGCGGCGCGATCGTGACCTTGGGGTCAGGCGGCGATCGAGCGCTGTTCGCGCAGATCGAGCGTGAAGAAGCTGCCGGGATCCGCCTTGCGCACGAGGCTCACCAGATCGCGGGCGACCAGTTCCGCATGCGCCGGGGTGAACGCCTTGAGCTCGCCGAGCCTGCGCTCGGTCTCGTCATGCACGATCACGTTGAACTCGTCGTCCGTCGCGTCGCGACGGACCGAGATGCGATAGCTTCCCATGGCCGTCTCTCATATGCGGGCTTACGATCGTCATCGTGACGCAAAAGCGCCAGTCAAGCAAATTAATTCGACGCTGCACCGCAACCGTCGCCGCGCAAATTCGCGCTCAGCGCATTCTGATCGTGGATGTGCTGTCGTCGTCGGGATCGAATGCGCCGTCCGCGCGGATGATACCCGACCCCGCAACCTCGCGCGGCGGCGAAAGGTTCCGCGGTCCAAGCGCGAGCGGCGGCGTCGGCGGGACGGCGCCGCTCGGCGCAGCCCTCGCATAGTCGCGGCCGGGATAAGTCTTCAATTGCGCGGAATCCGTTTCCTCTTCGAGATCCGGCGCTTCCGGCAGATTGTCGCGCGATGGCGGCGGCGCGACGTTCTGCAACGCCGGCTTGCAGATGCGGCGCAATCCGCGCGAGGTCGAGCCGTGCATCGCAAGGTCGACGTGGATGTGGTCGTAATGGAACGCGTTCGAGCCGGGCGCCAGCACGGTGGTGAAGCGCTCGCAGGCGCCTCCCTGCGCGTCGCGCAAGAAGGCCTGCGTCTGCTCGTCGCCGTGCGTCCAGTCGCGGCGGATCACGATCGCGCGGCCGTCGGCAAGAACGAAGCCGCCGACGTCGATGGCGTTGCCGAAGGCGTGCTCGGAGATGCGGGCGCCGATCTGGTTGTTCATGCCACGGCAGGCGTAGGCGCCCATGGTGTTGATCTGCACGACGGGCTGTCCGAAGCGCGCTATCGCGGCCGGCTGGATGACGTCCGTCAGCCAGGATTCGAGTTCGGCCACCATCGGGCAGTCGAGCGTCATGCGGGAATTGAGCCTGACCTGCCCGCCTTGCAACGCCGTGACGTGCAGCGGACGCGTGAGGCCGCAGATGCCCGGCCCTTCGAGTTCGGGGGCAGGCTGCACGTAGGCCGACAACTGAATCCGCTTTTCGGCGAAACAAGCGTTTTCCGCCGCCGCGCGCCAGGCCGGCCGCTGCGGCTTCTGGTAGAGCGAGCAGCCGGACATGAGGGACAGAAGTCCCACGCCGATCAGATATGGCCAAACGCGACGCGCCATGCGCCAAGGCATGCGCCCGGGGGGTTAACGTGCGGCCAAGAAGAAAGGTTAACGAATCGCAATTGATCGAAGCGGCTA
>JAGWTW010000080.1 GCA_028868735.1 Hyphomicrobiales bacterium | reverse complement strand
GGCGCGGCCTGCTTCAGGGCCTCAGCGTCCGCGCGGTCCTGGACGAAGCTGGCGAGGAAACCGGCATATTCGAAATCCCCGCCGGCGGCCGACGCTATCGCGCGCTCGAATTGCTGGTGAAACAGAAGCGTCTCGCCAAAACCGCGCCCGTGCCCTGCGTCGTTCGCGAGGGCGGCATAGCGGAAGAGGATTCTCTCGCCGAGAACGTCCAGCGGGCGCCGTTGCATCCGCTCGACCAATTCCGCGCCTTTCTTGCGCTGCGCGAAAAAGGGCAGTCCGAGGAGGAGATCGCCGCCGCTTTCTTCGTCGCGGTCAATGTCGTGAAGCAGCGCCTGAAGCTCGCGTCCGTCTCATCGACCTTGCTCGACGTCTATGCCGAGGACGGCATGACGCTCGATCAGCTCATGGCGTTCACCGTGTGCAGCGATCACCAGCGTCAGGAGCAAGTGTTCGAGAAGCTGAAGATTTCTCACGACAAGCAGCCCTACATGATCCGTCGGATGCTGACCGAAGGCGCGGTGCGCGCCTGCGACAAGCGGGCGCAGTTCATTGGGGTCGACGCCTATGTCCAGGCCGGCGGGCCAATCATGCGCGACCTGTTCCAGGGCGACGATGGCGGCTGGCTGCAGGATGTGGCTCTCATCGATCGGATGGTCGCCAAC
The DNA here is from genome assembly GCA_028868735.1 of Hyphomicrobiales bacterium. GTDB lineage: Bacteria > Pseudomonadota > Alphaproteobacteria > Rhizobiales > Beijerinckiaceae > JAJXWB01. The sequence continues at coordinate 20,122 of JAGWTW010000080.1, read as the reverse complement.
AAGTTGGAGCGCGAAGCCGACTCCATTCGAGCCGAGGGCTGGAAATGGACCGAGATCGCGCCCGACTTCGCATACGGGCATACATTCGGCCTGCGTCAGCTTCGTGGCGAGGCAGCCCCGCTCTCCGACGAGGAGACCGCGGCGCGCGAAGCATTGCAGGCCGAATTCGATCGGCTGTCGGAAGAGCATGCGGACGCCGACGAGCTGCCTGAGGAGGTCGACGCGCGGCTCGGCGAGCTGGAAACCGCCCTCGAAGCGTTCGAGACGCGCCCCCTCGCGTTCGATCCTGTCGAAGTTGCGCGGGCCGGCGCCTTCGTGAGCATTGCGCACGATGGCGGTTTGCGCGTCGAACGCGGCTACATCCGGCCGGAGGACGAAATCGCCGCCGATCCGGAAGAGGATACGAGCGTGGATGGCGTATCCGACACTGTGACTTCCGCCGACGGCGATGACGACGAGACGGATGGCGCGGAGGACGAAACCAGCTCCGAGGCCGAGGAAGAGGACGAAGGAGTGTCGCCGATCTCCGACCGGCTCATGACCGAACTGACGGCGCATCGGACGCTCGGCCTGCGGCACGCCCTCGGCGAACAGCCGCAGATCGCCTTCCACGCAGCGCTGCACGCCCTGACCCTGAAGGTCTTCTATCACTACGGGTCGGATAGCTGTCTGGAGCTCGATCTGAAGAGCGTCAGTTTCGGCGCCCAGGCGCCGGGACTGAACGATTGCGCCTCGGCGCATGCGATCCGCGCACGGCATGAGGGCTGGGCCAAGGCCCTGCCCAAGGAATCCACCGACCTCTGGGCAGCGCTTCAGGATTGGGATGGCGACAGCCAGGCCTTGCTCTTCGCCCATGTCGTCAGCCTGTCGGTCAACGCGGTGAACGAGGCCTGGAACAAGCGACCGCGCGCGCTCGCCCACGCCGACAAACTCGCTCAGGCCGTCGATCTCGACATGACGGCGGTCGGCTGGAAGCCGACGGTCGACAATTACCTCGGTCGCGTCACCAAGGCTCGCATTCTCGGAGCCGTCGCGGAAGGACGGGGTCAACGCGCCGCCGATCGCATCGAGCATCTGAAGAAGGGCGAGATGGCGGTGGAAGCCGAGACGCTGCTCGCTGAGGCCGGCTGGCTGCCCGAGCCGCTGCGCACGCCCGGGCGTCCGGCATCGCAGGCCGCGGATACGAGCGCGGAACCTGCCGTCGCAGAAACGGCGGAGAGCGACGGCGAAACGGCTATCGGCGAAGAGGACGGCATCGCGGACAATAGCGGGACCGATGACGCCCCCCGCACGCTCGCGGCCGAATAAAGTCCCGAGCGCACCTTGGCCCGCCGTTCGAAACGGCGGGCCTTTTCATGTGGAGCCGTATCATGTCGGGGACGCCGCATGATCTGGCACGTCGCCTCGCAAGCCAGGCAGAGGCGGTCTGCCGCCGATACCTCTCGAACGGTCGCCGCGCCGGGCGCTTCTGGCTCGTCGGCGACGTCCGCAATACGCCGGGCCGATCGATGTTCGTTCGGCTGACGGCGTCCGCGAAGGGCGGCGCCGGCAAATGGACCGATGCGGCCACCGGCGAGCATGGCGATCTTCTCGACGTCATTCGCGAAGCAAGCGGTTTTACGGCGTTCAAGGACGTGATCGCAGAGGCGCGAGCATTCCTCCGATCGCCGACACCGGACTACGAACCGGCGCCACGACAAGCATCCCCGGCGCCAAACGGATCACCGGAGGCGGCGCGAAGATTGTTCGCGATGTCGAAGCCGATCTCCGGAACGCTTGCAGAAGCGTATTTGCGCAACCGCGGCATTAGGGATTTGCGGGGAACAGGTTCGCTCCGCTTCCATCCCTGCTGCTACTATCTGCCGGACGAAGCCAGCGAGACCGAAATCTGGCCCGCACTGATTGCCGCTGTCACCGATCTCGACGGTAGGATCGTCGGCGTTCAACGGACATGGCTCGATCCCGAAGGCTTCGATGTCAGGCGATTGGGCAAGGCGCCGATCGAGACGCCGCGCCGGGCGATGGGCGATCTTCTTAGCCACGCCGTGCGCTTCGGCTCAGCGGACGATGTCATGGCTGCCGGCGAAGGCATCGAAACCATGCTGTCGCTCAGATGCGTTTTGCCACATTTGCCAATGGCCGCTGCGCTGTCGGCGGCGCATTTCGCAGCGATACGATTTCCGAAAACCTTGCGCCGTCTCTATATCGCCCGCGACGACGACGACGCTGGCAATGTGGCGGCGGCGACTTTGATCGGCCGCGCAGCCGACGCAGGCATCGAGGCGATCGTTTTGTCGCCGACCTCAGGCGACTTCAACGAGGACCTGCGCTGGCTCGGGCTCGACAATCTTCGGGCGGCAGTCCGCGTACAGATGGCGCCGCAGGACGTCGCGCGGTTCGTGGAATACCGCGCACAGGCCGGCTTGCCGTGAAAAGCGGGCGCTCCGTCGACCGTTGGGGGCGCCGCGTCGCTCATTCTCCTGTGCGGCAGAGGACCGAGCCACGGCCTTTCTGAGAGGGCGAGAGGCCGTCAGGCGGCCCGGACCGGCAATGGCTGCGGCCGGCTATTTTCCGTCGGCGGGCGCGTGCGCCCGCCTTTACATCGCGAAACAAAATAGCCGGCCTCCGCCATCCTTCGCTGCGCTACGGCCCTCCGCTCCCTGTTCGGCGTGTTCCAATACCGAATCCAAATCGACTTCGGGAATCACGCCGGTCGCTCCGGGTGCAGGTCCCGCCCGCCCGACGGCTTGTTCTCGCCAGAAAGGCCGCGATGGCGCGGTCTCTACAGGCGAAGGAGAAACCGATGACACGCGAGCACGACGAAACGGCCTATGGGGGACCGTCCCGTTCATCCCCGACCGCACATGCGCTCGACGAACTCCAGCTCTACGGCTATCGCCCCTTCCAGGACGAGCCAGACCCGCGACCCCTACCGCAGGAAGCCCAGATCGTCGGCGCGGTCTCGGACATATTCGACGCTCTCGTCGTCGCTTTCTCCGATACGCGCCTCGAACCCGACCTCGAAAACCTGCTGTGGTCGACCGTCAACCTGTTTCATCGCTCGATCGGGCGCATCGAACGCGACCTCGACGACAACGAGCAGGCGCAGCGCCGCAGCCAGAAAGAGCAGGACGGCTCCGAAATCCGCTCAGTCGAACTTGAGCGCTTGACCGCCGAAGGCCAGACTCTGATCGAGCGTCGCAATGCGATGGAATTCTGTCGCGACCAGGCTGCCGACCGCTTCGAGACCAACACGGGTTCAGCTTGGCGACCTCGCGCGAGCTCGCTGGTCAATCATCACGCGTTGACTGCGGCGATGATCGACAGCCGCGACTTTCTCGCAGCGAAGAAGCGCGCCGATAACGAGGTCTTGCTGCCAGCAGGATCGAAGATCGTCGTGACCGGCGGCGCCGAATTCAATGATCATCGGGCAATCTGGGATCGACTCGACAAGGTCCACGCCAAACATCCGGACATGGTCTTGTTACACGGCGGATCGCCGAAGGGCGCCGAGCGCATTGCCGCGCGCTGGGCCGACCATCGCAAAGTCGCTCAGATCGCCTTCAGGCCGGACTGGGCCAAGCACGCCAAGGCGGCGCCGTTCAAGCGCAACGACGCGATGCTGGAAACCTTGCCGATCGGCGTGCTGGTCTTCCCGGGTTCGGGCATCCAGGAGAACCTCGCCGACAAGGCCAGAAAGTTCGGCATTCCCGTCTGGAAGTTCAGCCCGAGCGGCTCGTGAGGCCGCAAATTCCTTCTTTGCGGAAATCCACGGAACCGGGAAGGCGCATTGTCGCCTTTCCGGACTTCTGCATTGCACGCGGTCTTGCTTAGCCGCGAATTTTCGACTGCAGCGGAAGAAGAACATCATGTATGCTGCGTCTTGCGCCGCGGTGGTGGTGGAGGCGCGACCGTCAGACGCGTATCTCACGGAGACCACCACCATGATCATCACCGGCCTCATACTCAGCGTCCTCGGCGTCGCATTGCTCTGCTGGCTCTTGTTCGCGCTCGCAGTCCAGGCGCTGCCGCTCTTCATAGGCGCATATGCTGGCGCCCTCGTCTTTCAAAATGGCGCGGGCGCTGTACTCGCGATCGTCGTCGGGCTGGTCTCCGCGGCATCGGCGTTCGGCATTACGCGATTCGCATTCGCCAGAACGGGATCGGCGTCCGCACGATTGGCCATCGCAGTTCTCGTCATGGCGCCCGCCGTATTTGCCGGCTATTACGCGACACTTGGCATTGCCCGTATCACCGTGTCGTCGGAGCCGGGGCGCCAGACGTTGGCATTACTCGGGTCATTCGTCATCGGTTGCGCTGCGCTCCTTCGTTTGACTGCCGCGACAACTCGAGTCGCAAATACGCCCGCCGCTGCGAATGCCCATTTGGCGTCTGCCGCGACACCGAACGACGGCTGACGAGCCGCTCGCTGTCGTTTCTTCATTGCTTGGCCGCAATGCGTTTTCAGATCAGGGCGATCATTTCGTCCGAGGCTGCACCGCCTTTCAGGAGCGCTGATAGTCAGTCTGCGATTTCGACGCGGATCGGCTGGGTCCGGATCACGAAGGGCGTCACGACGCGTAGTCGGGGAATCGAGCGAGTGAGCTCTGCAGCAGGCATCGTCCTCACTTCAGAATTCATTGCCTCGACCGCGAACGTGTGATTGGCCAAGCTCCTCCTCTGACGCCCGTCGCCCTGCGAACACCTCGCCTCTGATTGGCTTGATCTGGCCGAAGGACGGCTGCGCCTCGATCGCCTGAACCGCAATGGCGTCGACCGACTTTCTTCCCGTGGCCATGCCACCCCGCGCGAATGCGCGCGAGGCCCCGTCACGCCCATTCCTCGCGAGGCAAGAAAGCAAGCCCCCGCTGGGGCGGGGTCGCCTGTCGCCATCCTTCGCTGCGCTACGGCCCTGCGGGTGCGGCGTCGATCGCCTTCGGCCTGTCGATCGCCATCGAGGCCGCGGTGGTCGCGGGTTCGAAGCAGTCGAGGAGAAGAGACATGGCTACCATCGGTTCCTTCAAGAAGGTCGGCAACGAATTCCAGGGCGAGATCGTCACACTCAGCGTGCAGGCGAGAAACGTCCGCATCGTCCCCGAAACCAATCGCGGCGCCGACAACGCTCCCTCGCACCGGGTCTTCGTCGGCCGCGCCGAAATCGGCGCCGCCTGGTCCAAGCGCTCCAACGAGGGCCGCGACTATCTCGGCCTGAAACTCGACGACCCGAGCTTCACCGCGCCGATCTACGCCAACCTCTTCAGCGACGAAGATGGCGACGGTCACAGCCTGATCTGGTCGCGCAGCCGCAAGGCGAACGGCGACTGAGCGAAACTCGCCCCGCCCGAGCGATCGGGCGGGGCTTCCGAACGGCAATCAATCCTGGTCAGAACGTGTTGGAAGCCCCCAGGTTAGGCTTTCCGTTTCTGCGCCTTTGCGCGTTCGCCCGCGACCTCCTCATCAGGAGAAATGAGGTCGACCGGGCCGACGCCGAGCGTGCTCGCGAGATGAAACAAGGTCACGACCGTTGGATTTCGGCGACCGCGCTCGAGGTCGCTTATATACTGCTGCGTGAATCCAGACGCCTCTGCGAATTGCTCCTGCGTGAAGCCTTTCTCCCTTCGCAGTCTCCCGAAATTCCGGCCGACCAGCTTGCGCATGTCCATGCGCACAAGATGCGGCTCTACACACTATAGGGTTTATCCACTATAATATGTATCCATGCCTGCTTCGTACCCGCTTGGAATAGGGCCGAATTGTGGCTTATTGTTCATATCGAAATGCAGGCAATCCCGAGTGGCGGAAGGCGTAGCCCTCAATGCGCGAACCGCAACGCAATTCCGCGATTTCCGATCGTGCGCCGACAGATTCGATGCTGACCCACTATGATCATCAGCATTTGGTGACCTATATGCGTCTGCTCGACGCAGAGGCGGAAGGCGCCGACTGGCGCGAGGTCTCAAGGATCGTTCTGCAGATCGATCCGAAAGAGGAGCCGGAACGCGCGCGCAGCGCCTACGATAGCCATCTGGCGCGTGCAAAATGGATGACGGGACACGGCTACCGCCATCTTCTGCGCGGCGAATAAGCCAATTACATCATGCTTGTTACGGCGGCGATGCAGGTGGCGCATCACGCGATCCGCCAATCGGGACTTCCCATGTAGTCGCGCCGCCCAAATCATGCCGTCCTTTGCCGAGTGCGTCAGCGCGAAGGAGAAGCGACGTATGTCGAGATTCGATTGGCGATCTGCCGACACCTATACCGAATTACTGGACGGCGACGCCGCGGCGTTTGCATGGGAATATCTGCGACGCAATCCGGAATATTGTAAGGAGTATGCAGCGTTAGCAGATATCGCCGCGCAGGAGACGCCACTTTCTCCGGCAATGCGGAGGAGATGGGGCGTTTGCTTTCGCGCCGGACCCTGAGCGGTCCTCCTCCCAGCAAGCGATTTTCTGGGCGCCGGAACTTCTGCCCACGGTCTTGCACCTCGAGCCCGCAACCGGTGAATCCAGCACGGCTATCCTAGACGCGATCGACTTCGTCGGCGCCGACATTCGCCGCGACGACGACGGCTCGCATGTGCTTTTACGGATTTCCGGGACTACGCATCGGTTGTGGCTCCCAGAGGAGCAGCAATCTGCGGTGACCTACGAAGTGCGCTTGCCGCTCGACGATTTCTTCGACCTGCGGGCGCTGGCGGCCCTGCGTCTCTGGCGCGCGCTCGCTGGTCGCCGCGCGAGCGAAGACCCCAATGGTCTCACGCACCAAAGGCGTCAACGTCTGACGCAGGCCCTGCGCGCACTCGATGCGCGCGAGGACGGCGCCACCTATCGCACAATCGCCGAGGCCATGTTCGGCGCCAAACGCATCCCAGAACGCGCGTGGAAGACGCATGATCTACGCGGACGGACAATCCGCCTGGTCGCTAGCGGCTATGAGTTGATGCGCGGCGGATATCGCAAATTGCTCGCGACATTCCGCAGAGAACGCTGACACCCCACGCCGCGAAGGGTGTCGAATTTGGCGCCCCAAACTTCGTCATCCCCCTCTGCAGTCGCCCTTCGCCATCGTGACCGTCGAACCGCCGCCGAACTCAGGCGCGCGCCACAGGACGATGGAGCCCTCATGTCCAATCCCGCCGCCGCAATGCCGCAACGCTACCTGCGCACGCCAGAAGCTGCACGCTTTCTCGGCCTGTCCGGCCGCACGCTCGAAAAGCATCGCACCTACGGCACGGGGCCGGCGTATCGAAAGCTCGGCGGGCGCGTCGTCTATTCGCTCGACGATCTGCAGGCCTGGGCGGGCCGTGGCGCGAAAGTATCGACCTCGGACCCTGGCGTCGGCGTCGTGCTGCCCGCGCGACGGCACGAGCCGCTCCCCGATGGCACTCCCGACCGCCAACGCTGAGCGGCGGCGCAAATGTCTCCCGACGCCCACCGCAGGGAACGAGAACAGCTCGACCTCTTTCGTGCGCTCCCCGGCGATCTCGCACCGCGCGATGCGCAGGATCTGATGGCCTATCCGTTCTTCTCCCTCGCCAAATCGAAACGCGTCGTCCCCATCGATTTTCGCAAGGGCGGCATAACGATCCGCGTCGAGGCCACGGCCGAACACGGCATGGCTACGATCTGGGACGCCGATATTCTCATATGGGCCGCCTCGCAGATCGTCGAAGCGCGCGACGCCGGGCTTCGCACCTCGCGCCTGATGGCGGCGACGCCGCACGAGATTCTGACCTTTATCGGCCGCGGGGTGTCGTCCCGCGACTACGATCGACTGAAGGCGGCGCTCGATCGCCTTCAGTCGACGACGATCGCCACCTCGATCCGCCAGGTCGCTGAACGCCGCCGTCATCGCTTTTCCTGGATCAACGAATGGAAAGAGCGCGCCGACGCCAGCGGCCGTCCGCTCGGCCTCGAAATGATTCTCCCCGACTGGTTCTACTCCGGCGTTCTCGATGACGCGCTCGTCCTCACCATCGACCGCGCCTATTTCGACCTCACCGGCGGGCTCGAACGTTGGCTCTATCGCCTCGTGCGCAAGCACGGCGGACGCCAGGAGCGCGGCTGGAGTTTTGATTTCGCGCACTTGCACATCAAGTCCGGCAGCCTCTCGCCGCTCAAACACTTCGCCTACGATCTGCGCGACATCGTTCGGCGCCAGCCCTTGCCCGGCTATCAGCTCGCGATCCAGCGCGGTGAGCCGCTGTCCGAGCGCCTGACCTTCAAACCCTCTTCGGTTTCACATCCCGTTCGAGAGAGGCGTTCTCGCGGCGATCACGCGCGCGATGGGGACAACCTGTGAATCATCTCGTGCCATCAGGGACCGTTTCGGTCGTGCCATCGGGGACCCGATCTTCGTGCCATCGGGGACCGAAATCGGCGCTTTCGCCAGTCGCACCAGACCGTTACGTACGCCCTAACTTCTCTAACAGAGATTCCGTCGGAATCTGTCTAACGGACCGCCCCACCGGGGATAAGTCGCCCGCCCCAGTTCGGGGCGCGCCATGATCGTCGCACTCCTCAATCAGAAGGGCGGCGTCGGCAAGACGACGCTCGCGCTCCACCTTGCGGGCGAATGGGCGCGGCGCGGTAAGCGCGTCACTGTCATCGATGCCGACCCACAGGGGTCCGCGCTCGACTGGTCAGAACAACGGGCGCGCGAAGGCCTCGAGCGGCCGTTCGGCGTCATCGGACTTGCGCGCGACACCGTCCACCGCGAAGCGCCGGAACTGGCGCGGACGTGCGACCACGTGATCATCGACGGGCCGCCGCGCATCGCCGGCCTCATGCGCTCGGCATTGCTCGCCGCCGATCTCGTCTTGATCCCAGCGCAACCCTCGCCGTTCGACGGATGGGCTTCGGCAGAAATGCTCAAGCTGATCGCGGAAGCGCGGATCTTTCGCCCGCAGCTTGCCGCGCGGTTCGTTCTCAACCGTTGCGGCGCGCGCACGATTCTTGCGCGTGACACGGCAAAGGCGCTCGCCAGACACGACCCGCCAATGCTCGTCGCAACGATCGGCCAACGCATCGCCTTCGCCGATGCTGCGCGGACCGGCCGCCTGGTCGCCGACATCGACGGCGACAGTTCCGCGGTCCGCGAGATCGTCGCGCTCGCCGCTGAAGTCGAGAGGCTCGTCACATGAGCGACCGCGCTCAAAGACGCGGCTTCGCGTCCCGCCCCGGCGACGCCGAGAGCTGGATCAAGGCCCCCGACGCTGCGCTCACGCGCACGACGGAGAACGCCGCCTTCACTGCTCGTCTGACGATCGACGTAACGCCTGACATGCGCGGCAGGATCAAAGTCGCGGCTTTTTCGCGCGGCGTCACCGTCGCCGAAATGTTGCGCGAGCTTTTCGCGCGCGAATTCCCACCTGCCTTCGGAGCAGACTAATGACCAACGCAGATCGGATGAAGGCGCACGTTTTCCCGGCGCAATCGGCTATTGACCCGGACCCGTTGACCCGCGTCGAACTGACATGGGTTCAAAAGAAGATCGAGCATTGGATCCGCTTCGGTAATCCCGCCGAGACGACGGTCTTGGACCGTAGGCGCCGCGTCGTCGCGTTCGCGCCGGGCTGCATATTCGCATACGTCCGCTGGGCTTCGAACGACTTCGGAACGATCATTTCACGCATCGACGTCGTGCGCGCCGTTCGTCGCGGCGAGCCCTATCAGACTCTTCCATTCGTGCGTCCGGGCGGCGAGATTCTGCTCAAAGTCGACACCTGGCCGAAGGTCGAAAGCGTATTGCGGACGATCGACGCCATCGAAACGCTCGGCATCGATCCGGCAGGCGTCGCTCCCGACTATTGGCGCCACGTTCACAATTGTCTTGCTGTCGGCGAGACGCCAAAAGCCTACACGGCGCAACGTCACAAAGCATGGCTGCTGCGTCGGAAGACCGCGCCATGACGGGCGCTGGCTGGCTCTGCGCCGGCGCCTGCGCGGTTATCGCCGTCGCCGTCCCGGCTAACAGTGTGCTGCCGAAACTTCTTCTCTGGAACGCCAGCGCCAGCGTTCCAATCGGCCTCTATACCCTGCGGCCCGCCGACAATCTTGAGATCGCCGATCTTGTCGTCGCCGCGCCGCCGGAACCGCTTGCGGCCTACCTCGCCGAACGCGGCTATCTCGCGCCGGGCGTGCCGTTGCTGAAGCGCGTGGCTGCGCTGCCGGGACAGAAAGTCTGCCGGAGTGCAACGACGATCTCTGTCGATGGAATCCCCCTCGGTCATGCGCGTGGACGCGATGGCAGTGGCCGAGTTCTGCCGACCTGGCAGGGCTGCCGCGCCCTCTCGGACGCCGAAGTCTTCCTCATGAACTGGCAGGCGACCGACAGTTTTGATGGCCGTTATGTCGGCCCGATTCCTCGCTCCGCAATCGTCGCTCGCGCCGTCCCGCTGTGGACCGACGAAGCCGGGGACGGTCGCTTTGTCTGGCGCGCTGCGACGCGCTGACCACGGAACTTTATTCACCCCAACCCCAGCAGGAGCTAATCATGACGCAGATCGGCAGCTTCACCAGCACGGAAAATGGCTATGTCGGACGGCTGCATTTTTTGACAGTCGACGTTCGGGCAGTCGTCGTTTCCATCGCGCCACACGGTGCAGACAAGGCGCCGGACTATCGCGTCCATCTCGACGACCCGGACGGCGCGGAGATCGGCGCAGGATGGAAACGGAAGGCAGACAAAGCGGGCGAGTTCGTCGCCATCGTCATCGACGGCCAGATATTGGCGCAGCCGATACGCGCCAATCTTTTCCGTTCCAATCGTGATGAAGGGTCGTGGTCGTTGCAATGGACTCGAGCCCCAAAACGCAACAATGGAGCGCGATGACATGCGTCACCATCACCTCATCTTACGCCTTCGACGCGCAGCCCGTCTGACTCGTATTAGTCGGATGGCCGCTCTTCTCCTCCTTTTCGGCTTGGCCGCGAACGCCGTTGCATCTGCTGGTGAGGCCGCGCATGCCGCGTCCGCCGAGCGTCCAGCGTCCAACGGTTCCATCGTCGCCGCGATCGCCGAGGCTTCGCAGCGCTACGGCGTCCCAGAGCATTGGCTGCGCGCGATCATGCGCGTCGAAAGCCGAGGCGCCGTTCGCGCGAAATCCAGGAAAGGCGCCATGGGCCTGATGCAAATCATGCCGGAGACTTGGGCCTACCTCCGTGCACGACACGGTTTTGGATCGAACCCCTATGATCCTCGTGAAAACGTTCTGGCGGGCGCCGCCTATGTTCGCGAGATGCACGATCGCTACGGCGCGCCGGGCTTTCTGGCCGCCTACAATGCAGGCCCCGGGCGCTACGAGGAATTCCTCAACAACGGGCGTTCCCTGCCGGCCGAGACGCGTAACTATGTCGATATGCTCTCGCCCGCGATCGGCTCCGACGATGGCAATCCGCTCGGGTCCGCGCTCGCACGTCTCGTCTCCTGGACGCGCGCGCCGCTCTTCGCCGGGTACTTCGGCGACACGACCCGAAGCATCGCGGCTGCAACAGATCGCCAACGCGAGCGTGGTTCGGCTGCGCGTCCCGTGGTCGACATCTCGGCAATCGTCCCGCGTTCAGATAGCCTTTTCCCGCAGGGCGTTCGACCGGAAGGCCTGCAATGATCGCGATTGCGCACATTCGCACAAACGGCGGCTGTGGCGTCGCTTTGTGTGGGCGTTGGCGCGGACCTGGGTCACGGGCGCACGATGGCAGGATAAAGGGGCGCGAGGTGCGCGCGGTTGGCGGTGAGCGGGTTCAGGGGGTTAACGACGGAATTGGCGATGTGCGCGTTCAGAGCGCACCTTACGAATTTCGCGAACAGGCTGACCGTATTCATCTTTCCGCGATGCGCGCTCAACGACAATGAGCGACGAGCGCGAATTTCAGATTCGCCCCGGCCGCATTCGTTCCAAGAGCAGCCAGCGCGCCCGGCCCTTCGTCGCCCAGGCGCTCGCAGCCGCCGAGAAGGCAGGCGGCCGTATCTCTCGCGCCGGCAAGATCACATCCGCAGGGCGTTCGACCTTCGGGCGCGGCAGGACGGCCAGCATACGAGCCAATCGCATTCTGACCTCCCGCTCTCGCGGCGCCGTCGTCAAGGCGCGCGTCGTTCGTCACGCCGGCAAGGGGCCGGCGCTCGGGACCCATCTCGCCTATCTGCGTCGCGAGGGCGTGACCCGGGATGGGGAGAAAGCAAAACTGTTTGGTCCGGGCGGCGATGAGGTCGATGGCAAGGCTTTCGCGGAACGCTGCGCCGGCGATCGCCATCACTTCCGGTTCATCGTCTCGCCTGACGACGCGGCCGAGATGGCCGACCTCAGGAGCTTTGCTCACGACCTGGTCGGGCAGATGGAGAGGGATCTCGGCACGAAACTCGATTGGGCGGCCGTCGACCATTGGAACACGGAGCATCCCCACATCCACGTCATCGTGCGGGGCGTTCGCGACGACGGCGAAAATCTCGTCATCGCCCGCGACTACGTCAAATCGGGCATGCGCGATCGGGCGCGCGACCTCATCACCCAAGAGCTTGGACCACGAACCGACCTGCAAATCAGCCGCTCGCTCGAGAAGCAGGTGAGATTGGAACGCTGGACCAACCTCGACCGGCAGCTCGTGCGAGACGTCGACCGGAACGGTTTGATCGATGTTGCTCTGCATGGAGGTCGACAGCCGGATGAATTCCAGGTCCTGAAGGTCGGAAGACTTCGGAAGCTGGAATCGCTCGGCCTCGCTCATGAAATCGGGTCGGGACAATGGGCGATATCGGATGGCGCCGAAGCGACCTTGCGCGAACTCGGCCTGCGCGACGACATCATCAAGCGCATGCACCGAAGTCTCACCGAGCGTGGCATCGAACGAAGCGTTGCGGCTTACGACCTTGCCGGCGAGCGCGTCGGCGATCCGGTCGTCGGCCGCCTAGTCTCTCGCGGGCTCGTCGATGAGCTTCGAGGCACGGCCTTCGCCGTCATCGATGGCGTCGATGGTCGTGTTCATCATGTCGCCTTGCCCGATGTCGACGCGACCGGCGACTGTGAGCCGGGATCGATTGTCGAGTTGCGAAAATTCGAAGACGCACGTGGTCAAAACCGGACTATGCTCGCCGTCCGATCCGATCTCGATATCGACCGACAAGTGACGGCCACCGGCGCAACTTGGCTCGACCGCAACGCGGTATCTCGTACGCCGATGACGGTCGCGGATGCTGGTTTTGGCGTTGACGTGAAGGACGCGATGGATCGTCGCGCCGAACATCTCATCGATCAGGGGCTCGCGGAGAGGCGGGGGCAAAGAATCGTCTTCGCCCGAGACCTCCTTGCGACACTACGTAATCGCGAGCTTGCGACCGCCAGCGCAAAGCTCGCCACGGAGACCCGTCGCTCATTCCGTCCAACGAAAGAGGGAGAATACGCCACAGGCGTGTACCAACGCCGCATCACGCTCGCCTCAGGCCGATTCGCAATGATCGACGATGGTTTGGGGTTTCAGCTCGTGCCTTGGACGCCGGCCCTCGAAAGTCGTCTCGGTCAGTACGTCTCCGGTATCGTACACGGCCGCGGGGGGATCGATTGGAGCTTCGGCAAGAAGCGAGGGTTAGGACTGTGACGGTACGGACCTCGGAAACGGCCCGCGCAGAAGACGAAAATCACCATGAGGTCGTCCACGCGACTGCCCCCTTCGACGATATGTTCCGCTCGGTTATAGATGTTCCTGTGCTGCGGTATGTACGTCTTGAGATGACACTCATCTGAAGTCTTTGAGGACGTCCGCTTGTAGGTAGCTCAAGGCGCGCGCGCTCCACTCGGAACTATTTTATTACGGTCAAATGAGCCCCACGAGGATGAGTTGTCGCCTTCGGGTCTCCCGGCGGAAGCCCGATCGTGACGAGACCGAATACCAGCTTCACGATTTCCTCCGCCGGAATGAGCAGCTTGTCCGCCAGTCCTTGAACGCCCAGCCCCTCGCTCCTGAGCGCGGCGAAAACCTTCCTCCAAACCTGTGACGTTTCGGGCTTCATCCCGCCAGGCTCGCCCGAACGAAATCCGCGACCAGATAACTCAACGAAAAGACGATTGTAGTGGTAATACGTGAGCATCCCCAAAGCATGAAGCCGCGTGGTCATTGCAGCCGCGGACACCAACCACCTCGCCTTTTGCCGAATGACATAGTCAAAACTCGGCACAACGCGGCCGAGCGCTCTCATGCTCGCCCGAGGCATCAAAAATGCCGACGCGAAGGCGTGTGCTTCTTTTTCCGCCTCTGTGCCACTCGGCGCCCCGTGTCGGTGCAAGACAAGATGCGCCAGCTCGTGGGCGGCGTCGAAACGCCGGCGCTCGCCGGATTTGCCCGTGTTCAGGAACACGAACGGGCGTCGCCCGCGCCATAGCGAGTACGCATCCACCTCAACGGCATTCTCCGCCAACGAGAAAACGCGCGCCCCCTTGGATTCCAAAAGATGCACCATGTTCTTGATCGGTTGCTCGCCCAAGCCCCAATGGTTGCGAAGCGACTCGGCAGCGACTTCCGGATCAGCATTTGAAAAATCCGGGATTTCCACGTCTGGAAGATCGAATTCGCGATCGACCCAATCGCTCAAAACGAAGGCGATAGACCCCGCCGCGACTGCGGCATCGCGCTGTTTCGCCGTCATCTTCGACATCGAACGAAAGCTCACGCCCGCGGTCGATAAGATTTCAATATCGTCCGCCTCCAGGAATTCGCGAGGAAAGCCGGTCCCGCGCGCTAGGCGTACAAGATTGTCTTCGGTCGGTTCGTATTGACCCGCTTCAAAGCCGGAAATCGCGCGGGGATCGACGCCTACGCGCACGGCTAGCTCTTTTTTGGTTAGGCCCGCGCGCTGTCGGGCGATCGTCAGCCGTGACGGGTTGAGCATGCATCACGCTTTGCGCTTGACCGGAACGTCGATTTCGTCTGCCTCATCAAGCGAAGGCACCGGCTTGCCGGCCGCGAACGGATCGTCCGTATCCGGAATGAAAATACGCTCCTTCCAGCTTACGATCTGGTTGCCCTCAACTGCGTCGGGCAGCGAAAGTTCTGCAACATAGGTTTCGTCGGTAATGTGAATCAAGAGGACGTAGGTTTCGTATTCGAGAAGAGCCGCGACCCGCCGCAATTCTTCGGCGACAGTTTCCGGGAACATGTCCGTTTCGAGCCGGTTCCGAAGCGCGGCCGCCTCAATATAGAGCCCTTTCACGGCCTTCGTGCGCGGTGAGATGCGCGTCCGCGTAAAACGATCGCCGCTTTCCACGACGATGTTGATTTTGCGCTTATCATTGATCGTCAGAGAGAAATTGCCCGGGTCGGCCTTCCGCCAGCCAAGTGGCAACAGTTCGTCTCGCAATGTGCGCAAAGTCTGCGCCCACGCATACGTCCCAGGCATCTGCGGGGCGTCATTCGACGTCGTCGTGATGCGCTTTGCGTGTCCGTCGGCCACAGCGCGCTGCAGCGCCTCGATCGCAACGCCGACTTCCGCCAGCCGGCTCGCAGCAGCAGCGGGCGTGTCATAGATCTTACAAGCCATCGAGAAGCCCCACTTCCGATTCTCAATCAATATATCGATCGAAAATCGGAAGTCAATGCATTGACTCGCCCCCATTGACGGCGGCGCGTGCATGTTGGCCGGGCGTCCCGCCTATTGTGGCACCCCATCGGCCGACGACGGAGGGGCCGGTTCCTGGACTTGAACTCGATATTTAGCAGGCAGAGCATCTGTGCCATCACGCCGCATTTGAGATTGGTTTCAGCGGTCGTGAGTCGCGCTCCACTATGTGTTGCAGCGCTGCAATCGACGACCACAAAATTGCAAGTGGCAATCGGGAACAACAACTCGCCTCTTTAGCTGCGCCCACCGACAATTTGTGCGAGCCAGCATCCGATTGCGCGATCGAAATACTGCCTCCCTTGCGTTTTGGAGTCGTCACCCTCGACTTTGACTGCGTCAATAGCAGCCAGGGTCGGAACATGTCCGCGACCAAAATCCTCTGGGGTCAGATCCTCGTCGTCTCGCTGATAGTGCTGACGACAACCTGGGGCGCGACGCAATGGACAGCATGGCGGCTCGGATATCAGCCTGAACTCGGCCAGTCCTGGTTCGAAATCTCAAAGGGCGCGCCGATCTATCTGCCGCCGGCCTTCTTCTGGTGGTGGTACGCCTACGACGCCTATGCGCCCTCGATCTTTTTGGAGGGCGCGGCGATTGCAGCCTCGGGAGGGTTCGTTTCGATCGGCGTCGCTGTAGCGATGTCGGTCTGGCGCGCCCGCGAAGCCGCGAACATTGTGACGTACGGGTCGGCTCGCTGGGCTGTGCGTGCTGAGGTCGAGGGTGCGGGGTTGCTTGGCCGGGACGGAGTGATGCTCGGCCGGTTCGGACAGGACTATCTCCGGCACGATGGGCCCGAACACGTCCTGTGCTTCGCGCCGACACGATCCGGCAAGGGCGTCGGGTTGGTCGTCCCGTCCCTCCTGACCTGGCCAGGCTCGGCCATCGTCCATGACATCAAAGGCGAAAACTGGTCGCTGACGGCGGGCCTCCGCTCGAAACACGGCCGCGTTCTGCTGTTCGATCCGACCAATGCTGCGTCGGCTGCCTACAATCCGCTGCTGGAGGTCCGGCGCGGCGAATGGGAGGTGCGAGACGTCCAAAACGTCGCGGACGTCCTGGTCGACCCCGAAGGGTCTCTCGAACGCCGCAACCATTGGGAGAAGACGAGCCATTCTCTCTTGGTCGGGACGATCCTGCATGTGCTCTATGCCGAACCGGACAAGACGCTCGCCGGCGTCGCCGCCTTTCTGTCCGATCCGAAACGGCCGATCGAGGCGACGCTCGCGGCGATGATGCGAACTGCGCATCTCGGCGAGGCCGGCCCGCATCCCGTCGTCGCCAGCGCCGCGCGAGAACTCCTCAACAAGTCGGACAACGAGCGTTCCGGCGTGCTCTCGACGGCCATGTCGTTTCTGGGACTCTATCGCGATCCCGTCGTCGCTGAGGTGACACGTCGCTGCGACTGGCGGATTTCAGATCTGGTCGACGGCGACAGACCTGCGACCTTGTATCTCGTCGTACCGCCGTCCGACATTTCGCGGACGAAGCCGCTGATCCGGTTGATCCTCAACCAGATTGGCCGTCGACTGACGGAAGACCTACAGGCCAAAGGCCGCCGCCATCGTGTGCTCCTGATGCTCGACGAATTCCCGGCGCTTGGGCGGCTCGACTTCTTCGAGTCTGCGCTCGCCTTCATGGCGGGATACGGCCTCAAGGCGTTTCTGATCGCCCAATCGCTCAACCAGATCGAAAAGGCCTATGGCCCCAACAATTCGATTCTCGACAATTGTCATGTGCGCGTGAGTTTTGCGACCAACGATGAGAGGACGGCCAAACGCATTTCAGACGCGCTCGGCACTGCCACGGAAATGCGGGCCATGAAGAACTATGCGGGGCACAGGCTCTCGCCCTGGCTCGGCCATCTGATGGTGTCGCGACAGGAGACGGCGCGACCGCTGCTGACTCCGGGTGAAGTCATGCAGCTACCGCCGTCGGACGAGATCGTGATGATCGCCGGCGCGCCGCCGATAAGAGCGAAGAAGGCGCGATATTTCGAGGACCAGCGGTTTTGCGAGCGCATTCTGCCACCACCTGAGGTCGCGGAACGTTTGGCGACGACGAGGCCGGACGACTGGAGCGCCTTGCCGCAACCCACTCCTCACGGCGCATCAACAGTCGCTGCCAAGACGCCTTCCGACGAAGCGATCGACGATCCCGCGGGATCAAATCTCCATCGCGAGCCGAGCTTGCACGAACGACAGGATATTCCGCTGGCGCGGCCCGATCTGAACGAGTTCGATCCCGACCTACCGGACGAAGCAGACGATGACGCCGCACAACGCCGCGCGCTGGATCGCTCCATGCGCCGCATCGCGCGGCAGGCGGCGCTCGATCCGGGCGATGGCATGGTGTGACCCCCGCCATGAAGAAAGCGCGGCTTTCCGTCTATCTCGATCATGCGACAATGCGATCGCTTGCCGATTATGCGGCGCGGCGCGACCAGTCGTTGTCGCTGATCGCGGAAGCTGCAATCGCCTCCTTCCTGTCGCCGGATACCGCGGAGCGACAGGAGGCGGTTGTCGTCAAACGTCTCGACCAGATCGATCGACGCATGTCGCGGCTCGAGCGCGATGCCGGCATTTCCGTCGAGACGCTCGCGCTGTTCATCCGCTTCTGGCTGACGACAACCCCGGCTCTCCCGGAACCGGCACAGGCCGCGGCGCGGGCGAAAGGCGCCGAACGCTACGATGCCTTCGTCGCCGCGCTCGGCCGCCGACTCGTGAAGGGCCCAAAACTCCGTCTGGAGATTCCGGAAGACGTCGTTGGCGATGTGGACGTGGCAGAAAGTAGCGACCGGCGTTAGCTGAGGTCGACATTGCGGACCGCCGTTCGCCTGTCGTTGCACGCTAGCCCACTACTACGCCCTGACGCTTGTTGCGAAGCCTGGGACTATCCCCCTCTTAGTGAGCCCCATCACTGAGCGCGCAACGCGTTCGGTCTTTCCCAGGGGCTCCTTCTTGACCGCACATGCACTCAAACTCGAAGCGATTTCGCGCGGCGCGCGCATGCTGCGGTCGGCGCTGGGGCCGTCGATATCGGCATACCTCGAAGATGCTTCGATCGTCGAGGTCATGCTCAATCCGGACGGCAAGCTCTGGATCGATCGGCTGTCGAGCGGTCTCGAAGATACCGGCGCCAAACTGTCGCCGGCTGACGGCGAGCGCATCATCCGTCTCGTCGCTCATCATGTCGGCGCCGAGGTCCACCACGGTTCTCCGCGCGTGTCAGCTGAACTGCCGGAAACGGGCGAGCGGTTTGAGGGCTTACTGCCGCCCGTGGTCGCGGCGCCCGCTTTCGCCATCCGAAAGCCCGCCGTCGCCGTCTTCACGCTCGATGATTACGTCGAAGCGGGGATCATGCGCGCCGATCAGGCGGCCGTGCTCCGCGACGCTGTCGCTTCACGAAAGAACATACTCGTCGCCGGCGGCACCTCGACCGGCAAGACGACGCTGACCAATGCGCTGCTCGCCGAAGTCGCCAAAACAGACGACCGCGTCGTTCTGATCGAAGATACGCGCGAACTCCAGTGCAAGGCGCCGAATCTTGTTGCGCTGCGCACCAAGGACGCCGTCGTCTCGCTGTCGGAGCTGGTGCGCTCGTCGCTCCGACTGCGGCCCGACCGCATTCCGATCGGCGAAGTACGCGGGGCAGAGGCGCTCGATCTCCTGAAGGCCTGGGGCACAGGCCATCCCGGCGGCATCGGCACCATCCATGCCGGGTCCGGTCTCGGCGCTCTGCGCCGCCTCGAACAGCTCATCCAGGAGGCCGTCGTCACCGTACCGCGCGCGCTGATCGCCGAAACAATCGAGATCGTCGCCGTCCTCGCCGGGCGGGGCGCCGATCGGCGGCTTGCCGAACTCGTTGAAGTCCGCGGGCTCGGTCCATCCGGCGACTACATCCTCACGTCTGTTGGAGACGCCAAATGATTCATCGCCCGAAACATTTCTTGCGCGTTGTCGCATCGGCTCCGGCCGTTCTCGCTTTTTCAGCCTTGTCGGGTTCAGCCGCGCACGCCGCCGGCTCCAACATGCCCTGGGAGCAGCCGCTCAACCAGATCCTGCAATCGGTCGAAGGGCCGGTCGCCAAGATACTTGCGGTCATCGTCATCATCATCACCGGCCTGACGCTCGCCTTCGGCGACACATCAGGCGGTTTTCGTCGGCTCATCCAGATCGTCTTCGGCCTGTCGATCGCCTTTGCCGCGAGTTCCTTCTTCCTGTCTTTCTTCTCGTTCGGCGGCGGAGCGCTCGTCCGGTGAACGATTCCATCCCCGGCTTTTCCGTTCCCGTGCACCGCTCGCTTGCCGAACCGATCCTGCTCGGCGGAGCGCCGCGCAGCGTCGCCATTCTCGTTGGCACGCTGGCGGCGGCGATCGGCCTTGGCCTGCGCCTGTGGATCCCCGGTCTCCTCATCTGGTCGATCGGCCATGCAGCCGCGGTCTGGGCGGCCAAACGCGATCCGCTCTTCGTCGACGTCGTGCGCAATCACCTGCGCATTCCCGGCCACCTCG
>JAGWTW010000079.1 GCA_028868735.1 Hyphomicrobiales bacterium | reverse complement strand
GATTCGCTGCGCCAGCCGATGGAGACGGGCGAGGTCGCCATCGCCCGCGCCAACCACCGCACCGTCTATCCCGCCCGCTTCCAGCTCGTCGCCGCCATGAACCCCTGCCGCTGCGGCCATGCGCTCGATCCGGGCTATGCCTGCGGCCGCGGCCCCGCCCAGCGCTGCGCCTCGCAATACCAGGCCCGGCTCTCCGGCCCGCTGCTCGACCGCATCGATCTCCAGATCGAAGTGCCCGCGGTATCGGCCGCCGATCTGATCCTGCCGGCGCCGGCGGAAGGCTCGGCCGAAGTCGCCGCCCGCGTTCTTCGCGCACGAAAGATACAGGCGGAGCGCTACGCCGCGATCGGCCTCGCCGGGGTGACGACCAATGCCGCGGCGCCGACCCGCGCGATCGAGGACCTCGCGGCCCCCGACACCTCGGCGCAGGCGCTGGTGCGCGAGGCGGCCGAACGCTTCGCGCTGTCCGCGCGCGGCTATCACCGCGTGCTGAAGCTCGCGCGCACCATCGCCGATCTCGACGGATCGAGCGCCGTGCGCCGCCCGCATCTCGCCGAAGCGCTCGCCTATCGCACGGGCCTCGACCGGCGGGCGAGCGCCGCCGCATAGCGGCCGGCCGGCGGCCTCAAACCTTTCTTCACCATGAAGGCGGATGATCCGCATCGCGCCACGTTCGCGCGCACCGGATTTTCCATGTTCGACACCGTCCTGGCGGCCGCAGCGGCCGCCGTCGCCGCGCTGATGGCGGGCCTCTACGCCGGGCGCCGCCTCGCGTTCACGCGCCGGGACCCGGCGCAGCTCGCGACGGTCGAGCGCGAATGCGAGCGGCTGCGCGACGAGGTCTGGGAATTGAAGGCCGCGGCCGCCGCGGGCGAGCGCGCGGAAGCCGCCAGCGAAGCCAAGTCGCGCTTTCTCGCGACCGTCAGCCACGAAGTCCGCACGCCTCTGAACGGCATTCTCGGCATGACGGACCTTCTGTCGTCCATGCCGCTCGAAGCGGAAGCGCGGTCCTATCTCGCCGCCATCCGCACCTCGGGCGTCGCGCTGGCGAGCCTGATCGACGAAATCCTCGACTTCTCGCGCATCGAAGCCGGCCGCCTCGATCTCGAAGACGCGCCGTTCGACCTTGCGCCGCTCGTCGAAGGCGTCGTCGAGTTGCTGGCGCCGCGCGCGCAGGGCAAGGGCATCGAGATCGCCGCCGCGATCGGCGCCGACGTTCCCGCGCGCGTCGTCGGCGACGCCTCCCGCCTGCGCCAGATCCTCATCAATCTCGCCGGCAATGCGGTGAAGTTCACGGAGGCCGGCGGCGTCGGACTGCGCGTCCTTCGTGGCGAGAAAGGCGCGCTCGTCTTTCGCGTCGAGGACACCGGCCCCGGCATCCCTGCGGATCGACGGGCGAAAATTTTCGAGGAGTTCGAGCGCGGCGACGGCTCGTCCACCACCGCGCACGGCGGCGCCGGACTGGGCCTCGCCATTTCGCGCGCGCTCGCGGAACGCATGGGCGGATCGCTCGGCCTCGAGAAGTCGGACGACAAGGGATCGGTCTTCGCGCTCGCGCTGCCGCTGCGCGCCGAACCCGCGCCGCAGGCGGTCCCGATGTCGCTCGAAGGCCGGCGCGCGCTCGTCGTCGGCCGCTCGCGCTTCGAGGCGCCTTATCTCGGCGAACGGCTCGCCTCGGTCGGCGCCGAGGTCGTGCGCGCGGAGGGCGAAGACGAAGCCATGCTCGCGCTCGCGCAGCACGCCGCGCCGGAAGTCGTCATCGTCGATTGCGCGCTGGGCGAACACGCGGCGCGCCGCATCGCCGAAGCCGCGCGCGCGGCCCACGCCGGACGCACGCTCGTGCTCATCTCGCCGTTCGAGCGCCGCACGATCGGACAGAACGTGCTCGGCGCGTTCGACGGCTGGCTCGTCAAGCCCGTGCGCCACGCCTCGCTGCTCGCGCGCATCGCCGACGGGCTGCAGGCCGAAACCGCCGCCGCGGGCGCCGCGCGCGCCGAGGCGCGGCCGCTGCCGTTGCGCGGCCTGCGCATCCTCATCGCGGAAGACAACGACATCAACGCCCTGATCGCGCAGCGTTGCCTCGAACGCGCGGGCGCGCTCGCGGAACGCGTCGCCGACGGCCACGCCGCGGTCGCCGAGATCGAGGACGCCGCACAGGGCAAGCGCACGCCGTTCGACGTCGCCCTGCTCGACATCCGCATGCCGCGGCTCGACGGGCTCGCTGCGGCGCGCCGCATCCGAACGGTGCAGGCGGCGATGCGCCTTGCGCCCACGCCGCTGATCGCGCTCACCGCCAACGCCGCGAAAGAGGATCGCCAGGCGGCGCTCGACGCCGGCTTTTCGGACTTTGTCGTGAAGCCGTTCGACGCCGACGCGCTGGTCGGCTCGGTGCGGCGGCTGGCCACAGGGACAGCGGCGCAGGCCCGGTCCGAGGCGTCACAATAGCGTTTGCAAAACGTGCGACTTCGGGCGCAATCGGCCCAAAGGTGATTCGCATGGCAAAGCGCGACAGGGCGGACGACGGACGCGGACCGCTCGCCGTTCTCCTCGAATTCCCGAAACGCAAAAAGAAGCGCGCGCATTTCGGCGGGACGCTCGCGCGGCTCGGATCGCTGGAATTGCGCCTGGCCGAAACGAAGCGCTGGGTTCGCAAGGCGCAGCGCTTGCGCTACAAGGTGTTCTACGAGGAGGGCGGCGCCGTTCCCGACCGCACCGCGGCGATCATTCGGCGCGACGTATGCCGGTTCGACGCCGTCTGCGATCACCTCGTCGTCATCGATCACGCCACGGTCAACCGCTTCGGCCGCGCCAAGCCGAAGGTCGTGGGCACGTATCGCCTTCTGCGTCAGGAAGTCGCAGAGAGGCATTCGGGATTCTACAGCGCGCAGGAATTCGACATCGCGCCGCTGCTCGCGCGCCACCCGGACAAGAACTTTCTCGAACTCGGCCGCTCCTGCGTGCTGAAACCCTATCGCTCGAAACGAACGCTCGAACTGCTGTGGCGCGGGATCGGAATTTACATCGACCATTACGGGATCGACGCCATGTTCGGCTGCGCGAGCTTCGAGGGCGTCGACGCCGCCCGCCACGCGCAGGCGCTGAGCTTCCTGTCGCATTGCGCCGCGAGCGGGCCGGACTGGCGCGCATCGGCGCGCGTCGACAGGCGCGCAGAGACGGCGAGCATGCCGCGCGACGCGATCGACATGCGCAAGGCGCTCGCAGAACTGCCGCCGCTCGTCAAAGGCTATCTGCGATGCGGCGCGAAATTCGGCGACGGCGCGGTGATCGATCGGCAATTCAACACGACGGATGTCTTCGTCGTCATGCCCGTCTCCGACATCGATCCGCGCGTTCTCGGCCGGTTCGGCGCGCAGCAGGACAGCGCGACCGCGGCCTGAGCGCGCTTGCCAAACGACGTCTCGCCCGCAATCCTCCCGGAAAAGGGAGGCCGCATGGCGAAGGTGGTTTACGAGAAGGACGGCCGCATCGGCCGCATAACGCTCAACCGTCCGGACGTGATGAACGCGATCGACGACGAGGTTCCGCAGGAACTCGCCGATTGCGTTGCGCGCGCCAACGCAGACGCCGGCGTGCATGTCATCATTCTGTCGGGCGCCGGCGCGGCCTTCTGCGCGGGCTACGATCTCACCTATTACGCGCAATCGAAGGAGCGCGTGTCGGTCGCGCAATCCATGCCGTGGGACCCGATGCAGGATTACGCGTTCATGATGCGCAACACCGAGCTCTTCATGAGCGTGTGGCGCTCCTATCGTCCCGTCGTCTGCAAGGTCCACGGCTTTGCGGTGGCCGGCGGATCCGACATCGCGCTGTGCAGCGACCTCGTCGTGATGGCCGAGGACGCGCAGATCGGCTACATGCCCGCGCGCGTGTGGGGCTGCCCGACGACCGCCATGTGGGTCTATCGACTGGGACCGGAACAGGCCAAGCGCATGCTGTTCACCGGCGACAAGATCGACGGGCGCGAGGCGCAGCGCATCGGCCTCGTCCACAAGGCGGTCGCGCCGGAGAAGCTCGACGCCGAGGTAGAAGCGCTCGCCGCGCGCATGGCGACGGTTCCGGTCAACCAGCTCATGATGCAGAAGCTGATGATCAATCAGGCGATCGAGGCGATGGGCCTGAAGCAGACGCAAATGTTTGCGACGATTTTCGACGGCGTCACGCGCCACTCGCCCGAAGGCTACAATTTCAAGCTGCGCGCGGAAGAGGTCGGCTGGAAGGAGGCTGTGCGCAACCGCGACAAGGGCGACTGGGACTGGACGGCGAACCGTCCGATAAACCCGGGCGGCTGAGCCGCGCGCCCTTGACGGACCCGCCCGCGGGCGCCCAAATACACGCTGCCAAGGAGATCCCCGCCAGGGGGCTGAGAGGCCGGCAGCGCGCGAGCGAAAGTTCGGGCGGCCCGGCGATCCTTAGAACCTGATCCAGTTCGCACTGGCGGAGGGATGGCGTGGACCCGAGGTCCCCTCCCATTCCCTGCCCGGCCGGACGATCCAACGGGAGCGCGCGATGCGCGTGCAAGTCATTGGCGCGGGGATTGCCGGCCTGACGGCGGCTTTCGAACTCGCGCGCCGCAACGTCGAGGTCGAACTGGTCGAGCGGCGCGAGGGGCCGGGGCTCGGATGTTCGTATTACGCCGGCGGGATGATCGCGCCGTGGTGCGAACGCGAGGCGGCGGAGCCGATCGTGACCGAACTCGGCGTCGAGGCGCTGGATTTCTGGACGAAGACGCTGCCGGTGGCGCAAACGAACGGCAGCCTCGTCGTCGCGCCGCCGCGGGACAAACCTGACGTCGTCAGCTTTGCGCGGCGCACGAGCGAATTCGAGGAATGCGACGGCGCGCGCATCGGCGAGATAGAGCCCGATCTCGCGAACCGTTTTCCCTACGGCCTCTTCTTTGCGCGCGAGGCGCATCTCGAGCCGCGCGAAGCGACGCAGGCGCTTGCGCGCGAACTCGCCGGCATGGCGAACGCACGCATGCATTTCGGGCGGGAATCGCTGGGCGACGAAGCGGGCTTCGACTGGACGATCGATTGCCGCGGTTTTGCGGCGAAAGCGCAGTTGCCCGGCCTGAGAGGCGTGAAAGGCGAAATGCTGGTGCTGCGCACGAAGGATGTTTCGCTGTCGCGGCCCGTGCGCATGCTGCATCCGCGCCGCCCTGTCTATATCGTGCCGCGCAGCGACCCGCACGAATATATGGTCGGCGCCTCGATGGTGGAGAACGAGGAGCCGGGACGCATTACCGCGCGCGCCATGATGGAATTGCTGGGCTCTGCGTACACGGTCCATCCCGCCTTCGCCGAAGCCGAGATCGTGGAGATCGGCGGCGACGTGCGCCCGACCTATCCGGACAATCTGCCGCGCATCACGAAGCGCGGCCGCACCATTGCAATCAATGGCCTCTATCGCCACGGTTTTCTGCTGTCGCCCGCGCTTGCTTCGCGCGCCGCGGACATCGTGACGAAGGACGCGCATTTTCCGGAGCTGATGCAATGAACATTCGCGTCAACGGCGAGGCAAGGGAGGTGCGCGCCCGAACGCTCGCCGCGCTGCTCGACGAACTCGACTATGGGGATACGACCGTGGCGACCGCGCTCAACCAGACCTTCGTGCGCAAGAAGGACCGGCGCGAAACGACGATCGCAGAGGGCGACGAGGTCGAGATCCTCACGCCGCGACAGGGAGGATGAAGATGGACGCCATCGCCCGCGCGGACGACGCGCTCGAGGTCTACGGCGCGAAGCTCGGCTCCCGCCTGCTCGTGGGCACATCCATGTACGAATCGCCGGCGATTCTGGCGGACGCCGTGCGCGCGTCGGGCGCCGAGGTCGTGACCGTGTCGTTGCGGCGCGAGGCCGGCGGCGCGCGCGCGGGCGGCGCGTTCTGGGATCTCATCAAGGGATTGGGGCTGCGCGTTCTGCCCAACACCGCCGGCTGCAAGACGGTGAAGGAAGCGGTGACGACCGCGCAGATGGCGCGCGAAATCTTCGACACGCCATGGATCAAACTCGAAGTGATCGGCGAGGACGATACGCTCCAGCCCGACGTGTTCGGGCTTGTCGAGGCCGCGCGGATTCTTTCCAACGACGGCTTCCAGGTTTTTCCCTATACGACCGAAGACCTGATCGTCGCAGAGAAGCTGCTGGGCGCAGGCTGTGAAGTGCTCATGCCCTGGGGCGCGCCGATCGGTTCGGGCCGCGGCCTGAACAATGTGTTCGGCCTGAAGGCGCTGCGCGCGCATTTTCCCGACACGCCGCTCGTCGTCGACGCCGGGATCGGCGCGCCCTCGCACGCCGCGCAGGCGCTCGAACTCGGCTACGATTCGGTACTGCTCAACACGGCGATCGCAAAGGCGGGCGACGCCGTCGCGATGGCGCACGCGTTCAAGCTTGCGGTTCGCGCGGGGCGCGAGGCCTTTCTTGCGACGCCGATGGAGCCGCGCGACATGGCGGCGCCCTCGACGCCGGTGTTCGGGAGGGCGTTTTCGTGACGCGCGCGTATCAGACCCTCGATCCGTTCTATCCCATCGTCGATTCCGCCGACTGGGTCCTGCGCATCGTCGGCGCCGGCGCGAAGCTCATTCAGTTGCGCATGAAAGATGCAAGCGAGCGCGACGTCGCGCGCGACATCGTTCGTGCGAAGAGTTTCTGCGAGGCCTCCGGCGCCCAGCTGATCGTCAACGATTACTGGGCCGCGGCGATCGAGGCCGGCTGCGACTACATTCATCTCGGCCAGGGCGATCTCGACACCGCCGACATGAAGGCGATCCGCAAGGCTGGCGTGAAGGTCGGCGTATCGACGCACGATCGCGCCGAACTCGACCGCGCGCTGTCGCTCGATCCGGACTATGTCGCGCTCGGACCGGTCTATCCGACGCTCCTGAAGAAAATGCCATGGGCGCCGCAGGGGGTCGATCGGCTTGCGGAATGGAAGAAATTGATCGGCGGCCGGCCGCTCGTCGCCATCGGCGGCCTGACGATCGAACGCGCGAAGCTCTGCCTGGCGGGAGGGGCCGATTCCGCGGCCGTCGTCACCGACATCGTTCGCGCCGGAGATCCGGAAGCGCAGACGAAGGCCTGGATCGAGGCGACGCGATAGCGATTCAGGACAGATAGAAACGGCTTTCGCCCGCCGCGCCCGGCTTTTCCATGCCGAAAATGCCGCGCAGGTGCACTTCGTCCGGTCCGTCGTAGATTCTGAACGCGCGCGCCTGCGTGAAGGCGGCGGCGACCGGCGTGTCGTCCGTAACGCCCATGGCGCCGAAGATCTGCAAGGCGCGGTCGGCGATCGCCTGATAGGCCCTTGCGACGGCGACCTTGATGAGCGCGATGTCGCGCCGCGCGGCATGATCGCCGTGCGTATCGATGGTCCAGGCGGCGCGATGGATCATCAACCGGCATTGTTCGAGCTCGAGCCGGCTCGAAGCGATCATGTCGCGCACGTTCGCATTTTCGATGACGGCGCGGCCGAAGGTCTTGCGGGCGCCCGCACGTTCGTACATCAGCTGGATGAGAACCTCGCACGTTCCGATCGCGCGCATGCAATGATGGATGCGCGCAGGCCCGAGCCGCGCCTGCCCGACCGCAAATCCTTCGCCCTGCTTGCCGAGCAGGTTCGAAACGGGAATCCGGACGTTCTCGAGCCGCAGCTCCGTGTGGGGACTGGTCTCGTCGACGTGATGGAAAACGGGAATTTTCCTGACGATCTCGAGGCCCGGACTGTCCATCGGCACGAGCACGACGGAATGCCGTCTCCCGCGCGGCGCGTCCGGATCCGTCACGCCGACGAGCACGCATAATCTGCAATCGGGATTGGCGGCGGCGGTTGCGAACCACTTGCGCCCGTTGATGACGAATTCGTCGCCGACCCGTTCTATCCTGGTCGCGATATTGTTGGCGTCCGACGAGGCGACATCCGGCTCCGTCATGCCGAAACAGGAGCGGATTTCGGCGTTGAGGAGCGGCGCGAGCCACCTGCGCTTCTGCTCGGGCGTTCCGTATTTCGCCAGCACCTCCATATTCGGTACGTCGGGCGCGTGACAGTTGAAGACTTCGGACGCCCAGTGCAAACGTCCCATGATTTCGGCGAGCGGAGCGAATTGCAGATTGGTGAGCCGCACGCCCGGCGCGTCCTCGTCGAGGCCGGGCACCGCCAGGTTCCAGAGGCCGAGGTTCCGCGCCTTGTCCTGCAAGGTGCGCACGATCGCCCTCGCTTCGGCCGGATCGGCCTTGAGCGCGCGGCGGTAGGCCGGATTCAGCGGAAGGATCTCCGTTCGAAAAAACGTCTCGACACGATCCCGCATTTCCCGCGCACGCTCGTCGAATTCGAAGTTCATTTCGCCCTCGCGCCCTCGATATCGCCTTTCGACAGGCCGGCATTGTAGCGCCCCCGCCTGTGCGCGCCAGAGCGATGATCGTCGTGGCCGATCTAGAGAGCGGAGCGCGACAGATGCAGGTAGAACGGGTCGAACTTCGCACGGTCCGCCAGCGCGGCCCAGTCCTGGATGGTGCAGACGCCGTTTTCGATGCGGACGAGTTCGTCACGCTTGAGACGTTGAAGAACCCGATTGACGTGCACGGTGGTCAGACCGGCGCTGTCTGCGATATCGCGCTGGGTGATCGGCATGACGAAGCGGTTGTTTTCAGCCGCGCCGATCGCGGACAATCGCGTGTATTGCTCGCAGATCAGATGCGCGATGCGCTGTTCGGCGTTGCGCCGACCGACATTGAGCGTCCATTCGCGCGAAATCGAAAGATCCTGGATGATCGCTTTCCACAGCCCGAGCGCGATGCCGGCGTTCTGCGCGGAAAGCGCCATAAACTCCTGCGCCGACCCGCGTGCGACCACCGTCGATCCAAACGCTTTCACGCCGCAGTCAACGCGCTCGCTCAAGGCGCCGAAGTAGAGAAGGTCTCCCGGCAGCAGATATCCCACGAACTGGCGCTGCCCGTCGCCCAGCGAACGATAGCGCCCGGCCACGCCGGAAAGCACCACGCCCATGCCCAGGCGCTCGTCGTGCTCGCGCAAGATATCGGCGCCCGGTCCATATGTCCTGCGTCCTTCGAAGGCGCGATTCAGCGATCGCCTTTCATGCTCGCTCAGCTGAACGAAACTTTCGAGGCGTCGGATAAAGGAAATCGGCATGAACGCTGACGGAGCTTGGCTCTGGGCGGCAGGCGCCCCAAAAAATAGACGACGATCCTGCGCCTGCAAAAACGCAACGAATTAACCCAGGATAACGCCTAATCCGATCACGCGGAAGCCTCCTCGATACGGGCGCGACGCGCTCGTTACGAAAATACGTTTTGGCGCCAATCAAGCAGCGGCTTGAGCGACGCGAGCGCGGCTTTAGCAACCTGCGCGGCCTCCGGATTTTTCTGATTGGCCACGATTGCGAGGACGATGCGGGCTATGGTTTCGCGGTCGTGAGCGCCCGACGGTCTCTGCGCGCGTATGATCATGTCGAATGCGGATCCGGCGGCAGCCAATTGCGCCGGCGACCACACGCCGTCCAACTCGTCGCAATCGCCTGTCGTCATCAACCGCATTCCGATCGCCGCAAGCGACGGCCAAATCACCCCCGCGTGCGAAGACTAAGTGTCTAACGGTCTCGCCAGATTCACATACGTTAATCGCGATGCATTTTCGCGGCGCGAGTCTGGCTCGAGCCGCTCGCATATGCATCGAAAGGCCGAAGAGGCCGTGGCGCGGCGGACGCGTCAGGCGGGGTCGCGAAACGCCAACAGTCTGCCCTGCGGAAAATCGTAGAGCCTGCCCGTTTCGGCCCAGGCGGGCGCGCACATCTCGACGATTTTGGGAGCGGCGTCCTCGGGCGTCTTCAACGTCATCGGATCCTCGCCGGGCATGGCCTTCTGCCGCATCGCGGTGCGCAACGGTCCCGGCTGGAACAGGTTCACGCGGATGTTGGTGATGTTCTGCGTTTCCGCGGCGTAGAAGCGTGCGAGCGCGTCGAGCGCCGCCTTGGTCGTTCCGTAGAGGCCCCAGTAGGCGCGCAGATCCGCGCGATGGCCTGCGCCCGAGGACAGGAACACCACCCGGCCGGCGTCGGACCTCTTCAGGAGCGGGTCGAGCGAGCGAATGAGCCGCCAGTTCGCCGTGACGTTCACGGCGAACACCTTGTCCCATTCCTTCGGATCGATGTGGCCGAGCGGCGAGAGCACGCCGAGCAGGCCGGCGTTGCCGACGAGTATGTCGAGCTTGCCCCAGCGTTCGTGAATGGCGGCTCCAAGCCGATCGAGCGCGTCGTGATCGACGAGATCGCAGGGAACGAGCGTCGCCTCGCCGCCCGCCTTGCGGATCTCGTCGTCGAGCTCCTCGAGCGCGCCCTGCGTGCGCGCCAGCGCCACGACATGGGCGCCCGCCCGCGCAAGCTCGAGCGCAACCGCGCGGCCGATGCCGCGCGAGGCGCCGGTGACGAGCGCGATGCGCCCCGAAAGCGATGTGGACATGAAGTTCGGCCTAACCCGTCTCGGCGAGCAGCGACAATTGCTGCTTGACCGATTCGCCGACGACGTCGGTCAGCGTCGTCGGATAATCGCCGGTGAAGCAATGGTCGGTGAATTGCGGGCGCTGCGCGTTGCGGCCGGGCTCGCCCATCGCCTTGTAGATGCCGTCGACCGAGAGAAAGGCGAGCGAATCGCAGCCGATATATTCGCGCATCTCGTCGAGACTGTGGGTCGCCGCCAGCAGCTTGTCGCGCTGGGGCGTGTCGATGCCGTAGTAATCGGGATGGGTGATCGGCGGCGACGAGATGCGGAAATGCACTTCGCGCGCGCCGGCCTCGCGCATCATGCGCACGATCTTGACCGAGGTCGTGCCGCGCACGATCGAATCGTCGATCAGCACGATGCGCTTGCCCGCGACCACGCTGCGATTGGCGTTGTGCTTCATGCGCACGCCGAGCTCGCGCACGTTTTGCGTGGGCTGGATGAAGGTGCGGCCGACATAATGGTTGCGGATGATGCCGAGTTCGAAGGGTATGCCGGATTCCTGCGCATAGCCGATCGCAGCCGGCACGCCGGAATCGGGCACCGGCACGATCACGTCGGCGTCCACGCCGGATTCGCGCGCGAGCTGCGCGCCCATCGCCTTGCGCACATCGTAGACATGGCGGCCGTGCACGATCGAATCGGGACGCGAGAAATAGATGTATTCGAAGATGCAGGGGCGCGCCTGTTGCGGCGGGAACGGCCGCAGGCTCTCGACGCCGTCCTCCGAAATTACGACGACCTCGCCGTTCTGCACGTCGCGCACGAAGCGCGCGCCGATGATGTCGAGCGCGACCGTTTCCGAGGCGAGAATGTACTTTCCGTCGAGTTCGCCGATGACGAGGGGACGAATGCCGAGCGGATCGCGCGCGCCGATCAGCTTCTTGTTGGAGAGCGCCACCAGCGAATAGGCGCCCTCGAGCTGGCGCAGCGCCTCGATGAAGCGCTCGATGATGCGCTGCTTGCGGCTGCGCGCGACGAGGTGGAGCACGACTTCGGTGTCCGACGTCGACTGGTAGATCGCGCCGTCGCGGATGAGCTCGCGCCGCAGCGTCAGGCCGTTCGTGAGGTTGCCGTTGTGGGCGACGGCGAAGCCGCCCGACGAAATCTCGGCGAACAAGGGCTGCACGTTGCGCAGGATGGTCTCGCCGGTCGTCGAATAGCGGACATGGCCGATGGCGGAATCGCCCGGCAGGCCCTGGATCGTGCTCTGCCGCGAGAAGTGGTCGCCGACGAGGCCGAGCCGGCGCTCCGAATGGAAGCGCTGGCCGTCGAACGACACGATGCCGGCCGCCTCCTGACCGCGATGCTGGAGCGCATGCAGGCCGAGCGCCGTGATGGCGGCGGCGTCGGGATGGCCGAAAATGCCGAAGACGCCGCATTCCTCGCGCAGCCGGTCGGCGTCGAGATCGAAAGCTTCGTCGTCGATTTGGCCGGACGTCTGCGTCATCATTTCCACTCCATGCAGCGTCGGGGGCTGCACAAAACCTCACATAGCGCGGGCCGCGGCGAGTCGGCTAGCGTCGCGTGGCGCCGGTCACGAGAGCGTCGAGGCCCTTGCGGTCGGCGGCGGTCGGATTCGGCGGCCCGGCGTCCGTGCGCTTGGCCGGCGCGGGCTTGGCCGCAGGCGCGGGCGCCGCGGGCTTGGTCTCCTGATCGGTCTCGGCGGGCGCGTCCTCGGACGGCAGGCCGGTCTTTTTCTTGAATTTGGCGAGAATGCTTTCCGGATCGTCCGGCAGGAAGGCCATGATCTGGTCGCCGGTGACCGACAGAAGCGGTTTCATCTTGGCGTTCTTCACCCATTCGGGCTGCGATTTGTCCGGCATCAGCCAGTTGAAGAAGATGAAGGCGACGGCGCACAGCAGCAGACCCCTTGCGGCTCCGAAGACGAAACCGAGCGAACGGTCGAGCGCGCCGACCTTGGAATCGAGAATCATGTCCGAGAACCGGACCGTGACGATCGACACCAGGATGAGCGCAACGAAGAAGACCGCCGCCGCCGCGACGGCGAGCGCGATCGTGTCTTTCGCTATGTAGGGTTTTACGTAGGGAAGTACGAGGGGATGCAGATAAAGGGCGGCGACCGCGGCCAGGCCCCAGGACGCGATGGCCAGAATTTCGCGGGTGAACCCGCGCAGCATGGCCAGGAGCGCCGACAGCAAAATAACGCCGATAATTCCCAGATCGATATAGGAAGGCATGAACTGGCCTCGCGCGCCCTTCAAATTCCGGTCAGTACGACAGCCCCGCCCGTCGTCGCCGGAAACATCCTCTGGCGCGGCTGCCCGGCGTAGTGCGCGGCCCTTATAACGGAGGAGCCGGCGCCCGTCGATATGCGGCCGGCGGAAGCGAGCGGCCAAGCCCCAGGCGGTTGTGAGGTTTCGCACAGCCTTGTCGTCCGGCCGCGGGAAACCGCCGGATTCTGTGAGGCGCCTAACCCGTGTCCCGCGCTCGTACGCGATAGAAGATCGGCTATCGAACGAGAAGGCGGAGGCTTCCATGTCCAGCATCGATCGCCCCTTCGACCTGTTCCCCCCGGCCCCGGCGAGCGACAAGCCGCTCGTCGTCGACGGCGCCATGCGCAAGGCCGGCCTCGAACTCGCCGCCGCCGTCTGCGCCGTGCTGACCGTCTGCGGGCTCGCGCTCGCCGCGACGATCGCGCTCATCATGTGAGCGCGGCGCGCCGCCGATTGAATGCGCCTCCCTGCCCGCGCTAGCCTGCGGGCCGGGAGACACGCCGCATGACCAAGGGATTCGCTTTCGACACGCCGCTCACGCTCACCGGACCGCTGCGCGCGCCGCGTCAGATGCTGGCGGATCAGGAATACGGCGGCCATTCCTCGATCCACGACGACGCGATGGCCGAGAAGCTCGGGTTCCGCGCCGGGCCGATCGAGGGGCCGACCCATTTCTCGCTGTTTCCGCCGCTGCTCGAACGCATATTCGGCCGCGCCTGGTACGAGACCGGGTGCCTGTCGTCGCATTACCTGAACATGGCGGTCGAAGGCGAAGAGGTACGCGCGTCGGCGGAAATGCCCGCCCCGGGCGGCCGCGCGACGAAGGCCTGGGCGCACAAGGCGGACGGCACGCCCGTGCTGGAAGCCTCCGCGTCGATCGGCCCCGACCATGGCGAGACCCTCCTCGAGGCGCGGCTGAAACAGCTTCGGCCGCCGCAGAAGCTCGTGATTCTCGCCGATCTCCATGTCGGCCTGAAGGGCGCGGAAGACGAACGCGTGCGGATGGACCCCGACCAGAACATGGGCAAGCTCTATCCGTTCTCGCTCGCCCAGAAGCTGAAGGTCATCACCGAGACCTCGCCCTGGTATTCGGACGCCGCGGCCTCGCCCTGGGGCCGGCCGATCGTGCCGCTGGAGATGGTGAGCGTGCTGGCAGAATATTCCTCGACCAAGGCGCGCTTTCCCGTGAAGGGGCCGGCGGTCGGCCTGTTCGCCGATCAGGAAATCCGGATGATCGACGGGCCGCTGTTCGTGGGCGAGGACTATGTCATCCGCCGCGAGATCGTCGCGCTGTCCGAAAGCAAGCGCACGGAGAGCTATTGGGTGCGTTCGCGCATCTTCGATTCGTCGGGGAAAAAGCAGGTCGCGGAAATGCTGCTCAACCACGCGACGCTGAAACATTCCTACGCGGGATATGCGGAGGCGGCGAAGGGGTGATGGTCGAACCCGGACTGGCGCGACCTGTATCTCGACCTGAACGCTTGATTGCCAGAGCGCGCGAGGGTTCGGGAACTAGATTCCCGCTTGCGCGGGAATGACGCCGGCAGACGGTTGCGGAAACCTTCCTTGAAGGCGCAATTGACTCGATCTGTCATTCCCGCGCAAGCGGGAATCCAGTTCCCTGGCCTGTCAGAATGAGCGGCTATCGGCCGCGCCTCACCCGAACAAGAAATCGCGCACCAATCCGATCTGCTCCGGCACGTTCAGCGCCGGCGCGTGGCCGCAGCCTTTCACCTCCACGACGCGGCAGCGCGGATTCTCCTTCGGCATTTTCGCGGCGATGTCGGGCAGCAGCAGGTCGGACTTCTCGCCGCGCAGGCAGAGCATGGGGCAATCGATGTCAGCCCATTGCGCCCATTGCAGATTGTCGTCGGGATGGTGCACGAACTGCATCACCATGTTCGGATCGTAATGCGTGGTGATCCCGCCGTCGGGCAGGCGGCGCGCGGACGTCTCCGTCATGCGGCGCCATTGCGCGTCGCTCAGCCAGCCGTAGGGAATGTAGATCTGGCGCAGGTAGGCTTCGAGTTCGCTCACGCGCTCGAAGCGCGGCGGCTTGCCGGCGTAGGAGCGAATGCGCTCGACCGCGGCCGGATTGATTTCCGGCCCGATGTCGTTGAGCACGAGTTTTCCGATGCGCCCCGACAGCGGGCCGGCCGCCGCGCGAATGGCGATGCCGCCGCCCATCGACGTGCCCACCCAGTCGAACGTCCGCCAGCCCAGGGCGTCGACGAAGGCGGTCGCGAGCGTCGCGTAGAAATCGTAGCAATATTCGGCTTCCGGCTTCGGGCTCCATTGCGAGAGGCCGCGGCCGATCGTGTCGGGCGCGACGATGTTCCAGTCCTGCGAGAGCGCCTGCGCGAGATCGTCGAAATCGCGGCCGGTGCGCGCGAGGCCGTGCCACATGACGAGCTTCGGTTTCGAGGGATCGCCCCATTCGACATAATGGATCTCGCGATCGAGAATGGTGAGGT
Organism: Hyphomicrobiales bacterium; assembly: GCA_028868735.1. Taxonomy (GTDB): domain Bacteria; phylum Pseudomonadota; class Alphaproteobacteria; order Rhizobiales; family Beijerinckiaceae; genus JAJXWB01. The sequence continues at coordinate 5,805 of JAGWTW010000079.1, read as the reverse complement.
ATTTCGAGAGAGGTCCGCTCATTTGGTTTCCGCCCGCAATTTCCCGACGATTCCGGTCGGGAAGAAATAGACGCTGAGGATGAATAGCAGGCCGAGCCAGAGCAGCCAGCGATCCGGATTGAAGAAGCCGGCGAGGAACGGCAGCCCGGCCGCATTGATCGCCTTGAAGGCCACGCCCATCAAGGCCTGCAGATAATTCTGCGCCACGACGAAAACCGCCGCGCCGACGATGGCGCCGTACAGCGTGCCCATGCCGCCGATGACCACCATCACGAGAATGTCGAGCATGATGGAGAAGGAGAGCGTCGTATCGGGCCCGGTATAGCGCAACCAGATCGCGTTGAGCGCGCCGGCGCAGGCTGCGAACAGCGCGCCGATCACGACGGCGGCCGTGCGATGCACGACGATGCGGTAGCCGAGCGCCTCGGAGCGGAACGGATTTTCGCGGATCGCCTGCAACACGCGGCCGAACGGCGATTCGACGATGCGCAGCAGGAGCAGGAACAAAAACACGACGCCGAAGAAGACGAGATAATAGGTGAGCGTGCGGCCGTTGATCTCGACGCCGAACGGCCCGTTCTCGACGAGCCTGTATCCCGGCCGCAGCAGCGCCGGCGTGGAGAATGTGCGTCCGTCCTCGCCGCCGGTGAGCCACGACAATTGCGATGCGCCGACCGCGAAGGCGGAAGCCACCGCCAGCGTCACCATGGCGAAGAAGATGGTCTGTACGCGCAGCGAAAACAGGCCGATGGCGAGCGCAAGCACGCCTGCGACGAGGAGCGCGGCGAGAAGGCCGATCAGGATCGAGGTCCAGCTCGGCCCGAGGCCGTAGAGCGCGATCGCGACGCCGTAGGCGCCGATGCCGAAGAACATGGTGTGCGCGAAGGACACGATGCCGGCATAGCCGAGCAGCACGTCATAGGAGGCGACAAGCAGAGCGAAGACGCAGATTGTGGCGGCGACGTTCAGCGGCTTCGAGCCCTGAAGGATGAAAGGCGCGAAGGCCAGCGCTGCGACGATCAGGACGATCAGCGCGGTCAGCAGCTTGCCGCGCGGCGGGTTTCCGGACAGGAGCATCGTCATCGGCTCGTCACCGCGTAAAGCCCGCGCGGCCGCCACAGCAGCACGACGACCATGAGCAGAATGGTGGAGACCAGCGCGGCCTTCGGCAGCAGGAAGGCCGTGTAATTGTTGAGCAGCGCCACGAGTACGGCGCCGATGAAGCAGCCGCCGACCGAGCCGAGGCCGCCGATGATGATGACGATGAAGGTCAGCACCATCATTTCGCCGCCCATGGAGGCGTGCGCCTGCTCCTGATTGAAGGCCCAGAGCAGGCCGCCGAGCCCGGCGAGCGCCGAACCCGCCATGAACACGCCGACGAACAGGCGGCGGATGCGGTAGCCGAGCGCCTCGACCATTTCCTTGTTCTCGACGCCGGCGCGGATGAGCAGGCCGATCTTCGTCTGCGTCAGCAGAAATTGCAGCAGCGCGAACACGACGAGGCCGACGATGACGACGAACAGGCGGTATTTTTCGATCGCCGCGCCCGCGAAATCGATCGAACCGTGCAGGGCTTCCGGACGCGGCAGCGGATTGATCTGCGGGCCGAACGCCGCATAGAGCACTTGCTCCGTCACGATCAGCCCGCCCATCGTGATCAGGATCTGCTTGAGGTGCTGGCCGTAGACCGGCCGCACCAGCACGCGTTCGAATACATAGCCCGCCGCCGCCGAACCGATCATCGCGAGCGCGATCGCCGGCAGAAGCGCGAGAAGACCGGGACCCAGGGCGTCAGTGTGCGCGTAGCCCGCCATCGGCGCGATGGCGACCATCGCGAGATAGGCGCCGACCGAAATGAAAGCGCCGTGGCCGAAGTTCATCACATCCATCAGACCGAAAACCAGCGTCAGGCCGGACGCCATCGCAAAGATCATCATGCCCATGGCGAGGCCGGCGAGCGTGAGCGTCAGCCATGTCGAGAACGAGCCGACGAAGGGGTAGGCGACGAGCGCCAGCGCGAACGGCAGCAGGATCGGGACATAATCCGTCTTCTGCTGCGGCAGGGCGGCGCCGGCGTCGAGGGTCTGGCTTTCGGCTGCGCTCATTGGTGGCTGTCCAGGGAAAGGCCGAGCAGGCGCTGCTGCAACTTGTCGTCCGCCGCGAGATCGGCCATCGCGCCGGCATGGGCGATGCGGCCGGAATCCATGACGCAGACGAGGTCGCCGACCTCCTGCGCGACGCGGAAATTCTGCTCGACGAGCAGGATCGTCGCGCCGCCGCGTTTCAATTCCTGCAGACATTCGATCAGCGCGCCGACGATGGCCGGCGACAGACCCTTGGTCGGCTCGTCGATCAGAATGAGCTTGCGCTCCTCGATGATGGCGCGCGCGATCGAGAGCATCTGTTTCTGCCCGCCGGACAACGTGCCGGCCCGCGACAGCCAGAATTTCTTCAACGCCGGGAAGAAGCCGAAAATCCACGCGAGCCGCCGCTCGTCCGGCGGACCGTCGCGCGCGGCGAGCACGATGTTCTCGCGCACGGTGAGATCGGAGAAGATCGCCATCGTTTCCGGCACCAGCGCGATGCCGGCGCGCGCAACGTCGGGCGTGTCCATCTTTTCGATCGATGCGCCTTCGAAATTGATAGAGCCCTGAGACGCGCGCCACAGGCCCATGATCGTGCGCAACGTCGTCGTCTTGCCGGCGCCGTTGCGGCCGAGCAGCATGGTGGTGCGGCCCTTCGGCACGCTGAAATCGACGCCGTGCAGGATGTGATAGCGGCCGATGTGCGTATGCACGCCGGAGAGGGTGAGCAACGCGTCGCTCATGACGCCGCCTTCTCCTTCGGCGCGATCCCGAGATAGGCCTCCTGCACCACCGGGCTCGCGATAACGGTCGCGGGATCGCCGTCGGCGACGCAGGCTCCGTTCGTCAGCACGATGATGCGGTCGGCGAGCGAGCGCACGACGTCCATCTTGTGCTCGACCAGCATGATGATCTTGGACGCATCCTTCTTGAGACGCGCGATGAGATCGAGCACGATCGGGGCTTCGTCGACGCTCATGCCTGCGGTCGGCTCGTCGAACATGAACACGCGCGGCTCGAGCGCGATCATCAGGGCGACCTCCAGCTTGCGCTGATCGCCGTGCGACAATACGGCCGCCGAATGCGCGCGTTTCGATTCGAGCGCGACCTCGCCCAAAATTTCGTCGGCGCGCTGGATGAGATCGCGGCGCAGCGCCCAGGGCCGCAGCATGTCGTAATGAACGCCGCGCGCCGCCTGCACGGCGAGGCGCACGTTTTCGGCGACGGTGAGATTGGGAAAGAGATTGGTGAGCTGGAACGCGCGTCCGAGGCCGCGCCGCGCGCGCAACGGCGCGCTTTCCGGCGTGATGTCGACGCCGTCGAGCAGAACCTGGCCGGCGCTCGCACGCAACTGGCCGGAGATCAGATTGAAATAGGTGGTCTTGCCGGCGCCGTTCGGGCCGACGATGGCGGTGAGTTCGCCGGGCCGAAAAACGCAGGACACGCGGTCGACGGCCACATGTCCGCCGAACCTGATCGTGAGATCGCGCGTCTCGAGAGATACCGACATCGCGGAATTCGCCCCCTCGCTGCCCCGCCCCGCCTGTTGCGGAAGCAGGGATGGCCGCGATCGCTGCGGACCGCGGCCGAACGCCGTGACGTCTGGTCTTCCGCCCGACGAAAACCTGCGCGTCAGCGCTTGTTGCGAATCGGCACCTGCATGTCGTCGATCTTGATTTCCTTGGTGAGCACGAGCTGCGCCCAAGGCGTCGACGTATCGGCATTGACCTTGAAGCCGTACATGGATTGCAGCGCCTGATGGTCTTCCTTGCGGAAGATCATCTTGCCCTTCGGCGTGTCGAACTCCATGCCTTCCATGGCCGCGATCAGTTTCTCGGTATCGAGCGACTTCGCCTTCTGGACGGCGGCGACGACGGACATGGCTGCGGCAAATCCGCCGGCGGTGAAGAAATCCGGCGGCGCGTTGAAGCGCTTCTGGTGCTCGGCGACGAGCCAATCATTCACTGGGTTCTTCGGGATATCGTAATAATAATAGGTCGCGCCCTCCATGCCGGGCAGCGCCTTGTAAGCCGCGAGCACCGGAAGGATATTGCCGCCGGTCGACAATTCGATGCCGTAGCGCTTCGGATCCATGTCCTGAAGCTTGAACGGATTGCCGGCGCCGGCCCAGACGATCCAGATGATCTTGCGGCCTGGCTTGTCCTTCAGCGCGTCGAACAGGCGTTGGCCGACAGCGGTGAAATCAGTCGTAGCGACAGGCGCGTATTCTTCCGAGACGAGCGTGGCGCCGGTCTTGGCGAGCGCTTCCTTGAAGGCGGCGACGCCGTCGCGGCCGAACGCATAATCCTGCGCGAGCGTCGCGATATAGGTCCCCGGCTTGCCGATCGAAATCGCGTTGGAGATCGCATCCTGCGAGGAATTGCGGGCCGTGCGGAAAATATAGCGATTCCACTTGTCGCCGGTGATGCTGTCGGCGACAGCCGGTTCGACGATGAGGATTTTCTTTTCCTCTTCGGCGACGGGGAGCATGGCGAGCGCGGCCGCGGACGATGTGGTGCCGATCGCGAGCGCGACCTTGTCGTCTTCGTAGGCCTCCTGCAACGCGGTCTTGGCGAGATCGGGTTTCGACTGGTCATCCTTGGTGACGATCACGATCTTGCGGCCGTCGACCTCCATCGTTCCCTTGGTCCCATATTCGAAGCCCATGCGCAGGCCGGTTTCGGTCTGCTTTGCGTAAGCTTCCAGCGCGCCGGTGCGGCCATGGATCAGCGCGATCTTCAAGTCTTCGGCGATCGCTGCGCTCACGGTCAGTGACATGCCAGCGGCCATGGCCAATACGATTTTGCGCATTCCCGTCCCGTCCTCTTTTTATCGTCGTCGAGATGACGACGGATCGGTCGGCGGGTAACCGACCGTATTCGGACGGGGTTGGCAAGAGCTTACGCGGTCTTTTTTCCGGCGCCTCTTTCCTCGGCGAAGCGACCGCTCAACATGTGGCGCAATCCATCGAGCAGCGACCATTTCTGACGGGCTTCCGAAAGGCGCGTCAGAAAATCGTTCGCCCAACGATCGATATCCTGATCGACGACTGTCTTGAGCATACCCGCGTGACGCGCGACGCGTTCTTCGCGCGGCATTTCCAGCGCACGACGAATTGCCGCAGCAACTCCTTCCTTTTCATAAGGATTCACCATCAGCGCGCCTTCGAGTTGAGCGGAGGCGCCGGCGAATTGCGAAAGGATCAGCACCCCCGGATCCTCTTCGTCCTGAGCGGCGACAAATTCCTTGGCGACGAGGTTCATGCCGTCGCGCAACGGCGTCACGAGAGCCGCATTGGCGACGCGATAGACGCCGGCGAGAGTCTTGCGGCTATGCGACCTGTTGACATATCGAATTGGCGTCCACGCCGCTTCGCCATACTTGCCGTTGATCTGACCCACGAGCGCAGTGACGTTCGATTCCATCTCTTTGTAACCATGGGCTTCTTCGCGGCTCTTGGGCGTGATCTGAAGAAAGGTCACGCGGTTGCGCCAATCCGGCGACGCCTCGAGAAAATGGTCGAATGCCTGCATGCGCTGGACGATGCCCTTCGAATAGTCGAGACGGTCGACCCCGAGCATCAATTTTCGGCCGCCGAGGCTGTCGAGCAATTGGCGAATGAACGGAGAATTCGCCGCAGTGCGCGCCGCGCGCGCATAAATCGAACCGGAGATGCCGACAGGGACGGCGCCGATATGTATGCGGCGTCCGTCGATCTCGT